>JBBKWQ010000211.1:0-9691 GCA_037969115.1 Ilumatobacteraceae bacterium
CAGGAGGAGATCTTCGGTCCCGTGCTCACCGCGATCGCGTTCGACACCGAGGCCGAGGCGATCTCGATCGCCAACGACGTCGACTACGGGCTCGCCGGCTACATCTGGACCGGCAACACGGGTCGCGCGCAGCGGGTCGCCCGAGCGCTCGACGCCGGGATGATCTGGGTCAACAGTCAGAACGTCCGGCACCTGCCGACACCGTTCGGGGGTACGAAGGCCAGCGGGATCGGGCGTGACGGTGGCCCCGAGTACTCGTTCGAGTTCTACATGGAGACGAAGAACATCTCGATCGCCTACGACACCCACACCATCCCGAAGCTGGGCAAGCTCTGATGGCGTTGACACTCGATCGCGACCAGATCGTCGAGATCGCCGCCGCACACGAGGAAGCACGGGTCACGGCGACGCCCATCGACCCGGTCAGCCGAGCCCACCCCGACATCACACTGGACGACGCCTACGCGATCCAGGCGGCTTGGATCGGGTTGCAGGTCGGCAACGGTTCGGTGGTCCGGGGCCACAAGATCGGGCTCACCAGCCGGGCGATGCAGATGGCGATGAAGATCGACGAGCCGGACTTCGGCGCACTGCTCGACTACATGTTCATCACGTCCGGTGGTTCGATCGCCGCTGAGCACTACCTCGATCCGAAGATCGAGGTGGAGTTCGCGTTCGTCCTCCAGGACACTCTCGTGCCGCACCGCCTCGATCGTGAACTCACCGCCGACGACGTGTACGCCGCGACCGACCACATCGTGCCCGCACTCGAACTGATCGACGCTCGCTCGTATCGGGTGCATCCCGACGACGGTCGGACCCGCACCGTGCGCGACACGATTTCGGACAATGCTGCAAATGCCGGAATCGTCGTGGGTTCCGAGCGGGTGTCGATCGAGGAGGCGCGCCGTGGCGAACTGAGGTGGGCCGGGGCCATCTGTTCGCGCAACGGCGTGGTGGAGGAGACCGGTCTGGGTGCCGGCGTCCTGAACGACCCGGTCATGGGCATCGTGTGGTTGGCGAACCGGCTGCAGAGAATCGGTGTCCCTCTCGATGCGGGCGAGACAATTCTCGCCGGCTCGTTCACCCGACCCGTCGACTGTCGGGCCGGTGACGAGTTCGTCGTCGACTTCGGCCACCTCGGCTGTATCGAACTCAACGTCACCTGACCGACCCACGAACACGGAGCCGCGTCTTTGCTCGGCGTGCTCGTCAGCGGCACCACCTGGATGACGGTCGGTCCAGCGTCAAGAATGCTGTGCGACTGCGAGCCCGCGCCCGACTACTCGGTCACGCTCTCGACGAGGAACGAGATGCGCACGAGAGCACCCCACTCATCGAGGTTGTCGCCGCGCAGCCCGACCGAGACGACATCGCATGCCTTCACGTCGCGCAGATTCTTGCTCGCCTCGGCCAATGCGTTCTTCACGGCCGCGTCAGAACTCTCCGACGACCTGCCGACAACTTCGATGATCTTGGTGATACTCATGCGTCTTTTCCCTTTGGCTCGATTTCCGTGTCGGCCAAGATTCTCACACCAACGTCCGATCGAACGAGGCGCGCTTGCAGCCGGTGCATCCAACAACATCCTCCCTGCCAGTTCTGCGTGGGTTCGTCCGCGTTGTCGCCGCGTTGACATGGTGCACCGTCCAGATTTCTTCCGCCGCCTCGTGCCGACATCAGGGTTCGACACACAGGTCCTTCGTCATGTGCACGAAGCGGAACGACGCGCCCCCTATCTCGAGGCCGTCAGCTCGACCGGCCAGATATCCCAGGGACTCGTAGAAACCGACCGACGACGGAGACGCATCGAGTCGAATTCTGCTGAGCCCGTGCGACTGAGCGATTGCCTCCAGGGCCGACATCAGCGCTCGGGCGGCACCATGTCTCTGAGCAGCTGGATCGACGTAGACCCGCTTGATCTCGTCATCGTCGAGTGCTCCGAGACCGACGATGCGTCCTTCGTCAGATTCGACGACCATGGCGATCCACTGTTCGAGATCGGGCCCCAGGCGTTCAGGGACGTTGTTCGTTCTGATGTGAGCACGCGCTGCCCCGTTGAGGCCATCCATCACGACGATCGCGTCGTTGATGACGTCGCAGCACCTCTTCGCATCCGACGACTCGTAGCGCCGCACTCGCAAGCCCACTCCCACTTCCCAACGGTACGCCGATCAGAACGTGTCTGGTTGGTCAAGCCGCCCGCAGCTCGAGAGCGGCACGTACGCAGTCGGTGAAGACTGGCGTCACCGAACGCTTGCTGCTCAGGGTCAGTGATGGTGGTCGTCGGCTTCGGCGTCGGCCTTGGTCGGATGCACCGTGCCGTGGGGGTGCTCTGGTGGTCCGTAGATGGCGTAGACCTTGAGAAGTTCGTCGCCGATGTTGGTGACGTTGTGCCACGTCCCTGCCGGCACGAGGATCGCCCAGTCGTCGCCGACCTCGCGGTCGAATGACAGGTCGTCCTCGGCCGGACCCATCTGGACCCGCGCCGTGCCGGCCTCGACGCGCAGGAACTGATCACCATCGTCGTGAACCTCCAGCCCGATGTCGTGGCCCGGTTCGATGCTCATCAGCGTCATCTGGATGTTGGAACCGGTCCACCGGGTGGTGCGGTAGTTCCCATTGGCCAGGGTGTCGGATTCGATGTTCGTGACGAACGGGTTGGGTCCGTCGTCGGTCAAGTTGGCGTCGCTCATCGGCTCGTTCACCTTTCGTTGGGGGTGGTTCTCGGTACCGGGGCCCGACCATACTGCGTACCCCCATCGGACCTGACGAAGCAGAATACGGTCCGGCTGCCGGACGAACTCGCCGACTCCGCTTTGCGAACGGATCGCCTTCCGAACCCGAGCCGCAATGCCGCTCGGTAACCACCGACCAGGGTCGGGACCAGAAACCTTTCCGCCTGAAAACACCGCCCATCACCGACGGCGACGACCTCAGGATTGGCCCGATTTGATGATGGCTCGTCGTCAGGTTCCTCGCTGCCAGACCCCGAGTTCGAATTGTTCATCGATCAGTTGCGTTGTCCGCTCGAGAAACTGACTGCGGTCGAGCCAGCGTCCGATGTCGGTGCCGTGACGGGGGTAGTTCGTCTCGCCGGTGTAGTGGACGGCGATGAGGGTGCCTGACGGTTCGAGCCACTGCTGGAGTCCGTGCAGTGCGACGGGGGCGGATTCGTGCGAGAGGTAGTAGGCGATCTCCGACCACACGACCAGGTCGCCGGTACCGGTCGGCCAGCAGTCGGGGAACCGTCCGTGCGTGATGTGCACGTCGGGATGCGCGGCCATCCGCTCGGTTGCTCGCCGCACGGCGGGTTCGATAAAATCGAATGCGTGGAGTTCGTCGCAGCGGTCGGCGAGAAGCTCGGTGAGTGCGCCGTTCGCGCATCCGGCTTCGAGACCACGCCGGAACCGTCCGTGGGGCAGCGCGGCGAGTGTGAGCGCGTACTTGCGGCGTTCGTACCATCGGTGATCGAACCCCCATGGGTCGGGTCCGTTGCTGTACATCGACTCGAAGTAGCCGGCGTCGGTGTCAGTCATCGTCGCAGTTGGTCCTGGTGAGGTGTCCAAGGGCTTCGAGGTCGCGTTCGGCGTGGTCCTGGCGGGTGTAGAGGTGGGTGTCGAGCCAGCGTTGGTTGAGGTCGGTGTCGAGCGCGAACGGGCGCGGCCCGAAGGCGCGCCCGAACCGGTCCAAGATGTCGGCGACGGTGCGTTCGACGTGATGGCGTAACGCTCGCGCTCGGTGTTGTGCCTCGTGGGTGTCGGCGGGTTGTCGGTCGATGTCGGTGCCGGCTTGTCGCAGAACCGCTTCGAGTGCCCACAAATGGCTGCGCATCGCGCCGAGATGGGCTCGACGGTGAGCGTTGTCGTCGACGAGGTGCACGGCAGCGTCGATCAGCCCTGCGGCCGCTCCAGCCCAGCAGGCGGCGGGGCCGCATGCGCCGTGCCAGAACCCGACACGGCCGAGGTACCAGCCGGGGGGTCCCACGACGTCAGCGGTGCTGGTCGGATGGTCGTGGAAGTTGATCGAGCCGGTGTTGGAGTCCGCGAGGGCCGGGGTGGCCCAGTTGTCGGTGGTGACGACGATCGTGTCGCAGGGGCGTGCGTCGATGTCGACCAGCACTGCCTCATCGGAACCCTTCAATGCTGTGCCCGTGATGAGTGCGCGGGTGACACAACCGAGACCGGACGCGAACGGCATCGACCCACTGATCACCGAGTCGCCGGACGTCGATACATCACGTTCACTTCTCGTTGGGCGGACGTGGACGCCGGTGGTCGGGCTGTTCGACGCCCACACCCCGTAGATCGCGTCGGGTGTGGGGTCGCGTTCGGCTTCGGAGAGGATCGCGACGGCGTCGGTGTGGGCCTCGACGAGACGCGCGACCGACACGGGGTGTCGACGAGCGATGTCGAAGAGTCTCATGTGTCGCTCTGCGGTGTGACCCCGACCGGGCAAAGGCAGCTCGAGGGCTCCCTCGCGTGCCATTGCCTCGAACACCGACAGGTTGGTCATGCCACGACCTCTGGTGCCATCAGTGATCGGATGTCTGCGGCGAACCCGTCCGGGGCGCGTCCATCGATCCGGCCGCTCGTGCGGACGGTGATGGCGGTCGAAGACATGCACGCACCGACGCTGTTGAGGCGCCTCCAAAGATCGTGGTCCTCTCCGGTCATGAAATCTGCCCAGCCGCCGGCGGCGAGGTAGGTGCTGGCGCGCATGGCCAGGTTGGCGCCATGTACGTGGCTGTGGGTTCCATCGGCGTTGACCGGGTAGTGCACGGCGAACCGGTGCTGGAGGGCAGCTGGCACCGTCGTGTCGAGTTCAACGATCCCAGCTACGGCGTCGATGCCGTGGTCGGCCAGCTCGATTTGCATCGTGAGCCACTGAGGATCGACGACGGTGTCGGCGTCGGTGTGGGCTAGCCACATCGACTCCGACCGGACGCCATGTGCGTCGGCGTCGGCGATCGCTGCGGCTGTGCCGAGTCGTCGTGCTGCGCCGACCCTGCGTCCGGAACACTTGATGATCGACCAAGACACGCCGGTTCGGGTGGAGTCGCTCGTCCACCTGCGGGCGATGTCGGCGGTGTTATCGGTACAGGCGTCGGCGACGACAACACACGATGCCGTGATCCGGTCAACGAGCGGGGTGCAGGCGTCGGCGACCGCTGCGAGCGCGTGCGTGATCGTGGCAGCTTCGTCGCGTGCTGGGATGACGACCGCAACATGAATGATCGTTGGCCGAGCGGCTGGTGCGGTCATCGGGTGGCCTCGACTGGGGCGTGCGGGTATGTGGAGATGACGAAGTACTCGTGATGCCATGTGGCCGGCGTGAGGGCGTCGGCGGTGAGCATCGGGGTGTCGGCGACGAGTTGGCTGGAGTGTGCGTTGATCGCTGCGAGTTTGGCGTCGCGTTGGATTTCATCGAGGTGGAGGCTGGCGAGGCGATGTTCGAGCTGTTGAGGGTCGGTGCGGTGCCATGCCCAGAACAGTCCCGCTGCGACCGTGGCTCCGCTGCGACGGGCGACATCGAGTGCTGCTCGTCCGCACGCCTCGTGATCGCAGTGATGGTCGTGAACCCATGGGGCGGCGATGAACCCGTGACCGACGTCTTCGATCGCTCGCACAATCGTGTTCTCGTGCGCCGCAAGACCACCATCGGGAAGCGTGAGGCGTGTGATCGCCGACGCGCCGACACCGAGCCGTTCGAGCGCGGTGTCCTGCTCGCGCCGACGTGTGGCAGCGAGCTGTCGGGCGTCGACGTTGTCGTAGGAGGCTTCGCCGTCAGTGACGGCGATGACGTGCACGTCCAACCTACGCTGACGTTGATGTTGGATCAGCCCGCCGAACAGGAGCGCTTCGTCGTCCGGGTGTGGAACAACGACCGTCGTGGGGACCGGTGGCGGCCGCCAGTCGACTGCGACTCTGCGATGTGCCTCCCAATTTGCCCTGTTCGAGAGCAGAGATGATGTTCGCATCGGTGAACTCCGATCACGTCGAGGGAGCAGTTCGCATCGGCGTTCGCCGATCCGGCGAACGTTCGGCGAGTTTGAGCAGCAAGATTCAGATGAAGCGGCTGGCAATGGCTGACTGTCGAGCTTTCAGACGTCTCGGTCCCAGGCCCGCACACCACGACACGTTGCGATGAATGCGTCAGCGTTCTTGCGGGTTCCGTCGAGGACGTGATATCCCGATGCGTCTGCGACCGGTACTCCTGCGACGTCGAAGATGGCTTGGGCAGCGTCGTTGTGGGCGACGAACTTCTGGTGGGCGTGGGCGTCGCTGACGAAGTCTTGGGCGCCGGGCATCGCGGCGAGGCTGTCGGCATGCTCGGATGCGACGACGACAGCGATCGCGTCGAACAGTACCGACGGACCGCCATCGATCTTCTCAGCGACCTCGACGGGATCGCCGTCGCTGTCGGTGACACCTTCGACGGTCGGCGCCACGATGGACACCGTCATGGACTCCGCTGCAGCTGCTTTGCGGATCATTCGCATCGTTTTTGCGTCTGCGCCTGGTGACACCAGCACGCCGAGGCGGCGACCCCGGAAACTCTCCGGTGGGTTCGCAATGATGCTCAATGCCGATGACTTGTCGAGGTCGATCGTGGTGCGTGCTGGTTCGAGCGATTCCGGAAGCTGTTCGACGCCGAGACCGTCCGCGACGTGGCGGGCGAGGTTGTTGTCGACGTTGCGCAGCGACGCGATCACCCGGTGCCGGATGTCGCTGGTTTCGACCTTGGACAACTCGAACACGATCGCATCGCCGAGATGGGTCTGTTCGATCGGGGTCTGCGACCGGTAGAACAGGCGCGCCTGGCTGTAGTGGTCGGCGAACGATTCCGGTCGTACCCGCCGCGACTCTCCGGCCTCGCTGGCGGTGAAGGTCCGGAACCCGGTCGCTGGGTTCTCTCGTGGCCCGCCGCCCGTGCCCCACGAGTTCGGTTCGTAGTTGGCTCGGCCGACGGGATTGGTCATGGCCATGTGCCCGTCTTGTTGGAAGTGGGCGACCGGGCAACGTGGTGCGTTCACCGGGATGTGGGTGAAGTTCGGTGAGCCGAGACGTTTGAGTTGGGTGTCGAGGTACGAAAAGTTGCGGCCCTGCAAGAGCGGGTCGTTCGTGAAGTCGATACCGGGCACGATGTTCTGCGTGCAGAACGCCACCTGTTCGGTCTCGGCGAAGAAGTTGTCGACCACCATGTCGAGGACCATCTTCCCGATCGGGCGGACCGGCACGATCTCTTCCGGGATCAGTTTGGTGGCATCCAAGATGTCGAACTCGAAGGAGTCGGCGAAGTCGTCGTCGAACACTTGCACCCCGAGTTCCCACTCCGGGTAGTCGCCGGCGGTGATCGCGTTCCACAGGTCGCGGCGATGAAAGTCGGGGTCGGCACCGTTGATCTTGACTGCTTCGTTCCAGGTGACCGACTGGACACCGAGCAGCGGCTTCCAGTGAAATTTCACATAGCTCGATTCACCGTTTGCGGTGACGAATCGGAAGGTGTGGACACCGAAGCCTTCCATCATTCGGAACGAGCGGGGGATGCCACGGTCCGACATGACCCACATCAGGTGGTGCATGGATTCGGGCATGAGCGACACGAAGTCCCAGAAGTTGTCATGAGCCGACTGTGCTTGCGGGAACCCGCGATCAGGTTCGGGTTTCACGGAGTGGACGAGGTCGGGGAACTTGATGGCGTCCTGGATGAAGAACACCGGCATGTTGTTGCCAACCAGGTCCCAATTTCCTGCGTCGGTGTAGAACTTGACCGCGAACCCTCGGGTGTCACGAGCAAGGTCCGCTGACCCGGCGCTCCCTGCGACCGTCGAGAACCTGACGAAGACTTCGGTCTTCTTCCCCGCTTCGGAGAACACGTCTGCCGCAGTCAGCGACGCCAGGTTGTCATAGTTCTCGAAGTAGCCGTGCGCCCCGTACCCGCGGGCGTGGACAACTCGTTCGGGGATGCGTTCGTGATCGAAATGGAAGATCTTCTCGCGCATCAGATGATCTTCGAGCAGCGTCGGGCCCCGATCACCGGCCGTGAGACTGTTCTGATCGTCGGCGATCGCGACACCTTGCGCAGTCGTCAACGTTGCAACGTCATCACCGGCGATCTGATGGGTCTCGCCACCACTGGGTTCTGATGCTGATGCCTGTTCGGAAGTTCTGTCGCTGGTCTGACGCGTGGTGCGCTTCGACGACGACGAGCTTTTTGCGGTCTTGGCAGCCAAGGAGGTCTCCTCACGTGAAGGTGATCGATGCCCGAGCGTTTACCCGCGCGCGTCCACACCGAAACGTGACCAATGGCCGTTGTGTCGCGGCGGACCGGGCCCTGCCCGCCAGGCCGCTACAGAATCAACGCGCGTCTGATATCTACGCGCGTTCGATCTCGTTGAGGTCCGCCATAGACCGCAACCGAGGTTGCGCCGCGGGCATGTTTGAGGCAGCGGGCATGTTTGAGTTGGCGAGAAGCGGGCACAAGAGGGTGGTCGGCCACCTCGGTCGACGCCACAATCTTCGAAAAGGAGTCCGTCATGAATGCCACCGTGTTGTGGATCATTGCTGCGATCTTGGTGATCGTCGGGATCGTCCAACTCATTCAGGGCCAGCTCATTCTGGCGCTCGTGCTGTTCGTCGCAGCCGCCCTCGTCGGCCCGGGCGGCTACAGCCTGTTCCGCCGAGCCTGAACACGTCGGCGAGCCCGCGCAACACCAACTGAGTGCAGGTCCATCCCCCCGGATGCCGGCCGGTCGCAGCGTCGCGACCGGCCGGCATGACCGGCTCGCCGATCGTTTCCTCCAGCTCGTGAATCTGCAGATCAACGAGATCGTGTCCGACTCAGGATGATGCCGGAGCCGCCCGCCCCGGCGTTGCGCTCACTGCCCGCGACCGGTGTGGCCGCCGGCCAGCCGGTTTCGGCCGGCCGTGACCCCGAGATGTACCAGGCCGACGAAGGTTGCCGACCATGCGACGAGTGCGCCGACGAGCGCCAGCTGTGGAAGCCGTTCGAGGACGGTGAGATCGATGGCGGTGCGCATGCGGAACGTGGCGGCGCTGTACATGCCGATCGGGAAGACGAGCGACCAGTACGACGGGTGATAGCGAAGCGGGACCCTGTGCACGATGTGGCGCCACACGCCGATGGCGACCATCAGCGGGAACCAGAACGTAGCGGTTGCCCAAGCGAGCACCGTGAGGCCTTCGATGAACGGTGCGAGCCGAAGCAACTGGTTGGAGTCGGGTGCGGCGAGAAGCACGTTGGAGCCGGCCAGTACGGTGATCGCGACGGCGCCGGCCGCGATCCACGCTGGTGGGTCGACTTCTGTTGGTTCCCAGGGGTGGAACGTCCAGCGTAGGAAAACCATGGTCATGACGATGACGTAGAGCACGATACCGAGTGTGAATGCGCCGAGCAGCGTGAACGCAAGCGCCTCGCTCGGATGTCGGCTGAGCAGGAGCGCGCCGAGCACCACGACGGACTGTGTCGACACGGTGAGGAGGAACCAGGTGCCGTTGATGCCGCCGCCGAGTGCGGGTTTGTCGGCGCTGGTGACGATGGCGATGAGAGTGGCGTAGACGAACCCGACCCAGAGTGCCAGGCTGATCCACCAGAGCACCCAAGCGAGTCCCCACCATCCGTGGATGATGGGGACTCGCTTGGGTGCTCTGGTGGATCAGCCTGGCAC
>JBBKWQ010000212.1:0-6591 GCA_037969115.1 Ilumatobacteraceae bacterium
ACCCTGCCGCGCGCCACGCACGGATGGTCTCGTTCGCGTTGTAGCGCGATGGCCAGTTCGGTGGCAGACCCGTGCGTTTGCCGTCAACCGCATCGAACCGGATCGGCCCCCATCCCCGCTGACTGAGTTGGTCGGGCAGCGTCGGCGACCACCGACCGGAGCCGATGCCGACCGAGTCACCGATGAACGAGACGCTGCCGAGCGGACCCGCCTGCGGCAACGTGAGTCTGACCTCGTGCGTCGAGATCGTCGACGCCGTCGACCTCGTCGGGTTCGACGCGACGGTCAGGGCCAACAGCACGATCGCAACGAGCACTCGGGCGAGCCGGAACATCGGGCTGACCCTATTGTCGAATTGGGCCGGATGGCCTCACCTCGCGCCCAGGAGCTTCCGGCTCGTGATCGATCATCATGTCGGGGAAACCGTCCGCGGTGATCGACAAGCCGGTGGCGTCCTCGAGACGACGGATCACGTTGTCGGACCATTCCCGGTCGCCGTATCGGGCCGCCGCGTCCTTGAAGATGTCGATCATGAGGTGATTCATCTCGATGGGCACGCCGACCCGATCGGCAATCGTCTGGAACAGGCCGATGTCCTTGAGTACGAGATCCATCGTGAAGTTGATGTCGCGCGAGCCGTTCAGGATCACCTGGCTCTCGGTCTCGTGAACGAACGAGTTACCACTCGAGATGCGAATCGCCTCGTAGGTGGTCGCCAGGTCGAGTCCCGCAGCGGCCATCGTGGTGAGCGCTTCGGTGACGGCGATGAGGTGAGCGGTGGCCAGGTAGTTCGTCATCACCTTGAGCACCGACGCCGAGCCGAGGGGCCCCGTGTGCAGGATGTCGCGGCCGAGTATGCCCAACAACGGCATGACTGCGTCGAAGGTGGGGCGGTCGCAGCCGGCAAAGATCGAGATGTTCCCGGTGGCGGCGCGGTGGCAACCACCGGATACCGGGCAATCGACGGCCGCTCCCCCACGCGCTGCGACCATCTCGCCCAGGCGTCGGACCTCCGACTCGTCGGTGGTCGACATCTCCATCCAGATCGAGCCGGCTCGCCACCCCGCGAGGAGTCCGTCGGCGGCTTCCAGAACGGCCGCGGACGCGGCCGGCGACGGGAGGCAGGTGATCACCACATCACACCGTTCGGCCAACTCACGGGGTGACTTCGCCACCCTCGCGCCGCCGTCGATCAACGGACGCATCGCATCCTGATCGAGGTCGCGGACCGTGAGGTCGACGCCGTTGCGCAGCAGTGAACTCGCCAGCTTCCCCCCGACGTTGCCCAGACCGATGAACCCGACGCGGACGCTTGACAGGTCGACCGGCGAGGTCATGAAACCAACGAAACCGGGCCGGGAGCGAGCACGGTCGCGTCCCACGCCGGCCGACCGAACACCTCGCGAACGGCATCGGCGAACGAATCCAGTTCGTGAATCGGGAAGTCCGGGTCGAACGAGTTCTGGTCCCAGCGACCACAGAACTCCAGACACAGGTCGTACCAGGGATGGCCGGCGAACTGATCTCGCCCGTTGCGGTCGCCGCCGAGATGATGGGCGTAGTAGTAGCTCTGGAAGACGCCGTGCTGCTCGATCACCCAGGTCACCTCCTCTCGCACGTAGGGCCGCAGCATCGCCGCTGCGAATGCTGAGTGGTTGTAGGGCGCGAGCTCGTCGCCGATGTCGTGCACGAGTGCTGCCACCACCCAGTCGATGTCAGCGCCGTCGAGACGGGCGCGGGTCGCTGATTGCAGCGAGTGCTCGAGTCGTGTGATCTGGTAGCCACCCATCGAGCCAGTGAGACGTTCGAGCGTGTCGAGAACGCGGTCGGCCAGCGTCGCCGCGTGCAGTCGTTCGTAGCGGTCGAGTAGTTGGTAGTCGGCCTGGCTCCCGTCGGCCATCGACGTGAACGACACCACTCCGTCAGGAGTGGCGCCGTCGTGGGAGCGGCGCTGCAAGGTCGGTTCGGTCATCGGTCAGCCTCCCGCCCGCTGGTGCTTCGCCCGAATCGCGAGCCGCCACATCGTGTCGGGACCATCGTGGTCGATGTAGCACCCTTGCAGGTGCCGCCGGCCCCGCGTCGGGTCGAAAGGGGTGCGGCCGTGAAGCACCCGGTGGTTGTCGATGATCATCGCGTCGCCCGACCGCATCCCGAACTGGAGTTGGTTGGCAGGGTCATTGAGGTAGTTCGAAAGCCAACGCCGGGCCCGGTAGTACGCGTCGAGCGCGTCCATGCCGACAGCGGGGGCGAAGTCGAGTCGGGGGGAGAACCGCAGCTGGCAGAAGCGACCGGCTCCGTCGTACTCGATCATCGGGGCGCGGTTGATCAGCACATCGGTTCCGATGTCGTATCGGAATTCGACGTCGGTCGAGCGCAACATGTCGTAGCCGTCCGGCTCCAACGCTGCCATGGCCTCCACTGCCGTCAAGCCGTCGACGACTGTGGAGTCGCCGCCGGGAGCATCGTTGACGAGCGTGTGGAGGAATTGGACGCCGGGCACCGGACGGCGATAGGGCTGGTCGCTGTGCGCACTCAACCCGACCGGGGTGTAGGCCATGTCGGTGGGGTTGGGCTCCGTACGTACGTCGAACAGGTCACCGAACCCGGTTGCCGACACACGGCCGAACCGACCGGCGATGACATGCAGCGATTCCGGCTCCGTGGGTGTGTTCCGCACCACGATGAACCCATACCGGTAGTAGGCGGTGAGGGCTTCGATGACAGTGTCGGGGTCGAGCGCTTCGATGCCGCCCCACTCCACGTAGGGGAACGGATCGACGGCGCCGTGCCATCGCACGGGTTGGGGTGCCGCCTCCCGGCTGTCGAGCAGTCCGGCATCGACGAGCAGATCGGCGATTTGCAACGTGCATCGGTGACCGTCGGAGAACTCGACGTCGAGATGGTCGTCGCCGACGATTGCCTCGAGCAACCGCAGGTCGAGTGTGATGTCCATGGGTTCGTAGAGCCGCTGCCGATTGGTCGGGTCGACTGCTCCCGCCGCGGTCGAGCGTTCGCGGAGCCACAGCGGATGGAGCACGACGGCGGATCCACCGGTACGGAGGGCGAGTCGGCGGCCGTCGTCGTGGATCTCGACGACGACATCGTTGGAGACCACGGAGGCAGCCAGAAGGGGGAACGTCACACTCACAAGGCCCATCTTGGTGAGCGACGCGCGCGATGAACACCCATCGATCACTCAGAGTTGGCATAACATCACGTTATGGCACTCAGGCAGATCGTCCGGCAGGTCGACCGGCTCCAACGGCTCGCCGTGTTCGAAGCCGCCGGCCGCCTCGGGAGCTTCACCGCGGCGGGCACGGAACTCGGTATGACCCAACCCGCCGTGACGCGCCACATTCGGTCGCTCGAGCACTCGATCGGCGTCGAGTTGTTCCGACGGGCATCGAACCGTAGCGAGCTCACCCACGCCGGTCGCCGCCTGCTCGAGGGCATCGAGTCGGGATTCAGCTCGATCGAGCACGTCATCGACGAGATCACGGACACGCCGACCGTGTTCGTGTTGGCGATGCCACCCGGCTTCTCTCAGCAGGTCATCGTTCCGCACCTCGATTCGCTCCAGGATGCGCTCACCGGGAGCGACCTCCGACTCTGGCTCTTCGATCGCGAGTCAGAGCTGACCGGGGGAACCTATGACGCGGCGGTGCGCGTGGGAACCGGAACGTGGCGAGGCTCCGATTCGCGCGAGCTCTTCCCCGAGCAGGTTGCGCCGGTCGCAACACCGCAACTGGCGACCGAGTGGGGGCTGAGCCCGACGAGCACACCGGACGAGGTGCTGGCCGCTCCCCTGCTCCACATGGATTCCGCCGACCGGCCGTGGATGTCGTGGACCGAGTGGTTCGCCGCACTCGGCCTCCGCGTGCCATCGCCCGCCGGCCGCCTCACGTTCAACAACTATCCGTCGGTACTGCAACAGGCGGTTGCCGGACGAGGCGTGGCGCTCGGATGGTTGGGGCTGGTCGACGACCTCCTGACCGACGGCATCCTCACCGTTGTCGGCCCAGAGGTCGCGTCGGATCGCAGCTACTTCCTCACCTGGCCCAAGAACCGTTCGACGCCGGCGCTCGAATCACTGGTGAACTGGCTCGACGACGCAATCGGATGACCGGCTACAACGCGATCGATCCGGGGCCGCCTTTTTGGCGGTCGGTTCGCAGTGGCACGTTCCAGGTTCGCTCGCCGATGGGTAGCCCCGCGGCTGCGTACGCGTCGGCGAGCCAGCGAGCCGGTTCGACACCTAGCCCGATCACCGCAACGTCGAGGTGCGCTCGCCGAAACACCGAGTTGTGGCCGGCTTCGACTCCAGCCACCACGTGCGCGAGTTCGTGCACCACCGTCGCTCTCGTCATTTGGGGCGGTGCGAGCCGGATCGACACGCCGTCACCCGCGGCCACGGTGGTGGACGACGATGCGTCGGAGCGGGCCTCTCGAACGTGCACTCGGGCGCACGGCCACCAGGGATCGCTCATGATGGCATCGGCGAGTTGGTCGACCGTGGCGAAACGTAGGACCGTCTCGTACGACGTGCCCTCGAAGGCCATCAACTCGGCCGCATACACCTCGGCCCGGCCCTGGTCGCCACGAGCTGCGGCCATCAAGCACCTCGACCGATCGCTTTGCGGCTCGCGACGCGGGTGCGGCCGATGTCGGCGCTCGCCGCTGCGCGCTGCCCCGCCACCCATCCGGTGCTGCTGGCCGGTGTAGCGCGACGGGCAGCTCGGACGCGACCGAACTCCTTTCGCGCGAAGTCGGCGACCTGACGCTCGCGGGCACGAAGGGCCGGTACCGCAGCATTCGACGGATGGGTGTTCCGGACGGCTTTGCGATGCGACTTCTCGAGCATCGCCGCCACCTGGGCTGCGTAGCCGAACAGGAACGACCGCCTCCACCTCTGCGTGGCGGCTCCCGTGGAACGCCGTTCCGACGTGAGTCGTGCGGTCGCCTGTGCGTGCAGTGAGTGATACAGCACGTCGGTGGTTTCGAGGTCGGTCCGGTAGCCGGCGACGTAGGCAGTGGTTCCATCTCGACCGGCCTGGAAGACCACGCTGCATCCGTACGCCTCGGCGATTGCCTGAAGCAGCGCCAACCGAGCACGAACGTAGGCGCCGCGCCCGATCGACCACGTGCGAACGTCGAGATCGTCGCCGCTCCGTTCCTGCAACCGGCGGGGATCGATGCGGTGTTCGGCGATCAGTTCGGCCGCCTTGCGCGAGAACGAGTCACCCTCGTGCGCATTGGGCGATTGCTCAGCCATGGCCAGCAGCTTGCGCACCTTGGCGACCAGTGCGTCGTTCGCAGCGGATGGTTCCTCCATTGCTTTCATCATGGCGTCATCCTGACGAGACGGTGTGACAATCTGCTCCGACATCGTTGATCATGTCGGTGTCGGCCAGAAGAAGCGCGTGACGATGACCGCGCCGACTGCTCCCCCTGTGCTCGACAACAGAAGGTCACCGATCGTGTCGCCGTAGGTGAGGCCGAGTCCGGCTGTGCCCAGCTCCTGCACGATGTACTCGGCGAACTCCCACCAGATGATGGCGAGCGCGCCGAGTCCCCATGCCATGGTCCACGCGTTGAGCCGGCCCAGTCCCAGCCTCGACAGCGCGATCGTCACGCCCGCCATCAACAGCATCCAGTTCACGAAGTGGAGCACGTCGTCGGTTCGATCGAATGAGTTGTAGAAGTTGAAGGCGTTCCCCAACGTGTCGGCGAGGAACGGGGCGATCACGAGTGCATCGACGAGATACGGATACTCGGGGTGCGATCCGCGACGGCGCCAGACCACCGGCACGACCACGAGCGGGGCGAGGTAGAAGGGCGCCCGGAACGCCATCCCCTTGCCCTCGAACTGAGGAAGACCGGGAAACGCCACGCTGAACGCAACCGCGAGCACCAGCGAGACGCGAACGGCCCACAGCACCTTCTTGCGGGTCTCGATCGACATTGGCGCCGACGCTACTGCTGAACCAGTGGGCGAAGGCGGGATGGCTCCACCCACGGTGCGCTGCAATGTCGCGTGGTGCGCCGCTATCCTCGGCCCCTCTAGCGGACGTAGTTCAAAGGCTAGAACCTCAGCCTTCCAAGCTGATGATGCGGGTTCGATTCCCGTCGTCCGCTCCAATCATTTTGGCTGGATAAGCCCAGCGTATTGACGGTTTCCCCCGAAAGGAGTACCGTCGAGACACCTCGCCGACAGGTCTGTCGTGCCCCCAACGTGCCCCGGGCACGAGTCAACAGGAGGCATCAATGGGCACGACGAGGTCCTTTGGGTCGATACGCAAATTGCCGAGCGGCCGCTACCAAGCGCGCTACCGGCACCTCGGTCGACGCATCACCGCCCACACCACATTTGCGACGAAAGCCGAAGCGCGCGTCTACCTCGCGTCGGTCGAGACCGACCTTGCGCGTGGCACCTATCGCGATCCGCAGGCGGGCAACATGCGCTTCGACGAGTACGCGGCATGGTGGCTCGACCAGCGCAATCTGCGAGCACGAACGCGGGAGACCTACGACTCGCAGATGAAGCACATCCTGCCGACGTTCGCGACGGCCTTGCTGGGTGAGATCTCACCT
>JBBKWQ010000213.1:0-14308 GCA_037969115.1 Ilumatobacteraceae bacterium
ACGCTCGACCTCGTTGCCGGCGTGCTCGCACTGAGAAGCAGCGTCGTGCCGGACGTGGGCGTACTCGAGCGTCCCGAGCATGCCGTGACGGCAGCGTTCCCGCCAGCTCCGGGCGCGTCACTGGCGGGTTCGTCGCTCGCTTTCGCCGCCTCGTTCGACGCCGACCGCGCACATCACGCTCCAGCGACCTGCTTCAACGGAAAGGTCGAGCGCCCGCGACTCTTCGATTCGATCGCTCCCGGTGCAGCACCTCTCGCCGAGTGGGACTTTTCAATCGACATCCCGACCGACCGAATCCGCGACATCGGGCCAAACGGATACGACGGATCCGTGCACAACATGCCGACTCGCGGAATCCGTGGTGCCGGATGGACAGGCGACCACCTGACCTGGATGGCGCAACCGTCGGGCTACGCCGCGATCCATTTCCACGACACCGACCTCGCCGACGCCGGATGGAAGACCAGCCTGACGTACGACGTTCCGGTCGATCTCGCCAGCGGTTGCTACGCCCTGCGGGTCCAACCGGCCGACGACTCGACTCCGGAGTTCTACGTTCCGTTCTTCGTCCGTCCCGCAGCCGACAGCCCCCGAGCTCAGATCGCGTTCATCGTTCCGACGACGACATACGGCGCCTACGCCAACATGCACCTTCGCGTCACCGCTCAGTTCAACGAGCTTGCCCACGGTCGGTTGACGGTGCTCGACAGCACCGATTTCGTGCTCTTGCGGATGCCCGAACTCGGCAGGTCGACCTACGACGTGCATCGCGACGGCAGCCCAGTCGTGTACTCGAGTATGAATCGGCCGGTGACCAACTTCAGGCCGACGGGGCGGATGTACAAGTTCTGTCTGGATCTGATGATCGTCGACTGGCTCGATGCGATGGGCTACGAGTTCGACGTGATCACCGACGACGACATCAACGCCGAAGGAGTTGCAGCGCTCGATCCGTACCGGGTGGTGCTCACCGGCTCGCACCCGGAGTACACAACCCGACCCCAGATCGACGCCCACGAGCAGTACCTCGCCGGTGGTGGTCGTTTGATGTACCTCGGAGGGAACGGGTTCTACTCGGCCGCCGAGATCCCGCCGAGCAGCCCGGACATCGTCGAGGTCAGGCGGCCGGGACAGGACAACCTCTGGCGTGTCAACCACGCTGAAGCTGCGTCGAGCAGTTCCGGTCTGCCGACCGGGCTGTGGCGGAACATCGGACGACCCGAGAACGCGCTGACCGGTGTCGGTTTCATCACACAGGGTTTCGACGCCTGCACCTACTACGAGCGATCACCGTCGAGCCGGCATCCTCGCGTGTCGTGGATCTTCGACGGCCTCGACCCCGATGCGGTGATCGGGGACTTCGGGATCCTGCAGGGCGGTGCTGCCGGGTACGAGATCGACCGTCACGACATCACCAAGGGATCGCCACGACACAGCGTGGTCGTGGCATCCTCCGGTGGGCACAGCAACCTGTACGACCTGATGGTCCCCTCGATTCTGGACACGCTCCCCGACCCGTCGCGCCAGCAGGATCCGATCCGAGCCGACATGGTGTTCTTCGAGACTGGACACGGTGGAGCGGTCTTCTCGGTCGGATCGATCGCATGGACCGGGAGCCTCAGCCACGCCGAGTACGCCAACTCGGTCAGTCGCGTCACACAGAACGTGCTCGATCGATTCGCCGACCCCAAACCTTTGGTGGTCCCCGACGATGTGTGATCAATGGACGGGAATCGTTTGCATGCCATGCTGAGAAGGGAATAAGGTCAGTTTCTGGAAACGTATCCTGACTGCTGAAACGCTGATGCCGAGGATGAGACAAGGGACACCGCACGAATGAACGCTCCGATGAGCTCAACCATTCCACGACCGGGCGAGGCGCTCGAGATCACGAGCATCGAGCAGATCCCGATCCTGGTTCCGCTCGGGCGGGAGTACAAGGGCAGCTACTACTCGATGACCCATCGCGCCACCGTGTTGACGCGGGTTCACACCTCAGCCGGTCTCGTCGGCACCGCGTACGCGGCCGACGAGGAACACACGATGTTCGAGATCATGAAGGTCGTCACCAACGAGATCGCACCGCGACTCATCGGTCAGAACGCGCTTGCCATCGAACGATGCTGGGAGCTCGCCTTTCCGGTCACCTTCGACCAGCTTCGCGACCGACGGATCGGCCTCGTAGCGTTGGCCGGCGTCGACACCGCCTTGTGGGATCTGTACGGACAGGTCGTCGATCGGCCGCTGTACGAGATCTGGGGCGGTTATCGCGATCGGCTTCCTGTCAACATCATCGGCGGCTACTACGGCCCAGCCGACCAGATCAAAGCCGAAGTCGAAGAATGGGTGTCGATGGGCTTTCGCGGTTGCAAGTTCAAGCTCGGATCGCAACCGGTCGAGGTCGACGCCGAGCGAGTCGGCATTTGCCGGGATACCGCCGGCGACGACTTCGTGATCACGATCGACGCCAACCAGGGCTACACGCTGCAGGAGGCGTTGCGGCTCTGTGAACGCGTCAAGGAGTTCGACATCCGGTGGTTCGAAGAACCGTGCCGTTGGTCCAACGATGCGCGGGACATGAGTGAGGTGCGTGCACGCGGTGGTATCCCCGTGTGCGCCGGGCAGAGTGAGCACTCGCCCGGCGGATGCCGAGACCTCATGCACGCCGGCGCTATTGACGTGTGCAACTTCGACTCGTCGTGGGCCGGCGGCCCGACCAACTGGCGGCGAAATGCCGCCGTCGCTCACGTGTACAGCGTGGAGCTGGCACACCATGAGGAACCACACATCGCGGCCCACCTGCTCGCCAGCCAGTCGATCGGCACCTACCTCGAGGTCTTCCACCCGGATCGCGACCCGATCTGGTGGAACCTGATTCTGAATCGGCCCGAACTCGTCGACGGCCAGATAGAAGTTCCACGAGGTGCCGGTCTCGGGTGGCACTACGACGAGGCATTCATCGAGAAGTACCGAGCCGACCGCTGACTCGGCGAGAACCGAACACCGAACTCCCTGGTTCTGCGGCGCTTCAGCTGTCGCAGAGCTTCCCAATGTTGGATTTCCGGCTGAGTAGCCACACGATGGGCCAGAATGGTCGCAATGTCTGGAAACGTCAACAGCGGACCCGCACCGAAGCCAGGGATCAAGGACGTCGCCGAGCGTGCTGGCGTGGCGATCTCGTCGGTCTCGCGAGTCCTGTCCGGACACCCCGACGTCAGTGCCACGATGCGCGCCGCCGTGACGAACGCCGTTCGAGAACTCGGGTACCGCCCGAACTCTTTGGCGAGAGGCCTCCGTAGCCAGCGCAGCATGTCGGTCGGATTCTCCGTGGCCGACATCGCCAACCCGATCTTCGCCGACATCGTCGGCGGCGCCGAACGGGAGTTGCGCTCGGCGGGATACTCCATGATCCTCACGAACTCCGAAGGCAATGCCAATCTCGACGCCGACAACATCGCGCTGCTCGAGGACCGTCAGGTCGACGGGCTGCTCCTGTCGCTGACCCAGGAGGATCACCCAGAAGTCGCTCGGGCCCTCGCGTCGTCGTCATTGCCCATCGTGCTGCTCGACCGTGACCGCCCCGAGGGCGTACTCGCCCTGCGGGCGGTCTTCGATCACCGTGCCGGCATGACCGAAGCCACCAATCACCTCCTCGATCTCGGGCATCGAGATTTCGGAATCATCGCTGGCGGTCCGGCACTCCCTGCGCGCGATCGTCGCACTGCCATCGAGGAGACCCTGTGGGCACGCGGCGGCCGGAGCACCACAGTCGAGGGCAGCTTCGGCGTCGAGGGCGGCTATCGGGGGGCGATGGCGCTGCTGAAGCGCAATCCACGACCGACAGCAGTGATCGCTGCGGGCAACACGTTGATGGCGGGAGCGCTGAGAGCCATCCACGAGCTCGGGCTCGAAGTCGGGCGAGACGTGTCATTCGTCGGGTGTGACAACGTGCTCATCGCCGAGCTGCACAATCCGCCGATCGCAGTCGTCTACCGCGATGCGACGAGGCTCGGGGAGGAGGGCGCCAAGCTGCTGCTCCAGGCGCTCGGCGCCGAAGATCCGAAGCACCTCACCATGGACGATGTGACGCTTCAGACGCATTTCATGGCCCGCCCCAGTTGCAGCGCTCCCCCGATCTGAGCGCCCGCTCGACCGAGTTTGACACCGGTCAGGCTCGTACGAAACTGGAAACGTTTGCGAGTCATCCTCGAGACCCTTCCGGTTTCGACGGTCGATCAGCGAGCAGCCGAACGGTACAGAACGAATCTGATCACTGGGCTGTGATGGTTCCCGGTGCCGGGGGCGGTATCGGACGTCCACCGCCGCGGCGTTCGCGACCGCCGGGGCTACCGGCGTGCGTCGATCTGGACCGAGATGCTCACTGCAGAGATCGCCGGCCAACCGACTGTCGGCTGCCCATTGGTCACCGATCTGGCGATGTCGTCTCGTCCGTGCACCGTTCGACGAGGCCGAGCGACGGGCGGGGCCGCTGGAACGACGAAGTCCGCAACGGGCTCGCATCCTCAACTCCTCGCCGCAAATCCGGGAGTGCCAAACGCTCGCCGAACGGACGGACGCGAAGTCGTGACCAGTTGAACGAAGGGCTGGTCGTGCGTACGGTCGACCAGCCCTTCAGCATCTTCCCCAGCCGGTTGAAGCGCAAAACAGTCGTGACGTGCTCGATTGCCGGCGGTGTGGCGCGACATACTGAAGTGCATGAGTCGCGATGCCACTGGAGTACGAACCTTGCGGGAGCGTCCGAACACATGAGTGTCGGCGCCGATCATCGAACACTGCGCGAGCTGGTCGCAGACGCGATCCTCGAACGGATCTTGCGTGGCGATCTTCCGCCCGGTACTCGACTCTACGAAGACAAGTTGGCCGCAGAGCTCGGCGTTTCCCGCAACCCGGTTCGTGAGTCGATCCGAGCGCTCGAGGCGACCGGCCTGATCGAGGTCATCCCGCGCAAGGGTGCGTACGTCGTGGAAATCGACCGCACCGACTTGGTCCACTTGCTTGGCGTCCGCTCGGTGCTCGAGGCCTATGCGGCGGCGCTGGCGGCGAGGAACTGTACCGAGGAGTGCGTTGAGGCGCTCGACAGCTACATCGCCGAGGGTGTCGAGGCGTCTCGACGGGACGATCTCGTCCGGGCTGCCGAGTGTCACCGCGGCTTTCACCTGACGATCGAGTCCGCCTCCGGCAATCCTTACATCGCGCAAACCGCGGGGCCGCTCCGGAACCGCACGGAGCTGGTCTTCTCGATGTTGTCCGATCATCGGAGCGTGTTGAGCTGGGAAGAGCACCAACGGATTCGTGACGCCATCGCGTCTGGTGAGCCCGAACTCGCCAGGGCACGAGCCACGGAGCACATGGTCGGCGTGATCGACGACCTCGTTCGCACCACCCCGTCGTGACGTCCGGCGCCACGGCCGATGTCGTCGTGATCGGGGCTGGCGTGGCGGGCGCGTCCGCTGCATGGGCGTTGTCTCGCGAGCTGGACGTCGTGCTCGTCGAACTCGAGGCCCAGCCGGGCCAGCACGCGAGCGGACGATCTGCCGCAGTCATCTCCGAGACCTCGGGCCTCCCCGTGGTGTGCGCTCTCGCCGCAGCATCGCGTGCGTTCTTCGCCGATCCACCCGCAGACGTCACCGACTCGAGCCTGTTGTCGCCGCGGGGTCTGATGTGGGTGTCGTCGGCGACGTCGGTCGGACAACTTTCCTCGCTCGCTGCATCGGCACAGTCGATCGGCATACGGGCCGACCTCCTCGACGTGACCGCGGCGTGTGATCGCGTCACTGTCCTTCGTCGCGAGTGGTTGGGAGGCGCGCTGCTGGAACCGGATGCGATGTCGATCGATGTCGCACGCCTCCTCAGCGGATTCCTCACCGGATTCCGCGCACATGGCGGCACCCTCCGTCTCACATCGCCGGCGCTCCGACTCCAGCCGCTCGCCAAGGGCTGGCGCGTGACATGCGGTGACGGCGCGACGATCGAGTGCGACCACGTCGTGAACGCTGCGGGCGCCTGGGCAGACATCATCGCCGAGCGGGCCGGTCTCCCCCGGCTCGGGCTCCGGCCGTTGCTCCGAACCGCCTTCACGTTCCCGATCGACGACGCGCAGGGTTGGCCACTGGTGATGGATGTGGACAGCCGGTTCTACTTCGAACCGGAAGGTCCGGGGCTCCTTGCATCACCCGCTGACGAAACACCGACCGAGCCGTGCGATGCACGCGCGGACGATCTCGCGATAGCGATGGCGACCGACGCGCTCTGGGAGGCCACAACCATCCGTGTCCGGGGAGTGCGGAGCACGTGGGCCGGGCTCCGGACGTTCGCGACCGATCGCATCCCGGTGGTCGGCGAGGACCCCACCGCTCCGGGGTTCTACTGGTTGGCGGGCCAAGGCGGAGCGGGGATCAAGACCGCTCCTGCGCTGGCCGGGGTGATCTCGGCGCTCGTCACCGGTGCCGACCTTCCCCCATCGGTGACGCGATTCGGCATCGAGGTCGACCAACTCTCACCCGAACGATTCCGCTGAGCGGACACCATCGAGCGGATACCACGCCCGACGCGGCGATCAGATCACTTGGCGGAGCAGGATCGAGATCGCGGAGAGGGCAGCGAATGCGAGCACCGCTCGACGCGTGTAGCCGCGATCGAGGTAGCGGTTCGACCAACGCGAGACGAGGAACCCGACGAGCACAGTCGGTATCAAGACCGAGGTGATGACGAGATCGTGCCGATCGAACTCCCCGACCACGATCAGCGCCACCAGCGAGAACGTCGCGCCAAATGCCATGAACGCAGCGAGTGAAGCCCTCAGTTCAGGGCCCTGTTCGCGTTGGAGTAGCAACGCCATCGGTGGGCCCCCGACAGATGTTGCGGTCCCCATGAACCCCGACCCGACGCCGGCCACGAACATCGCCCGCTTCGTCGGGTCGACGCCGAGGCCTGCGACACTCAGCGTCACCGCGAGCAGAAGTGCGAACCCGAACATCGCAGCCAGCCATCGCTGATCGAGGAGGACCACAGCGACCGATCCGAGCACGGTACCGGGCACCCGCCCAGCGATAGCCCATGACACTCGACGCACATCGAGCGAGCTTCGCTCACGCCACGCAACGAGGTAGGTGAGGGGGACGCCGATCCCCAGCACGACGCCGGGAACCAGCGAGGCATCGATCATCACGAGCACCGGCGCAGCGACGAGGCCCAACCCGAAACCGAGCGACCCCTGGATGCAGGCACCCAGGAACACGGCGACGACGGCGATCGCGAACTCGGCCAATGTCAGCGTCACGTCGGGCTCAGTACAGACCAAGCAGGCTGCCGGCCAGGACGACGGTCGCGACCACCATCATCGCGCGAATGACACGGTCGCCTCCGGAAACCGCGACGTGAGCACCGGCCCACCCACCGGCGGTGAACCCGGCAGCAAGGATCAGCGCCGGGATCCAGTCGACTTGTCCGTTGACGATGAAGACCGGAAGTGCGACTGCCGTGACCGCGACAGTGACGAGCACCTTGATGTTGTTCGCTGTGACGAGGTCGAACCCCGACCTGGTGAGGGCTGCCAGGAGGACGAGGCCGACACCGGCCTGAATGGCGCCGCCGTAGATCCCGATCAAGAAGAACACCACCACCGTCGTCGTCATGCTCCATTGCGGGCCTTCGGCGCGAACCTTTGGCTTGCGAATGGCGAGGATGATCAGCGGGATCATCAGGAACCCGAACACCTTTTCGAACGCATCGTCGGTGAGCCCGCTGATCGCAATCGACCCGACCAGCGATCCGGCGACGACAGGAACGATCACCTTGCCGGCGTGGGCGAGGCCCTGCACACCGAGTCGTCGGAACGAAGCGGCGGCGGCCACGTTGGACGTCAGGATCCCAACTCGGTTCGAGCCGTTGGCCGAATTGCCGGGCACGCCGGCGAGAACGAGCAGGGGGACGGTGAATGTCGAGCCGCCACCGGCGACGGCGTTGATCCCGCCGGCGAAGAATCCACCGACCACGAGGAGCAGCCCCTCCCACCAGTTCATGATGTCAGCTCGATCGTCCGTCTCGGGACGTGCGGGGTCGTCGTCGGGCGCGAGCCCGGGGCTCTCAGTTGCATCGGGGGCTTTCGGTCAGCGGATCCAGCAGGCCACGGCGTGGCTGTCGGTCCGGTTCGTGAGTGGAGGCTCTTGTTCGCGGCACTTTGGTTCGACGAGTGGGCATCGGGAGGAGAAGCGGCAGCCGGAAGGCGGGTCGATCGGATCGGGGATCTCGCCTTCGAGCACGATGCGGCGGCGCTCGCGTTGGACCGGTGGATCGGGCACCGGCACGCTCGACAGCAGGGCCTCGGTGTACGGGTGGAGCGGGTTGTCGTAGATCGTTTCGCAGTCTGCGATTTCGACGAGCTTGCCGGCGTACATGATCGCGATTCGGTGCGAGATGTGGCGGACGACCGACAAGTCGTGGGCGATGAACAGATACGTCAGTTGGTACTCGTCCTGCAGGTCTTGCAGGAGGTTGACGACCTGCGCGCGAACGGACACATCGAGTGCGGAGACGGGCTCGTCGGCGACGATGAAGTCGGGTTGGAGTGCCAAAGCCCGCGCGATGCCGACGCGCTGACGTTGGCCACCGCTGAACGCGTGCGGGTAGCGGTCGATTGCGTCGATCGGCAAACCGCACTGGTCGAGCAGGTTGCTGACTCGATCGCGCGCCTCGTCGAGGTGGTTGACGATGCCATGGACCATCAGCGGCTCACCGACGAGCTCGCCGACGGTCATCCGTGGATTGAGGCTGGCGTAGGGGTCCTGAAAGACGAGCTGCATGTGCCGACGGAGATGACGGAGCGCTTCACCGGTCGTGTTCGTGATGTCAAGGCCGCGGAACGTGATCGTTCCCTTGGTCGGCGTGATGCGTCGCAGGAGCGCGCGACCGGTCGTCGTCTTGCCGGAGCCAGATTCGCCGACGAGTCCCAGCGTCTCTCCCCGTGCGATGGAAAAGGTCACGTCGTCGACTGCGTGAACGACCTTCTTGGTTCGTCCCCAGAAGCCGGTGTTGCCGACCGGGAAGTGGATGCTGAGGTGGTCGACCTCGACGAGCGGGCCGTCATGTTCGCGCGGCAGACCGAGTTGATCAGTCGATGTTGAGGGGGTGCCAGCAGGCAACGCTCCTCCCTTCGGCAAGGGGTGTGAGCTCCGGCAGATCGGTGACGCACTGCTCGCTCGCGCTCGCGCAGCGGGGGGCGTACGGGCATCCGACCGGAGGTGCGACGAGGTCAGGAGGTGATCCTTCGATCGACACCAGTCGCGCTTGTTTCTCGTCGAGACGTGGCGTCGAGCGGAGCAATCCGTTCGAATACGGATGGGCTGGCCGGGCGTAGAGATCGTCGGCCGGACCGATCTCGGCGATCCGCCCGCCGTACATGACCGAGACGCGGTCACAGATGCCGGCGACCACGCCGAGGTCATGGGTGATGAGCAGGATCGAGAGACCGAGCTGCTCCTTGAGTTCGGCGAGCAGTTCGAGGATTTGTGCCTGGATCGTGACGTCGAGCGCAGTTGTCGGTTCGTCCGCGATCAGCAGTTCCGGCTCGCACGACAACGCCATTGCGATGAGCACGCGTTGACGCATGCCGCCGGAGAACTCGCCCGGGCGCTGGTCGAGGCGACGGCGGGGATTCGAGATCCCGACGAGGTCGAGCAGCTCGAGGGCCCGTTCGGTTCCTTGCTTCTTGGACATCCCGAGGTGGCGCTTGGTCACCTCGCGCAGCTGGCTGCCAATCGTGAACAGCGGATTCAGGGAGGTCATCGGGTCCTGGAACACCATCGCAATTTCGTTGCCGCGGACACGGCGCGATTCGTCGGCCGCTTTGGGACCCTGGAGCAGAGAACTGCCCTTCCACAGCACGTCGCCGCCGGTGATGCGGCCCGGAAGCTCGGTGAGACCCATGATCGCCTGCGAGGTGACGCTCTTGCCGGAACCCGACTCACCGACGAGTCCGAGGACCTCGCCGCGGCAGATGACCAGGCTCACGTCGCGCACGGCGTGGACGGTGCCGCGCCGAGTGAAGAACTTGACCTCGAGGTCGTCGACTTCGAGCAGTGGCGCCCCACGGTCGACGACCGTGCGACCACGCGTGTTGTGCGACGAGATCGGGTTGTTGACCGCGGTCATCGGCGAGTCACGCCTTCACCCGCTTGGGCTTGTGGGTCGCGGCGTAACGCTTCTCGCGTTCAGCCGGGTCGGAGACGATTCGCAGCCAACTCGCGACGAGGTTGACCGAGAGCACCGTCAGTGAGATCAGGGCACCGGGCATCGCCACGAGCCACCATGAGTTGAAGATGAAATCTTGGCCGCCGGCGACGTCGAGCCCCCATGAGATGTCGGTGCGTTTCACGCCGACGCCGAGATAGGAGAGCGCTGCTTCGGCGAGCACGATGCGGGCGAATTCGAGCACGGCGAGTGTGGTGAGGGGTGCCGCGAGATTCGGAAGGATGTGGGTGAACATGACCCGCTTGGGGCGGCAACCGATGATCTCTGCGGCCTCGACGTAGGCGGTCTCCTTGACGGAGAGCACGACACCGCGCGCCATGCGGGCGTAGATCATCCATCCGTTGATGGCGAGGACGATGATGACGGTGCGAACGCTCGGCCCGATGAGCGATGCGAGCAAGATCGCGATCAGGAGACCGGGGAAGGCGATCTGGGTGTCGACGGTTCGCATGATGACTCGGTCGGTCAGCCCGCCGCGGTAGCCGGCGAGCAGGCCCATCACGATCCCGACGCCGCCGGCCACGACGACCACGGCGACGCCGACCAGCAGCGAGATCCGGGCGCCGTACATCAGTCGCGAGAGCACGTCGCGGCCGAGGCCGTCGGTGCCGAGCGGATATGTCCAGCTCCCGCCGTCCATCCAGAATGGTGGGCGTAGGCGCGCGATCAGGTCTTGGTCCTGCGGGTCATGTGGGGCGAACAACGGGGCGAAGATGGCGACGACGACCAGCGTGATCAGGAAGATCATGCCGAGCATCCCGGCCTTGTCGTGCCAGAGCTCTCGCATGAGTCCGCGGATGCGTACGACGCGGCTGGCCCGACCGCGGTGGGTCAGGCCGGTGTGGGCGGTCTCGTCACCGGCGACCGAGTCGAGGTCATGCTGTTCGGGAGCGACGATCGGGTGGCTCACGAGAGTGTGATCCTCGGGTCGATCCACTTGTACAGGATGTCGACGATGACGTTCACGGCGACGACCAAGACCGAGGCGACCAGAACGATCGTCGACAGCAAGAACAGATCGCGTCGTTGGATGGCTTCGAGCGCGAAGAGGCCGAATCCGGGCCACGCGAACACCTTCTCGACCACGACGGTGAACCCGGCCAAGGCCCTGGTGATCTCCCAGCCGGACATCGTGAGCACTTGCACGCCGGCGTTGCGGAGTGCGTGCTTGCCGACGACGTTCCGGCGGCTCATGCCCTTGGCGCGAGCAGCTTTCACGTACTGGCTGTTGAGTTCGTCGATCATCGCGGACCTGACGACCATCGTCAGACGCCCGAGCGCGGGCAAGGCGAGCGCTATGGCCGGCAGGAGGAGGTGGTCGAGGCCGCCGTACCCGCCTACCGGCAGCCATTTGAGTTTCACGGCGAAGATGATGATCAGCATCAGCCCGACGAAGAACTGAGGCATCGAAAGCCCCGTCAGGCTCATCGTGACGAGTGAGCGGTCGAGCACCCCGCCCGGCCGCATGGCCGCCAACATGCCGATCGGAAGCGCCAGTGCGATCGCGAGGAACATGCCCGCGCCGACCAGCATCAGGGTTTTCGGCAATGTTTGACCGACGATGTCCATGGTCGATCGACCCGGTTGCCACAGTGATTCCCCGAAGTCGCCGTGCGCGATGTCTGAGACGTAATGGCCGAACTGGACGACGATCGGCTCGTCGAAGCCCAGTTCGGCCTCACGGGCGGCGCGTTGTTCCTGGGTGGCCTCGAGGGGGAGGATGAAGTCGACGGGGTCCGTGAACGCACGGGTCAGCAGGAACACCACCACCGTGGCGGCAACCACCACGAACAGTCCCTGTGCGATCCGGCGCAGCGCGAACGCTCCCATCGATCCTCACCCTCTCCTCAGCGAACTCCGATCAGCTCGAGACCGACATCTCTGAGACGAGCAGCTTGGAGTCGACCCGCGGGGTCCACTGCATGCGCTCACTCAGACCGTAGATGTCCTGGTTGTTGATGAGCCAGACGAAGTGCGCCTCGTCGTAGGCCAGCGCAACCGCTTCCTGGTAGGTGGCGGCTCGGGCATCGGGGTCGAGCTCCGAGCGGCCGGTGTCGATCAGTGCCGACAACTGCTCGTTGCTGTTGGAACTCCCGATACCGCCGGCTTGGTAGTAGGTGGACAGCTGACGATCGGCGTCGAGGATGTCGTTCGAGCTCGACACGAAAATCGCGTCTGCGCGGCTCTCCCGGTCGAACAAGACGTTCAAGTACTCGCCGAACTCCGGAAGTTGGAGATCGACGACGAGTCCAGCGTCCTCCCAGAAGCCGGCGACGGACTGGACGAGTTCGGCGTCGAGCAGCCAACGACCGCTCGACTCACCGACGAGGGTGATCGTCTGTCCGGCGACGCCGGCATCGGTGATCAGTTGCTTGGCCATGTCGGGGTCGTACGGATAGGCCGAGAGGTCAGGGTTGAAGCCGAGGATCGAGGGGCTGAGCAGCTGACCTGGTTCGACGGAAGCGTATCCACCGAACAGGCTGTCGGCGATCGCCTGCTTGTCGACGGCCAGGTTGAGTGCCTTGCGAACATTCACATCCGCCGTGATGCCCTCGTCGGCGTCGAGGATCAGGACCGGGTGCTCCTGGCCTTGGGCCGTAGCGACCTGTGGTGCCTGGTCGACGTCGGCCGGGCTCAGGTTGGTGATCAGGTCGTAGTCGCCCGAGAGCAGACCGGCGAAACGGCTACCGGACTCACTGACGAACTTGTACTCGACACCGGAGATCGTCGGCACGCCGCCCCAATAGTCGGCGTTCGCGGCGAGCGTCACACTCTCGCCCCGGGTCCAGTCGAGGAGCGTGTAGGGGCCCGTGCCGATGACGGAATCACTCAGATCTTCAGACTCTGCCGCGCTGGCAGGGATCATCTTGAGCCAGTACATCCGGGCCGGCAACACTCCGTCGGGAGCATCGGTCATGATGTTGACCGTCGTGGCGTCGACTGCCTCTGCCCCCGTGAAGACGCCGAAGAAGCCGTCGTTGTCGGTGACGCCTTCGCCGATCAGTCGAATCATGCGTTCGACGGACGCAACGACGGAGTCTGCGTTGAAGGCTTCTCCGTTGTGGAACGTCACGCCTTCGCGCAGCGTGAACTGCCATGTGGTGTCGTCGATCTGCGTCGGGAGCGCTGTGGCCAGCCCGGGTACGAGCTCACCATCCGGGGTGCGGGCGAGGAGCGTCTCATACACGTTGTCGTTGATGGCACGCTCGCCACCGTCGTCGACGAGCTGCGGGTCGAGACTGGTCGGCTCGGAACCGAGAGCGATGACCACGTTCGCCTGCTCGACCGGCGGATTCGTATCGCCGACAGTCGTGTCGGCGCCCGAAGTGCCCGGCACCGTGCTCCCGTCGTCGGCAGTGGTCTCAGCCGGCGTTCCACCCTCGGTGGTGGAGCTGCTGTCGTCGTCACTGCCACACGCTGCAAGCGTGAGCGCCAACGGCACGAGAAGTGCCAAGAATCGAGTGCGATGCTTTCGCATGTTCTCCCCTTTCGGCCCGGCATGGATTTACAGGGCGTTTGGGCTACTGTATACAATGGACAGGAGGGGTCGTCAAGTGAAACCACGAAACCGACAGACGAAAAGCAAACCTGGGCACACACGAAGTCTGCGCCGTCACCGGAAGGTTGCGCCGGACGCCGCAACATCACCCCCGTCTCCGGCCAGGTGCCCATCGTGACCACCAGATCTTCCCCCACGCTCGGCGCCGCCCACGCTCCCCTTCGCCTAGCGGTCACCGACGCGCTGCGCGATCTCATCGTCGATGGCGCGTACCCACCCGGCAGCCGTCTCTACGAGGAGACCGTCGCCGGCGAGCTGGGTGTCTCGCGCAACCCGGTCCGTGAGGCCCTCCAAGTGCTCACCGCAGAGGGCTTCGTCGTGATCGAACCACGAAGGGGCGCGCGCGTGGCCTCCATCGACGCCCGTCGCGCCGCGGAGATCTTCGAAGTCCGGTGTGCGCTCGAAGGTCTCGTGGCCGAGCTCGCCGGCGACGGTCTCCTCGTAGAGACGGCTGCCGGGTGGGTACGCGCCATCGACGAT
>JBBKWQ010000214.1:0-13982 GCA_037969115.1 Ilumatobacteraceae bacterium
TGTCGAGTGAACTGGGTGTCACCGTCGGCGCCGTCACGATGTCATAATACACGACGTGATCGACGCGATCAACAGACGTGATGGTTCGGACGATCGGGAACCAGCCGAGCCGGGGAATCGCGGCGCCGTCAGGGCGGTCTCGGAGATCACCGGGCTGCGTCCGCTCAATGCTCGCTCACTGGTGCTCTCGACACTGTTGGGCACCGATCCGCCGGTTCAGCCCGTGCGGGCGCTGGTTCGCCTCGCCGAGTTGTTCGGTATCGCCGACGGAACAGTGCGGACGGCGCTGTCGCGCATGGTCGCCAACGGCGAACTCGTCGCCTCCGATGGCTCGTATCGACTCGTCGGTCCGCAGTTGGGCCGACAGGCCGCCCAACGATCGGGACGTCGGCCGCCGGTGGGCCATTGGGACGGCGGCTGGCACTGGATCGTGGTCCGTGCCGCGGGGCGGTCGCTCACGACCCGCCGCGAGTTCAGGCGTGATATGGCTGACCAGCGATTCGGTGAGCTCCGACCCGAGGTGTGGCTGCGACCGACGAATCTCGGTGTCGCTCCCACTGTTTCCCACGATCTGCTGGTCACCTCCGGACCGATGCAAGGCGCCTCATCGGAAGACCAACGATCGTTGTGCCGCGAGCTCTGGGATCTCGATGGCTGGGCTGTCACGGCTCGCTCGCTCGAGTCCGAGCTCGACGCAACGCACCCCATCCTCGACGTCACCGACGGAAGCGAGTTCGACGACGCGGTCATCGTCGACACCCTGATGCTGTCGGCGGCGACGCTGCGGCACCTTCGAGCCGACCCGGTGTTGCCCATCGCGTTGGAGCCTGCCGACTGGCCCGGCGCTGCGCTTCGGTCGACCTTCGCACGATTCGATCTGGTGTTCCAACGCCGACTGTCGGCGTTTCTGACTCAGCGGTGAATCGCGTTCAGGTAGTTGTAGACGGTGATACGGCTGACCCCCATGGCATCGGCGACGTCCTCCACGGCGCGCCTCAAGATGAACGCTCCTCGCTCGTCGAGCAGGCGGATCGCCTTCTGCTTGTCTTCGCGTGAGAGGCCGCTGATGGTGCCACCGAGTTCGGTCTCGACAGCATCGATCAACCGCTCGAGCGCACCGTGAATGGGCGGCAGTCGCACCGCTCCCACGGTGATGCCGTCCCACACCAGGGGCACATCGGCGGCGTCGCGCTCGTTCGAATCGACGATCGAGGCGCCGACAGCGTCGACGACCGGACGAACCGCCGAGATGAGCGGGTGCTCCCGCTTCATCGCGCGCCGACCAACTGGTCGGGGAGGGGGCTGACGGCGTGCCGCACCTTGCTCATCGTAGGGGATGCCGCACGGCCGGGTGCGGGGCGAGGGGTTCACCCGACCGGAGAGTGCGCGGTATCCCCTACGACATGAGCGCCGTCGTCGAGTCAGACCGTCTGGTTCATCAGTTGGTCGAGATTCGTCGCCAGGTTCTGGCAGTTCGTGCCGGCCGCCTCGAAGGCATTGTTCAGCTGGGTGAGGGCGCTGGAGAACTGCTCGTTCCACTGGGCCTCGAAGTCGTCTCGGGTCTTGCCGGTCCACACCGTGCTGCCAAGGCTGCTGGTGACGGTTCCTCGCAGCCCTTCGATGATGTCGATCTGGGCCTTCAGGGTTCCACCGAGATCGGTGAGTTGTGCGATGTCTGCGCCGACGCTCATGACGTAGCTCCTTCTTCACGACGGATCGTGATGTGATGATTCCGGGTTGTCTTCGTGTTCCCGATGACGTCACCGCCGTCGGATGTTTCACGGTGGGACTCCCATGACTCGGAGGGGAAAACGGGCGACGAAAAGCGCCTACCATTGCCCTATGACGGTCGACACCCTCCGCGACGAAGCCCAGAGCCTCCAGACCGCGACGGTGGCGATGCGTCGCACGATCCACGAACGACCGGAGAACGGCAACGAACTGCCGATCACCCGAGAGGTCGTGCTGGAAGCACTCGACGGGCTGCCGCTCGACCTCACCCTGCACACCACGACGTCGGGCGTGACGGCCTTGCTCACCGGCGGCAAGCCCGGTCCGACCGTGCTGCTCCGTGGCGACATGGACGCGCTCCCACTGCACGAAGACACGGGGCTCGATTTCGCCTCGAAGCACGACGGCGAGATGCACGCGTGCGGTCACGACACGCACACGGCGATGCTCGCCTCGGCCGCCAAGCTGCTCAGCGCCCATCAAGCCGACATTCCCGGCCGGGTGCTGTTCATGTTCCAGCCGGGCGAGGAAGGTCATCACGGCGCCAAGTTCATGCTCGACGAAGGCCTCCTCGACGTGGGCCCGCTCGCCGACGGCACGCCGTCACCGGTCACTGGCGCGTTCGCGCTCCACATCACGTCCTCGTTGCCGACGGGCTGGGTCGCCACTCGCGGTGGAGCGTGCATGGCATCGGCCGACCGCTTCGTCATCAACGTCCGTGGTTCGGGTGGACACGCCAGCGAGCCGTTCCGCACGGTCGACCCGATCCCGATCGCGTGCGAGATCGTGCAGCAACTCCAGGTGATGGTCACGCGTCGACTCGACGTGTTCGATCCCGCAGTGGTCACCGTCGGCCGCATCACCGCTGGCACCACCAACAACATCATTCCCGAGACCGCCGAGATCGAGGGCACCATCCGGACCGTGAGCGAGAAGACGCGCTCCGATGTTCAGGACTACATCCGCCGCGTTGCCGAAGGAATCGCCGATGCACACGGCAGCAACGTCGACATCGAGATCATCACGGGGTACCCGGTCACCTCGAACTCCGACACGTTCGCGGAGTTCACGCTCGATGTCGCCGGTGACGTCGTCGGCAGCGACAAGGTGGTACGCCTTCCCAATCCGATCATGGGAGCGGAAGACTTCAGTTACGTCCTCAACGAGATTCCGGGCACCATGATGTTCCTCGGCGGCACTCACCTGAACCGCAATCCGGCCACCGCCCCTGCCAACCACTCGAACCTCGTGACCTTCGACGAGGACGCGATGTTCGACGGTGTGGCGCTCTACTCCGCGATGGCACTCCGTCACCTCGGTGTCGATCCCTGAGCTCGCAAGGAGGATCCGAATGGGTCAGTACATGTTGTCGGTGCACGGCGCAGAGAACGATGAGGTTCCGGCGCCCGAGGAGATGGAGGCCGCGTACCAGGCTGTCGACTTGTTCAACAAGCAGCTGCAGGCCAGTGGCTCGTGGATCTTCGCAGGCGGGCTCCATCCCGTCGACACGGCCTCGGTGATCAGCGCCCACGAAGGCGACGTCGTGGTGACCGACGGTCCCTTCATGGAGACCAACGAGCATCTCGGTGGCTTCTGGATCGTCTCGGCCGACGACTTCGACGCTGCACTGGAAATCGCCGAATTGGCCAGCCAGGCCTGCCGGTCACCGGTCGAGGTGCGTCCGTTCCAGGACGGCCCCGAGTAGCCCGACCGTTCCTGAGCGGGCCTTGCCGCTCGGCCTGTCGTGACCTGACGGGCTCGATCGCAGCGCTTCGGCCTCCGAGATCGTCGTCAGCGGCCCGGGGTGACTCTCAGCGTGACCAACTCGAACGGGCGCATGGTGAGCGAGGCGATGCCGTCGCCGACTTCGAGTCCCGCACCCGGCACTTCGAGGAGATCGCATCGGCTGGCTGCGACGATCGGCGTGGCGCACGCCAGCGTGACGGGTTGGCGGTCGCCGCAGGCCTCGTGGAACCGCACGACCAGGTCACGGGGGTCGTCGTCGGCGACCTTGATCGCGTCGATCTCGACACCTCGGCCGACGAGCCGGATGACCGGGTCGGTCGTCGATGCTGCAGTGCCGGTGACCAGCCGAACCGGAACGTTGAACCGCTGTGCTTCCTCGACGACGCTCGCCAGGCCCGCGCCATGAGGGAACAGGGCGAGAGCGACGCTGTGGGCACCCTGGTCTGGCTCCGGGTCCGGGTAGCGGGCGGCGCGGGCGAGGCTCACTCGAATCCCGCCGTCGAACAGGCCGTGGCCGTAGCGACCGTTGTTGAGCACGGCCACCCCGAAGCTCGGCTCGGACAGATCGACAAATCGATGGGCGCACACCTCGAACTTGGTCGCGTCCCACGACGTCGACGGGTGAGTCGGTCGCCGCACGTGGCCGAACTGGATGTCGCACGCTGCCGTGTCGGCCCGCACGTCGAGGGGGAACTCCATCGACAGCAGGTGTTCGAGGTGGTGCCATTCGAGCTCGATGCCGATGTCGAGCCGAGGGCTATCGGCGCGCAACGTGTAGGTGATGACCGCGCTCGATGGTCCGAACTGTCGGGTCACTCGGAGCCGACCGACGAGCGGACCCGACTCGATGACGTCGAAGGAGGTAGCGGTGATGAGCGGCTGCGCGAGCGACGGTGTCCAGGCTTCGACATCCCACGCGTCGTAGTGCACCGGCTCGTCCTTCGCCAGGGTCAGGACACCACTGCGTCGACCGGCCGGTATGGCGTCGCGAGTGTGCGCGAGGTCGATGAACGAGGTGATGTTGCCGCCATCGTCGAATCCGACCGCGACGTGACGGTTGATCAGCGATGCTTCGGTGACGACGACCCGATCGTCGACCGGCAGCAACTCGGCCGGCGCCATTCCGGCTGCGGCAACGCGCAGGCGAGCGGCAACTGTGCCATCACCGAGCGCCTGCGTGAAGCCGCCATCGGTCGGCTCGATCGACGTGCTGATGACGACCTCGTCCCGTTCGACCGACGCTGCGTTCACGGCCGTCGGCTCACCCGTCGCGAGCTCGTCGGTGAGCGCATCGATCCGCGAGCGCAGCTCCTCCCCGACGCGTTCGAACACAGCCTCCGCATCTGCGTGCACCCACGCGATCGACGTGCCGGGAAGAATGTCGTGGAACTGCTGCGTGAGCACCATGCGCCACTCGTCGTCGACCTCGGCCGCACGTCCGAGCGTGGCCGACCACAGCTCGACCTCGTGCAGGAGCCGCTCGCAACGTCGATTGCCGAGCTTGGTGCGCAGCTGGCTGGTGAGGGTGCCCCGGTGCGTTTCGAAGTACAGCTCGCCTCGCCACTCCGGGACGTCGGCTCCGTCGAAGATCTCGCGCTCGACGTGCTCGAAGAACTCGGCCGGAGATCCGATCGAGACGCGAGGTGCGCCGTCGATGTCGGCCATGCGTCGTGCTCGTTCGAGCATCTCTCGCGTCGGGCCGCCTCCGCCGTCGCCGTGCCCGAATGGCATCAGCGACCAGTCGCTCCATCCGTGCTCGAGGAACCGGTCGCTCGACCGCACCACCTCGGCAGGGGTGATCTCGGCGTTGTACGTGTCGACCGGCGGGACGTGTGCGAGTACCCGAGTCCCGTCGATGCCCTCCCACATGAACGTGTGGTGCGGGAACCGATTCGTCTGATTCCAGGACAGTTTCTGGGTGACGAATCGGTGCATGCCGCCGGCAGCAAACAGTTGCGGGAGCGATGCCGGGTAGCCGAACACGTCGGGAATCCACACCTCGGTACACCGACGACCGAAGTGCTGCTCGAAATAGCGCTGACCGAACACGATCTGTCGAGCCAGGCTCTCACCCGACGGCAGATTCATGTCGGGCTCCACCCACATCCCGCCGACCGGCACCCACTGACCGCCGTGCGCCTTCACCTGGATGCGTTCGAACAGTTCCGGCTGCTCCCGTTCGATCCAGGAGTACTGCTGGGCCTGTGAGCAGACGAAGCGGAACTCGGGAAAGTCGTCCATCAGACGCACCGCTGAAGCGAACGTGCGAGTGCACTTGCGGACCGTTTCGCGAGTCGGCCAGAGCCATGCCGTGTCGATGTGTGCGTGGCCGGTTGCAATGACCCGGTGGCTACTCCGGCGTGCCGGCATGGCAAGCGCTGGGGCGAGTAGCGCACGTGCGGTGTGTACGTCGGGCATCACGTTCAGCGTGTGTTCGATGGTGCGAAGCAGTCGAGCACGTCTCGGATCGTCGGCCGGCAGGGCGCGCATGATGCCGTTGACCACGTCGATGTCGTGAACGAGTGCCTCGGCGTCGGGTTGCACGACGATGAGCTCGGCGCGGTCGAATCGGTAGAGCGGTTCGTCGCCGGCCGTGCCCGGCGAACCCAGTGGCGACGGGAGGAACTGGACGAACGAGGGATTCGAGGCGGCCTCGAGGCGAATCGTCACCGGACCGGGAATCGACTCGATGCGGTGGCTGGTGCGACGCGGATGGATTCCCTGCACCGGATTCAGGTCATCGTCGACGATCAGGCCTTCACATTGAAAACCGGCGGCGTCCTGGTGAAAGCCGAGGTCGATGACGGCTTCGACCCGTCGACCTGCCCACGGCGGCGGTATCTCGCCGTCGAACCGGAACCAGGTGGTGCCCCACGGCGGTCCCCAACGCGTGCCGGGCGTGAAGGGCGCGAGTGAGTCGAGCGACGGGCCTGCCCACACCGTCAACGGCGACCGGTCGGCGATCACGAGCGGGAGCACACGATCCCACAGCTCCCGCTGGATCCGTTGCTCGACGAGCGCCTGGTCGTTGTGCACGTCGCGAAACTACTGTGTGGCCGTCGACGCTCCGGCAGACTCAGGAGGTGATCGACCGCAACCTCATCGTGCGGATCGAGCGAACCTGGGCGCTCGACGCTGCGGCGTTCGCCGAGGTCCTGTCGGTGCAGGATCCGTCGTGGGGCAGTGAGTACTTCGACCTCGCCGACGGTACGGCCGTCCTGTGCGGGCCAGGTCTCTACGTGAACCGGGCTCTGGCGTGCGGCCTGACCGAAGTTGTTGACGACACCCACCTCCGCCTGCTCGAACTGCGGGGCGCTGTCGTCGGAGTGCCTCCGGCGATCGAGATCAGCGACGTCACGATGCCCGAGGTACGACAGCGCGTGGCGAAGCACGGGTACCGACCGGCCGACGAGTCGATGGCGCTCATTCGCCGACTCGACGACGTTGGTGCGCCCGACGTGGACTTGACGTTCGTCGTCGAGCGCGCCGACGGTGATCTGCTGTCGACTTGGCAAGAGACCTCCGCGCGGGCGTGGGGTCACATCGGTCCAGACGCGATCCGTGCCAGTGATGCCTTCGCTCGGGCGGCCGCCGTGGTCGACGGGCCGGGATTCGTGCTCGCTCGGTCGGCCGGTGACGGTCGGCCCATCGGCTGCGCCAGCCTCACGATTCGCGACGGCATCGCGACACTCGGCGGGATGTCGACCCTGCCCGAGGAGCGCCGCCGGGGCGTTCAGAGCGAACTCATTCGGTACCGGCTGCGACGCGCCCGGGAGGAAGGCTGCGAGATCGCCACGACCACTGCTGCGGTCGGTGGTGTATCAGAACGCAACCTGATCCGACTCGGCTTCCGGAGGTCGCACACGAAGGTGACGTTCGTTCGCTCGTTCTGATCGGGTGTCTCACGACCGCGGTCGCTCGCTGTCAGGTCAGCGTCAGGGTCGGATCGTTACAACGGCTCTCAAGTTCGTACGTCAACGCTGAGATCGTGAGTCCGACCATGTCACCAACGTCTGCGCCCATCCGTCCGGAGAAGTTGCTCGGGGTTCTCGCAGCAGTCGTGCTCATGGTCGTCGCGGTGGGTTGCGGCAGCGGATCCGGCGGCGAAGCGGCTCCACGCGCCGCCGCGGATCCCGACTCGGAGGGCACGAAGGTCGCGTTCGACCCGGCGAACTTCGTCGATCCGACGACGGATACGAACCCGTACCATCCGCTGAAGCCGGGCATGCAATGGGTGCGCGGCGGCACCACTGAAGTCGGTTCGCGCGTCGTGCCGCACGAGATCATCACCACGATGACCGATGTCATCCGGGTGATCGACGGCGTGACCACGCTCGCGATGCTCGACGAGTCGACCGACTCGAGCGAGGTCTCCCAGGTCGGGATGGACTACATGGCGCTCGACGCAGATGGCAACGTCTGGATCCTGGGTGGTTACACCGAGGAGTACGAGGGCGGTGAGTACACGAACACCGAGAGCGCCTGGCTCGGGCCGGCTGACGCTGAGGTGGGGATCCTGGCGCCGGCAGAGGTCGACATGACCACGCCGCGGTGGTTCATCAGCAAGCCGCCGGACGAGGATGCTTCGGTGGGCGAGCCGGTCGAGGTCGGCGTCAGCATCTGCGTGGAGTTCGGGTGCTACGACGACGTTCGTGTGGTGCAGGAGGGCAACGCGGGCGCACCGGACAACGAGAACAAGTACTACGCGCCCGGCGTCGGCGTGATCAACAACATCCCGCTCGATGCCAGCTTGCATCAGGATCGTTTCGAGCTGCTCAACTTCGTGGAGCTCAGTCCGGACGGTCTTGCCGAGGCCAGCCAGACCGTGCTCGATCTCGAGGCGCACGCCCGCGAGGTGTCGCCCGATGTCTTCGGGTCGGCGCCTGAATCGACGCGGGTCACGTGATCGCGACGCCGATCCTGCGAGTCGACGGCGTGTCGAAGTCGTTCGGCTCACCGACCGATCCGACGCACGTGCTCCGACGCGTCGATCTCGAGATCCGGGCGGGCGAGAAGGCCAGTCTGATCGGACCGTCGGGCAGCGGTAAGTCGACACTGTTGTCGCTCGTCGCTGGATTGCTGCGCCCGGACGAGGGAACGGTGGAGATCGACGGAACGTCGATGACCGACCTCGATGACACCGAACGTGCTCACCTGCGGGCCGAGCGGATCGGCATTGCGCTGCAATCCGACAACCTGATCCCGTTTCTCACGGCGAGCGAGAACGTTGAGCTGGCGCTGCACTTCGGGCCGCGCCGGTCACGCAGCTCGGGGAGGGATCGTGCGCTCGGACTGCTCGAGCGGTTCGGCGTGGCGCATCGGGCCGGCCATCGTCCCCGCCAACTCTCAGGTGGCGAGGCCCAGCGAGTGGCCCTCGCTGTATCGATGGCGAACGAGCCGGCCCTGCTGTTGGCCGACGAAGTGGTGGCCCAACTCGACGGAACCACGGCGGCACACGTGGTCGACGAGGTGTTGGCGGCTGACATGGCCGTGCTGTACGTGACCCACGACGTCGCACTCGCCGACCTGGTCGCCCGACGGTTCGCGCTCGTCGACGCTCAGGTGGTCGCCCGTTGAGGTCGCCGAACGCCGTCATCGCCGGATTCGACGTCGCCGAGGCCACCAACGCCATCGTCGCACGCGACATCGTGGTCGACTACGCCACCGATACGGGCACCGTGCGGGCGCTGGAGCTCGCTGCCGAGGTCATCGACGCCGGCACGAGCGTGGCAATGATGGGCCCGAGCGGGTGTGGGAAATCAACCCTGCTCGGCCTGCTCGCGGGCCTCGCCACACCGACGACGGGCACCGTCGAGGTCGGCGGCACGATGGTGTCGGCGCTGCCGGAACGCGAACGGGTGCGGTTTCGGCGGCGATCGCTCGGCATGGTGTACCAAGCCGACAATCTCATGCCACACCTCACTGTGGAGGAGAACGTGGGTCTCCAACTCGCGATCTGTCGTGACGAAGCGAGCGGCGTCGCCGAGGCCGATCCCATCGAGGTGCTCCACCGGCTCGGGCTCGGCCGGTACGCCAAGCGCTTGCCGGACCAGCTCTCGGGTGGCCAGCGTCAGCGTGTGGCGGTGGCTCGGGCGATCATTCATCACCCGTCCGTCATCCTGGCCGACGAACCCACCGGTTCGCTCGACGACGACAACGCCCGGATGGTGATCGAGTTGCTCGTCGACATGCATCGCCAGATTGGCGCGACCATGGTCGTCGTCACCCACGACCCCGACATCGCGGCGCACCTCGACCGCACGGTGCAGTTGGTGCGACCGAGGCAACTGGCGGAATGGGACCGTGTTCGTTAGGTACGTGCTGGCCGACCTGGTTCGCAACCCGCGGCGAACCCTGTCGACGATGGTCGGGGTGACGCTCGGCGTCGGGCTCTTCTGCGGGGTCCTCTTCCTCGTCGACGGGTTGTCGGCGTCGATGACGCAGCGAGCGGTGGCGCCACTCGCCATCGACAAGCAACGCATCGTCACCGAACGCGTCGGCGGCTCGGTGACGTTGGGCCAGACCTTCGACCACCAGGGTGTCGTTGCCGCCGGAGATCGGATTCGCGTCGAGTTGGCGCTGAGCAACTCCGATGACGTTGCCGCCAACGAGGTCACCGTCCGGTCGGTGCCAATTGCAGACCTGCAGTTCGTGCCCGGATCGGCGTCGCTCGACGGCGAGCCCATCGTCGGCACCGACGACAACCCGTTCGCGCACGATCCGGGTCAGACCGGATTCAACCTCGGAACGGTCGAGCCAGGCGAATCGCACCAGCTCGGCTACGCGGTCGAAGCGCGAGCCGCTGCCGAGGTCAGCGACGCCACCGTCGCGACGACCGTCTCGACGAGGGAATCGGTGAACCCGTTCCCCGCCAATCGATCGTCGTCGGTGTCGCTCGCCGCACTCGCTGCCGAGATCTCCGCCATCGACGGGGTCGCGCAAGCGAGCCCGTTGTCGCTCGCCGATCTCGGCACCGACACGTTGTCGGCCGGTGGCACGACCGCTCGCGGTCCGGTCAAGATCTTCGGATTCGACGAGGGCTACGAGTCCCGCGACCAGACGATCGTGATCGCGGAGGGTCGCCTCGTCTCGGACAAGGCGGTCATCAGCGCCGAAGCAGCCGAGGCGCTGCACATCGGCATCGGTGACACCGTCACCATCGCCTTGCCCGACGGATCGACACTCGACCTCGAGGTCAGCGGCATTGCCGACCTCTCACGTTCCCGTTCGCTGTTCTCGAGCCGGCGCGGGGGTGACCTCGAAACGTTCATCTACACCCGCAACTCCGTCGTGGTGTCGCCCGATGTCTTCGCCGACTCCGTGCATCCGGCCTACGCGCGCGCCGCGTCCGCCCGCGGGACGCGACTCAAGACTCCACCCGTCCGGGAAGTCGACATCACGCTGGATCGTCACCTCCTCGACGCCGACCCCGCGTCCGCCGCGGTGCAAACCAAACGAATCGGCGACGCGGTCACTGCCGTCGCAGCCAACCAGGACTATCTGCTCGACAACATCTCGAACACTCTCGCGGTGGCGACCGCCGACGCAAGGGTGGCCAAGCGTCTCTTCGTGTTCCTCGGTGTGCCGGGTGGCTTGCTTGCTGCGATGCTCGCCGCATACGCAGGCACCGTCCTCGCCGACGCGCAACGACGCGAGCAGGCGACGCTCAGAATCCGAGGGGCGAGCAGACGACACCTGCTCCGCATGCTCGCGGTTCGGACCGGACTGCTCACTGCCTCCGGAGCCGTCATCGGGCTCGTACTCGGATACGGCCTGACCGTGATGGTGCTCGGTCGCGAGTCGATCAGCCGTGCCAGCGTGTCGGCACTCGTGACGTCTGCGCTGCTCGGTGCGATCGGTGGGTTCCTGGCGACCGGGCTGGCCCTCTACGTCAGCGGCCGCCGCTCGATCGATCGCGAGATCAACGAGGATCGGGCCCGTCTCGCCGTGCGCCCGCCGTTGTGGCGCCGCACCGGACTCGACATGATCGGCGTCGCCGTCGTGGCGGTGGGTACCACGATCGCTCTGCGCGCCCGTGCGTTCGACGGTTCAGCCGGTTCGGTCTACTTCGGGCGAGCGGTCACGTTGAACCTTGCGCTGCTCGTGCTGCCGGTTGCGGTCTGGATCGCTGGCAGTCTGCTCGCTGCGCGGCTCGTCGGCGCGGCGTTGCACCGCACCCAGCCGCTGTCGTCGCCGTCGATCGGACGGCCGGTGCCGAGCCTGTACCGCCTCAGCATCGGCCGGCGGCCGTGGGCCATCAGCAACGGCGGCATCATCGTGACGTTGATCGTCGCGTTGGCGACGAGCCTCGCAGCCTTCACGGCGTCGTACGACGCCGCCAAGGTCGACGACGCCCGGTTTGCCAACGGTGCCGACATCCGCATCACGCCCGGCCCCACGTCACAACTCCCGTACACGGTCGACGACGTGGGAGCGTTCCGCACGGAGGGGATCGCAGCGACGACGCCGGTCATCTTCGGACTGAGCAACGTGATCCTCCGGAGCGATCGCACCTCGGACCCTGCCAACCTTGCCGCGATCGACCCGCAGACCTATCTGTCGGTCAGTCCACTCGTGGACGTCCGGGTGCCCACCAGCGATGTCGCGACAGCGCTGGCGACGCTCACCAACGATCCGACCGCGGTGATGCTCAGCGAGGACATGGCTGCGTTCCTGAAGGCGAAACCCGGCGACGCGATCAGCGTGCTGCTGGCTCGGGCGACCGACGACCAGCTCGAGGTCGAGCTGCACGTGAGCGATCTGTTCGAGCGACTGCCCGGCTTTCCCGAGGGAGCGGACGCCCTGATGTCGATCGGCATCCACACGGCGAATGTCCCGACCAAGGCGCCCGACTTCTTCCTCGCGTCCACGGTGGACAGCAGTGATGTCGGCCTCAGGCGGGCGGTCGACTCGCTCCTGCGGGGGCCCGCAGCGTCAGATCACCTCCGGATCGACACTCGCGCCACGACGCTGGCAACCGATCAGTCGAGTCTCGCCGCGCTGAACATCGCCAGGCTGGTCGACCTCGACTCGACGTTCTCGTTGTCGATGGCGATGGTGACGATCGCGATCTTCGTGTTCGGCCTGCTGCTCCAGCGACGCCGCGAGTACATCACCCTGCGCGCTCAGGGCCTCGAAGCGAGTGCGATCAGGCGTCTGATCGCGGCCGAGGCCGCGACGGTGGCGATCGTGGGTGTCGTGGCGGGTGTGCTCGTCGGCGCCGCGATGGGCTACTACTTCGTCACCGTGCTCCGCCCGCTGTTCGTGCTCACGCCGAATTACGCGATCCCGGTCGCCGGCGTCGCAATTCCGGCGGCGCTCGTGTTCGTCGCGACGGTCGTGTCGACCGTCGCCGCGTCCCGTCTCGTCAACCGCCTCGAACCGACCGAACTGCTGCGCGACGAGTAGGTGCTTTCGCGCCCGGGCGACCAGCGCGGCGCGGCGCGGTCGAGGCGCGATCGCGTACCGTTCGACCATGACCGATCCGTCCGATGTCGAGTCCGTGATCCGCTTCGAGACCGACGCCCTCGTGGTGCTCGCCGGGCCGTCGGGCGCGGGGAAGTCGACCTGGGCGAGGCAGTGGTTCCACGCGTCGCACGTCGTGGCCTCTGACGACTTGCGGGCGTTGGTGGGCCGCAGCGAGCACGATTTGCATGCGAGTAGCGACGCTTTCGACGTGCTCGAGTTGGCGCTCGAGCGCCGGCTGAAGCGAGGTCTCTTCACCATCGTCGACACGCTCGGCATGGACGAAACACGCCACGAAGCGTGGCTCGCGCTGGCGGCTCGGCACCGGCGCCGGACACATCTCGTCGTCTTCGACACCGACGACACGACGTGCCGCAAGTACAACCGTGCGCGGCCGAGCCCGGTTCCGAGCAAGGTCGTGTCCGCCCAACTCGCGAAGTGGCACGAACTCCGACACTCGCTCGGCAAAGGCTTTGACGCGGTGCACGTGTCGGGTCCAGCAGCGATCGTGCCGGCAGCCTTGATGCCGCCGGGAATGCCCGAACAGACCCGTCTGAACTTCGGGCTCCAGGTGTCGACGTTCGACTGGCCGGGCGACCACGACGAGATCGGCACACGCCTCGGCGAGATCGCCGCCGAAGCCGAGCGCGCCGGGTTCACGAGTCTGTGGGTCATGGACCATTTCGTCCAGATCCCGCAGGTGGGACGGGAGTGGGATCCGATGCTCGAGAGCTATACGACGCTGGGATTTCTGGCTGGACGCACCAGCACGATCGAACTCGGCGCGATGGTCACCTGTGTGACGTACCGGAACATCGCCCACCTCGCAAAGATCGTCGCGACGCTCGATGTGCTGTCGGGTGGGCGAGCACGTTGCGGCCTGGGTGTCGGCTGGTTCGAGCGTGAGCACACCTCATTCGGCTACGACTTCCCATCGGTGCGTCACCGGTACGAGCTGCTCGAGGACGCGCTCGAGTTGCTCCCGCTGATGTGGGGGCCGGGGAGCCCCGCGTTTGCAGGTCGGCACATCAGCACCCCGG
>JBBKWQ010000215.1:0-7516 GCA_037969115.1 Ilumatobacteraceae bacterium
CACCGCACTCGTCGAACTGACGGAGCGCTGCTCGGGCGAATCCGACGGGTCGACTCCCGCCCGACGACATCGATGTGACGACCACCCGTGAGCCGAACGACATCGAGGAGCCGTCGGGCGGGAGTCGACCCGTCGGATTCGCCCGAGCAGCGCTCCGTCAGTTCGACGAGTGCGGTGCATTTCTCGACTACGTGCACGCCGAAGGCGCCGAGCGCGTCGGTGCTTACGGATTCGGAAGCAATGGTTGGTTCGGTTTCGACGATGTCGTCATGGTCGCTGAAGAGGCGATGACGGACGACATGGCCGAAGCGACCACGGCCGAAGGCGAACTCCCTCGATCGACGGCTGCACCGTCGGAGTCGGTACCGGTCGCGAACGAAGGCGACGATGGCGACGGTGGCGAGTTCTCGACCACCAACGTGCAGGTCGAAGGTGTCGACGAACCCGACATCGTCAAGACCGACGGCGACCGCGTGATCGCCATCACCGACAACCAGCTCCACTACATCGACATCGACGGCGGGTCGGGCACCAAGCGTGGCTCCGTCGCCCTGTCCGACGAGTTCGGCTCTGCCTACGGCCACGAGATCCTGCTCGCCGGCGATCGGGCCTTCGTCATCGCTCAGGGTGAAGGTTCCATCGACCGGTTCATCGACCCGCCCATGCTGGTTGACGATGCCACCACAGAATCGGTCGAGAACGACGTAGTGGAGGATTTCGACGCGGAAGCCGCGTTCGCGACGGAACCGCTCCCGGTCGAACCGCTGCCGATCGATCCACTGCCCACCCGGCCGGCGTTCTACGGACCGACGACCATGGTGCTCGAGATCGATCTGAGCGACCCCGATGCACCGCGTGTGACGAACACGCTCTCGATCAAGGGGCGCTACATCAGCGCTCGGGCGGTGGGCAACACGGCTCGCATCGCTGTCACGTCACCGGCCAACGACCTCGGGTTCCTGTACCCGTCGAGCCCGAGCGCAGAAGAGAGCGCCAAGAAGGCCAACCAGGAACTCGTGCGGAATTCGACGACGGCCGACTGGATTCCGACCTACACGTTGACCACGACCGACGGACAGCAGACGTCGGGTGACCTCGTGTCGTGCGATCAGATCCACGCGCCGTCGGAATTCGCCGGCTTCGACATGCTGTCGATCGTGTCGATCGACCTCGACGGCGCTCTCACATCTCCCGCCGAGACCACGTCGGTGATGGCAACCGGCGACACCGTCTACGCCTCGCAAGACCGTCTGTACGTGTCGACCAACGTGTGGTTGGCACCCACCATCGACGAAGAAGAGCGCGGTATCTGGGAGGAGAACTACGAGACCGCGATCCATCGATTCTCGATCGCCGGCGACGGGCCCGCCTCCTACGAGGCGTCCGGATCCGTCGACGGTCACCTGCTCAACCAGTTCGCGATGAACGACCGCGACGGCACGTTCTTCGTCGCCACCACCAGCGGCACACCGTGGTCGAGCGACGGGTCGGAGAGCCAGATCGTCGCTCTGCAGGTGAACGGCGAGGTGCTCGAGGAAGTCGGGCGCGTCGGCGGGCTCGGCAAGGGCGAGCGGATCTTCTCGGTGCGCTACGTCGGCGACACGGCCTACGTCGTCACGTTCCGTCAGACCGATCCCTTCTACGTCGTCGACCTGGCCGACCCGCGGGCCATGGCCGTTCGCGGCGAACTGAAGATCCCTGGGTACTCGTCCTACCTCCACCCCATCAGCGACCACTTGATCCTCGGGGTCGGTCAGGACGCCAGCGAGGAAGGCTTCACCACAGGAGCGAAGGTTTCGCTGTTCGACGTGAGCAACCCCGCTTCGCCCATCGAGGTCGACGTCTGGACCGTGCCGAACTCGTCGAGCGACGCCGAGTTCGACCATCGGGCATTCCTGTGGTGGGCGTCGACGTCGACCGCAGTGCTGCCGCTGACGTCGTGGTCGGACCAGTTCAGCGGTGCAGTCGTGTTGAACGTGACCGCCGACGGCATCGAGGAGCAAGGCCGCATCACGCACGTGGACGAACAGCCCGATCTGAGCGGCGCCACCGATTGCCAGGTCCTCGATGCAAGCTCGTTCACCGAGGACGACGGCGAACTCTTCTGGATCACCCAGGACCCCAACTCGCAGATGCAACTGTGCCGACCCGACGACGCCGGCGGAGCCGCGGGGTTCGTCTGCGACGCCGTGCCGATCGATGAGCTCCAGAACTGGGCACCGAACAGCACGGAACTGGGCATCGACGTCGAGGGCTTCGACCGGTTCGAATTCTGCTGGAATCAGGGTTTCGACGGCTATCGCACCGGCGTTCGTCGGACGATGGTGATCGACGGCCAGCTCTGGACCCTCTCGAATCTCCGTCTCCAGGCGAACGACCTCCAGACCCTCGAGCGCACCGGCGTGGTCGGCCTGACCGGCTGAGCGTCGCAACGACGTGAATTCTGCTCAAGTCGCCACCAACGCTGCCGAAGAGTTGCCGCCGGCACGTCGCACGGAGCGACTCGGCGCCGCAAGGCAGGAGAAATCGTCATGAATCGTAAGCGCATGGCCACGGTCATCGGTCTGGCCACCCTCGTGGTCGGTGCCGGCACCGTCGCAGCGTTGTGGTCGGCCAACGGCAGCGGATCGGGACAGGCCAGGGCGACCACCGCCCAGGCACTCACCGTGAACGCGGCGACCGGTGCGACCGACCTCTACCCGGGCTTCACGGCCGGCGATGTGTACTTCACACTCACCAACCCCAACCCGTATCCGGTGACGTTCACGTCGATGACCGCCGGCGCGATCACCTCGAGCAACCCGTCGGGCTGCCCGTCGTCGAACATCACCGTCGCAAACGCGACCGGCTTGAGCTTGGCGGTCGGCGCCAACGCGTCGTCTGGCACACAGTCGGTCGGCGACGTCGTCACCATGGCCGCCGCAGCGCCCGATGCCTGCCAGGGTGCGACGTTCACGATCAGCCTGACCATGTCGGGCGCCCAGTCCTGACGAACGGTTCGGCCCAACGATGATGTATCGAGCAGCGGTCGCCATGTTCTTGGCTGCCGCTGCTCTCGTCGTCGTACCCGTGGCGGAAACTGCGTTCGCCGCATTCTCGGGCGCAGGATCCGGCACGGGACTGGTGTCGTCGGCGTCGCTGCCGTCATCGGCGGCTCCGGTCGCCAGCGCCGTCGCGCGCGAGGTCACGGTAGCTTGGCCGCAGACGACACTGTCGTCGGGCGTCCCGGCTGCGAGCTACATCGTGCGCCGGTACAACACCTCGAACGTAGAGCAGACAGTGCTGGCCGACTGCAACGCGGTCACCACCACGTCGTGCGTCGAACACAACGTGCCGATCGGCACGTGGGTGTACTCGGTGCAGGCTCGGATGGGCTCGTGGGCCGGAACCGAAGGAGCAAAGAGCGGGGCCATCACCGTGTCGACATCGGCGTTCGTCCTCAATTCGACGGCACCGATCACCTCGTTGCCGGCGGTGGTCTTGGGCACGATCGGCAACTTCGCCGTCGGCGAGACCATCACGTTCCGGCTCGACTCGACGACGGGGCCGGTGCTCGCCGGAACTCCACCCACCGTGACGAGCAGCACGTCGACACCAGTGAGCGTCACGGTGCCGGCCGGCACGTCGGACGCCCCCCACAGCCTGTTCGCCGTCGGCTCCGGTGGCTCGTTCGCCGCTGCAGCGATCAACATCGTCATGCCGCCGGTGCTGCAGTCGATGCACATGCGCGACGTCGACGGCAACGGCAAGGTCGACCGGGTGACCGTCGTGTTCGACGATGTGCTCGACACGTACACGGCCGGATTGGCGCCGTGGATCCTCACCGATGTCCCGTCGGGCGGCTCGCTGTCGGCCGTCACGGTCAGCGGCCTGACGGCGACATTGACGATCGCCGAGGGCCCGGGCCCGGCGAACACGGCAGTCGGCTCGTTCACGGTCGCGCTCTCGCCGAACTCTGCGGGCATTCGTGACGTGCATGCCCACCCGTCGTCGTTCGGTGCCACGACCCCCACCGATCTGGCGAGCCCATCCGTTCAGAACCTGACCATGTCCGACATCGACTCGAACGGCAAGATCGACAGGGTCACCATGACGTTCAGCGAACCGCTCGCGGTGTACACGGCGCCGACCAACATCTGGACGCTCGCCAACGTGCCCAGTGGGGGCACGATGTCATCGGTGACGGTCGCCTCGCCGTCGGTCACTCTGGCAATCTCCGAAGGACCGGGCGCCGTCGACACCGCCGTCGGTTCGTTCACGATCGCCCTCGCCGCCAACCCACTCGGCATCCGCGACGCCGCCGGCAACCTCTCGTCGTTCTCCAAGGCGCCAGGCGATGGCGCCAAGCCGATTCGGCAGTCCCAGGAGATGTTCGACGACAACGTCGACGGCAAGATCGATCGCGTGCTCGTCGTGTTCTCCGAGCCACTCGCCGCATATTCGGCTCCGACCAACACCTTCTCGCTCTCCGCTGCCCCGTCGGGTGCAACACTCAACACGGTCAGCGTCGTCGGCAGCCGAGCGACACTGACGTTGAACCAGGGAACCGGAACCGCCACGACCGCAGTCGGCACCTTCAAGGTCACACTCACGAGTCACCCCGACGGAATCAGCGACGCCGCTGCCAATCTGGCCAGCTATGCGGCGATCGCGCCGATCGACCGCGCCGCCCCGGCGCTCGTCACACTCAACCTGCTCGACAACAACGGCAACGGAAAGGTCGACCGCGTTACGGCGGTCTTCAGCGAGACGCTTCAGGCCTACACAGCAGGAACCGCGCCGTGGTCGCTCGCCAACGTTCCGTCGGGTGGCACGCTGTCGAGCGTGACGGTCGCCTCGGCGACGGCCACGCTCACATTGGCCGAAGGAGTCGGAGCGGCGAGCACACTCGTCGACACGATGACGGTCTCGATGTCGGCCAACGCCGCCGGAGCCCGCGACGCCATCGGCAACCTCGGCAGCTTCTCGGCGACCGCTCCCCTCGACAAGGCCAAGCCGGCCGACGTGACGATCACCGACACCAACGGCGCCGCTGACGGCAGAGCCGAGCCCGGCGACACGGTCGTCTTCACGTTCAGCGAACCGTTGTCGGCGGCGTCGGTGCCGACGTCGACCACGGTGACGCTCACCGATCCCGTCGGTACTGGCAACGACACCCTGACCATGGTCGGTGTGAGCAACGGCGCACGCAGGCTGGGGTCGAACAACTACGTCACGCTCGACGGAGCGGTGGCCTCGTTCGCCAACTCCACTGTTGCGCTGAGCAACGGTGGCCGAACGATCACCATCACGATCGGTCCCGCGTGTTCGGGTACGGGATGCGCCGCGCTCGGCCAGCAGACCACGAACGTGACGTACACGTACCTGGCCGCGACCACCCTCACCGACGTTGCCGGCAACCTGGCATCGACCGCGGCGAAGACCCAGAGCATCCGTCTCTTCTGACCCGCGGCTTGCTCAGCGGAGCGGAATGACGAAGCAGCGCTCGCCGAGCGTGCCGAGTGCGTAGGTCTCGTAGTCGATGCCGAAATCGGCGTACAGGTGCCGACAGCGCTCGCTCCACGACAACGCCTCGGGCGTCGATATGCGGTGCACCACCTGCATCACACCGCCCTCGTACACGCGGTACTCGGCCCACGTTCCGGGAAAGTCCTTGGTGCAGCCCACCTCGATCGACGGAAGACCGCTGACGGTCATGGGCCGGACGCGATGCCGGTGCGTGTGACCAGCGGTGTAGGCGATGATCCGCTGCTGACGTTCGCAGACGGCGTCGAGTCCGTCGCTGGCATCGGGATGCAGCCCGAAGTAGCCGTCGCTGCGAACACCGCTGTTCTGCCCGACCCACTGCTGATGGTGGCCCATCACGATCACCGGCCGATCCGCCGACGCCGCGGTGTCGGACAGCCACTCGAGCTGCTCGGATGAGATCGTGCCCGTCGTCTGGCCGGGAATCGCCGTATCGAGCAGTGCAATCGCAACGCCCGGCAACTCGATCCACTGATCGCCCGCGTAGCGGGTCTGGCCGCGGTACGCATCGTGGTTGCCGCGAGCGACGTACAGACGCTCACCGAACATCTCTCGATAGCACGACTCGAACGCCGCCCACTCGTCGTCGGCGCCGTCCCGAGAGAGATCACCCTTCACGATCACCGCATCGGGCCCGATGCCGTACATCTCGGCGACGGCGGCTCGGTTCATGGTCTCGGGGTACGGCGGTTCGCCGTCCTCGACACGCTGGATCGGGCCCTCGAGATGGTCATCGACTCGACCCGCCTCGACCTCACCGAAATGCACGTCGTTGACCGTGGTGACCCTGGCAAGCCTCTCACCCGACGGTCGATCGAGCGTCCGGAAGGTGATGCCGTGGAACTCGTGTTCGCTCGACGGCGCGAGTCCGCCGTGACGATGCACATCGATCCCGTCGTGGAAGATCGCGAGATCGTCGGCGACCGTGGTGAGTTCCATCAGCCCCAGGGACGAGAAGCGCTGTTGGACAGCCGATCCGACCACCAACGTCCGCTGAATCGCCACGTGGTCTCACGATCGCGTTCAGCCGCCACGGCCATGACCGGGCGTGGCCACAACGACTCCATCGCCGCGACGATGGCAGCGGCCTCGGCGTCGCTCGGAGCCGGTGAGATCTGAGTTGCCTGCACGGCTGGAGCCTAGAGGAACCCCATCATCGTCAACGTACCGCCGCGTCTCGTCGCAACGAAGACCACCACGATCCAGCCGACGAGCAACACGAGACCGATCGCGCCGACGACGGTGCCGGCGATCGCGAGCCCTTTGCCACCCATTCGACCCTGGCTCGCGTTGATCTGTTTGATCGAGATCAATCCGAAGATCACGGCGAGCAACGAACCGATGCCACAGAACCAGACGAGGCTGCACACGAGCGAGGCAATCGCGAGACCGCTCGTCTGCGGGGTGGGCGCATACGCCGGATACTGCTGCTGGTAGCCAGGTGGGTAGGGCGACTGGTACCCAGGCGGTTGATCGACCAGCCCCCAACCCGGCGCAGGCTGAGGCTCGGCCGGAGGTTGCCGATTCGGGTCCTGACCAGGCCAGCCAGGAGGGGGTGGGGGCACGTCACTCATGACGATGAGTGTCGCAGCTGGCGGCGGCGGCGACCGGCACCGTCGGACCCTTCACGCGTGCCGCTCACGGCCGTTCGCGGCGAGTGTTCGACTCGATCCGGAACAGCACGAGAAATATTTCGCACATCACCCGGAAGAACAACACATAGGCGAACCAGAACAGCGGGGCGATCACGATCGCGGCCAGCACCGCCGCGCCTCCCGCTCGGGCAATCGCGAAGAACACGCCGATCGATGCCAGAGAGATCATCACCACGCCGACCAGGAACAGGATCCGGATGATGCTCGGGGTCACGAATGTGGTGAAGCTGAGGTCGAACACCCTTCCGAGAATCCCCGTCGAATCGTCGGCACCGCTCTTGGCCGACCCGGCAACGGTGGACGGTCGGTTCGTGCGGGCTTCCTTCGCCGGTGCC
>JBBKWQ010000216.1:0-4778 GCA_037969115.1 Ilumatobacteraceae bacterium
CCCTGCTACACCCCATGCGTAGGGTTGACGACCATGACAGCAAGTGACCTGGAGTCGCGTCGCGCGCGAATTGAAGCAGAGGCACAGAAGCGTGGATGCACCTTCATCCCGGAGCAACCGCGCCCGAAGCGCGTCGGCTATGACGGACCACCCCTGATGTGGGCGGTGTTGACCTGTCCCGGCGATGTCGAGATCACTGACGATGTGGACGATCCGACCGAGATCGAGCTATACCTGTTCGGTTGAGCCGCCCGCTGTCGCCCGTCGACGCGGCTACGCGGCGGTCGAGAAAGTGATGTCGAGAGCGACCCACACCGTGGCGGTGTGCGCTTCCTACAGTTCGACGGTGCCGGTGTTCTTCACGGTGACACGGCGGGCGAGCTGCGAAGCGCTGCTGTTCGTCATGTTCGCCCGGATGGTCTGCTCGGCGGGCCGGTGCCCGGACGGCAGGGTGAACATCAGCGATGCTGCACCTGTCGTGGATGTCGTGCCGATGAGCGATCCAGTGCTGCCGTCGAAGATGGCAGCTTGTTCGGATTCGGCGATCACGGCCATATTCCAGTTCGATCGGACGACATCAGTCAACCACGATCTCGATGCCACGCCAGAACGCGATACGCCCCTGGACGAGACGGCGGGCGAGCGGCCACGGGTGTTCGTACGTGAACGCGGCGTCGGGTGCGATGTCGGTGCGGCCCTGCACGTGGAAGTAGCTGGCCTTGCCCTTCCAGAAACAACGGCTGGTCGTCGGACTCTCGACGAGCGATTCCAGGTGCACGCTGTCGATCGGGAAGTAACTCATGCCCTCAACGTTGCGCACGTCGTCGCTCTCGGCGATCACCAAGCCGTCGAAGATTGCTCGCGTCATGCTGATTGAACCCGGTGTGGAATGCTCGGATTCCTGTCTGCGTAATCGCGGGCCCTCGGGCGTCGGGAAGGTTCGCGTCACGCCGGTGGGTTTCCTTCGTATGAACGTCGACCAACTCATCCCTCTGACCAACGACGCCTGGGGCTTCGAGTCCAGCTGCTTCGTGTGCGAACCGCGCAACGCAGCGGGCCTGGGCATCCCGTTTCACCACGACGTGGGCGGGAAGTGCGTCCTGGCCGACTTTTCGCTCGACGAACGATTCTCCGGTGCCCCTCGCTACGTGCACGGTGGCGTCTTGTTGGCGATTCTCGACGAGGCAATGGCGTGGGCGACCATTGCCATCGTCGGCCGCTTTGCAGTGACGAAGGAGACCACGAGTCGGTTCGAACACCCCGTCGGGGTCGGCGCACAGCACGCGGTCCGCGCCGAGATCGTGGAAACGAGTGACCGGCTGATCCGCACCAGAGGCATGATCACCAGCGCCGACGGGCGACGCTGTGTGACCGCCACTGCGACCTTCGTCGCGCTCGATCTCGAGCAGGCAGGCGCCGCAGCCGGCGCGAAGATCACGGGCGACGCCGCGTCGTACACCCGTGGCGATGGTGGGTGAGCGAGATCGTCGCGGTGAAACCAGCCGCCCGACCAGTCGATTCGACGTGATCGAGCTGATTGTGCACAAGTAGCTGGAATGGTGTTCGACGCTCGGAGGGTTACTCGAACACGGGGTCGCCCCCAGCGGCGGCGACCCCGTCCAAGTCCTCGCATGTTCTGGAGTACCGCTTGATGCGGTTCGCGTGCCGGCCTGATCCGACTGCTATGTCACCGCCGAGGGCGTCCGACTTGTCTCACCCGAAGAGTTCGCCCAGTCGAGAGAGCGAGATCTCACATTCTTCGAACACGCTCAGCATGTAGGTGTTGTCGGAAGGGTCGATCGACGTGAAGTCGATCTTGTCGACGATGCACTCGGCTTCCTGCTGGGTGAACCCCTGCGACACGATCTCGGCGATCGTTGCATCGCGAATCGTTCCCTCTGCCGGCAGGTCGTCGTCAGCATCGTCGTCGGTCGACGCGTCGGGATCGAAGCCGTTGTCGATCTCGCAGACATAGAAGTTGTACTCGTCGATCGTGCGATTGACGGCGGACATCTCGGTATCGAGCTCTTCGATCACGGAGAGATCGAGGTCGAAGAAACTCCAGTCGACGTCGTCGAGCGCACCATTCAGTGTGGTGAATCCGTCGATGTTCACGGCAACGACGTCGCGGAGTTCGGGTGGTGCGAGCCGCTGGGCGTCCCGAAGGGCATCGAGGGCTTCGGTGTAGGTGCGTTCGAGCATCTCGCGATCGCTGAAATCGACGAGATCGAGCGCATCGAAGCGATCGTTGATGTCGCGTGATGCGACGCACCAGTCCGAGTTCGCATCGCCGGTGGGAATCTCGCCGGAGTCAGCATTCTCGTCGTCGCCGTCGGTTGTCGGCGGTTCGGTCGTTTCGGGTGGTGCATCGGTGTCGTCGGACGCCGTCGTGGCAGGTACCGTCTCCTCGGCGGTCAGAGCGACGCTGGTGGTCGTGGCGCCGGCCGTGTCGACCGAGCCCCCCTCGTCATCGTCGGACCCGCAGGCTGCAACGATGAGGACGGCGGTAGCGAAGAAAACAAGTTGACGGCGCATGCCAACGACCGTAACCGACACGGTGCGCTCCGATCTTCGTGGTCACAGCGAACGCCGCACGTGCACGACGACCGGTTGAGCTGCGACGAACTCAGCGCCGGTCGCTCACTTCGGCGTCCTGCGCCGTCCGGACCATGATGCAATCGAACTCGACGACCCGAAGTGCTCGGTCCCACGCGACCGGGTACAGGGACGAGATGGCGAATCCCAGTTGCTCGTAGATCGACAGCGCCGTTCGGTAGTCAGGCATGTCGTCGTACAGGGGCCGGATGGACATTTCGGATTGCAGTGCCACCACCGATTCGAGACTCGTGGCTGCGCCTGCGACGACATCGAGGTCCCAACCCTGAGTATCCATCTTGAGGAACACCCGGCGGGCGGCGATCCCGGTCGTGAGCGCGGCGAAGATCCCATCGAGTGATCGAACTTCGATGGTCTCCTGACGATCGACGATGTTGCCGTAGTCCCCGAACTCCTCGACGCCGACGCTCAGAGGAGATCGAAGCGATGAGAAGACGGTGTTCTGCATCACGTTCATCGATGCATGCTCGTCGGTCCGCCCCAACGCGATGTTGTGGACCGACCACCGTGAATCGGCCGACGCGTTCTGCTCGAGCCGTTCGAAGTTACTGGCGATCGGCTCGAAGGAGATGATGCGGCCGTCGTAGCCGCTGTCGCGTATGCGCTGTGCGAACTCTCCGTAGTGTGCGCCCACGTCGAGGACGCAGTCGACACTCAACTGTGGGAAGACGACAGCGCCGAGGTAGTCGGCCGCTGACAAGTACGGATTGAACCGACGAATGTCCCATCCGCAACGTCGAGCGAGTCGGATGGCGCCCGTTTTCAGTCTGGATGCCTGCATCGGACCGAATGCTATTGGTGCGCGTCGGCAAGTCGTCAGCGCTGCATCTCAGGGTTTGTTCAACCTTCGTGTCCGGCATCGTCGTCGTCGTCCGGGGGAGGGGTCTCTGCGGTGAAATCGCTCGGCTCGAGCTCGGTGAGAAAGTCGCGGAACTGATCGACCTCTGCGTCGATCTCGTCGTCGTCGAACTCGACGACCGGGAGGGCGCCGGCCTCGTCGAGCACGTGTTCGCTCACGTACAGCGGAGCATGAAGGCGCAGTGCGAGCGCGATTGCATCAGAGGGTCGTGTGTCGATTCGACGTTCTCCGGTCGGCCCGCTGACCGACAGGTTGGCGAAGAACGAGCCGTCCTGGAGATCGGTCACCTCGACGGCGTCGACATGACCGTCGAGACTCTGCACGAGTGTTGCCATGAGGTCGTGGGTGAGCGGACGTGGAACGACCTGTCCGCTCGCGGCGATGGCGATCGATGCCGCCTCCTGGCCGCCGACGATGATCGGCAGGAGCCGATTCGGCATGTCGTGCTCGCGCAGCACGAGGATGGCGGCGCCGGAATTCGGATCCATCTGGATCCCGACGAGATCGACGAGCAACATGCGATCATGATAACAGTCGTATCAAGATTTCTGGTGTGACGATTGTGAGTATCTTCCCGACGGCGATTGGTCGGACAGGCCGTGCCTACATTGTCGGGCACGTCAACTCGAGAGGACCGCGATGACCAGGCTCGGCTACCAGATTCCCAACTTCACATACCCAGGTGTCGCCCCCGACGCGATTTTCGCCAACGTCGTGCAACAGGCCAAAACGGCCGAGGCCAACGGCTTCGACCGCGTGCTGTTGATGGACCACTTCTACCAACTGCCCGGCCTCGGTGATCCGCACGACTACATGCTCGAGTCTTACACGACGCTGGCAGCATTGGCTCAGCACACCGAGACCGTCAGGCTCTCGGCGCTCGTCACCGGCAACACGTATCGCAATCCGGCCATCCTGGCCAAGACCATCACCGCACTCGATCTCGTCTCGGGCGGGCGCGCCACCCTCGGAATCGGTTCGGGCTGGTTCGAACTCGAACACGACGCCTTCGGCATCCCCTTCAACACCTTCACCGAACGCTTCGAGAAGCTCGAAGAAGCACTCAACATCATCCTGCCGATGCTTCGAGGCGAGCGCCCCACCCTCGACGGCAAGCACTACCAGGTCACCGATGCGATCAACTCGCCCGCACCGATCTCGAAGATCCCCGTCATGATCGGCGGATCCGGCGAGAAGAAGACGCTTCGAACGGTCGCGCGCTACGCGGACCAGTGGAACGCCTTCGGGGACGCCGAGAAGCTCGCCCACAAGAACGCGATCCTGCGCCAGCACTGCGCCGACG
>JBBKWQ010000217.1:0-14106 GCA_037969115.1 Ilumatobacteraceae bacterium
GCGCCTCATCGAGTTCTTCTTCGGTGACGTCGAGCACCGGCAGCTCGATGGTGAGCGAGTCGTAACCGGGCACTTCGACGACGGGCCGCACGGTGCAGGTGGCCTCGAACTCGACCGGCCCCGACTCCTGGCCGTCGGTGATCTCCACCTCGGGGGTGGCGATGAGGTCGACGTCGTGCTCGCGGATCGCCTTGCCGAGATACGCCGGCACCGCGTCGCGCAGTGCTTGCTCGCGGGCCGGGCCGATGCCGACTCGTGCTTCGAGCACCTTGCGTGGCGCCTTGCCCGCACGGAACCCCGGCAGATTGACTTCACGTGCGATGACCTTGAACGCCCGATCGATATCGCGGTCGAACTCGACCTCGTCCACCTCGACGTACAGCTTGACCTTGTTCCCCTCGAGGGGTTCGACAGAACTCTTCACAGTGCGAGGAGTGTATCGGTCGATGCGTGGACCTGAGGACTCCCGGCGAGGCGTCCGGCTCGGTCACGAGGCCGAACCGAGACGAAATCGTGCGCGTGACGTTCGATCGGGCAGAATGGTGCCCGATGGAGTACTGGAAGCCGCACGCACTCGCAACGCCCCATGCCGATCAGCTCTATTTGCGCATGGGCGATCGCGTCCGCGCGACCGTCGACCTGCACGGTGTTCCGAGCGGTACCGAGGGCAAGATCCTGTTGGCGAACGGGTTCAACTGGCAGCGCTACCGCATCCTGTTCGACAACGGACTCGAGGTCGGCGACCTCGACCACCGCAACATCGAACCCATCGGCCGTGCGGCGAAGCGGTTGGCCAAGGCCGCCAAGGCTGCCGCGCGTCACGCCTGACGGAAGCGGTCGGCTGACATATCCTGCGCCGCTCGACCCGCCGGTCTGGATACGATCGGTCGGCGTCGACGGGATGTGGCGCAGCCTGGTAGCGCACCTGCTTTGGGAGCAGGGGGTCGGGAGTTCGAATCTCCCCATCCCGACTGGATCGTGTGGTCCCTGAACGACACACGATCAGCGATGCCGGGGACCACGCGAGGCCTCGACGGCTCAGGGCTCGTCGTCGACGATCACCAGCGTGCTGTTCTGAGGGTCTTGCCCGACACCGACGAGCCCCCTGATCGCATAGAAGAGCATGAGGATGACTGCGATGAACACGCCGCCAGCTACCGCTCCGCCGAGCAGCACGGCGTAGAACACCCACAGATACCAGGCCTGATCGACGTCAGCCTCACCGATCGGGAAGCTGAGGAACATCAGCAGCACCACCGATCCGATGATGACCGCTGTGGTCAACGCGGAGATGTCGCGGATCCGTCGATAGTGGCTTTCGCGGAACTCCAATTCGTGGCTGATCGAAAAGGTGATCAGGGTCAGCATCAGCGCCAGAATGGTGGCTCCACCGGCGATGTATGCCGACGCGGCGAAACGAACCGTCGGCAATACCGCCTCGAGCAGCCGGCGTGCCTCGTACGACGACGCCGTGCCCACGATCGCCATCGAACCGAAACCCATCGCACCTGCTGCGACGCCTCCCATCGCAGCCCACCGCAGATCCTGCCTGCGCTCATCTCGTTCGACTGCCTTCTCGGGAGCAGTCGCCTGCGCCTCGTCGCTCATGACATCGCCTCGCTTCTCGTCATCTGGGTCGGTCGTTTCGGTGAATGATCTTGGGGGAGGGTATGGGCCATTGACGGGGCCCATCAGGGAAGCGCCCGAGCCTCGTCGGCCGGCTCCGAACGGAAACGGATCGACGGAAAGTCCTCGCGCCGTGACTCGATGTACAGCGCACGCGACAGACCTGCGATTGGTATCGCAAGAGCAGCACCGACCAACCCCGCGAGCGCCGCCCCGAAGAGTGCGGCCCCCAGCGCGGCCAATGCACCGATGTCGACGGCGTTGCCGACGATGGTTGGCTGGATCGCGTTGTTCTCGATCACCTGATACACCACGAAGATCAGCAGGCAAGCCACGCCGCGGAGCGGGCTTTCGAGCACCGCGAGGAGGAGCAGCGGTGCCCAGCCGATGATCGCACCGATCTGCGGAACGAAGTTCCAGCTGAAAGCCCACAGAGCGAGCAACGCGACGATCGGGACACCGAACGCGACACCGAGCAACAGAACGATCCCGCCGTTCATCGCTGCGACCACCGCCGCACCGGCGACGTAGCCACCGAGTGCGACCTTTCCCGCTCGCGCGAGTCGGGTCGTCTGCCGGGTGATCCGTGCCGGCACACGGCGGTCGATCGCTGCGACGAGGCGCGGTCCGTCGAGCAAACAGGACAGGGCAGCCAAGACGACCCAGAAGGCTCCGACCACGCCGCCGCCGAGCAAGCCGAAGGCCTGACCAGCGACGGGCGAACGCGTGACGAGCCGCGGAGCGTCGCGCTGGAAGCGATCGATCTTTTCGTCGAGATCGGCGTCGGCGAAGGCGTCACCAACGACCGGGAGACTGCCCAACGACTGGGCGAGTTCGGGGATGCCTTCGTCAATCTCCATCGGCCGAGCGTCATCGAACGAGCTGGTGGAGGCGAGCAGCAATGCAGCGACGGCGCCCGCCGCAACGATCGCCGAGACGATGACGATCACGGACCGCCGGAGGTGCAACCGTCGTTCGACCCAGGACACCGGTCGGTCAAGACCGATCGCGATCAGCACTCCGACAACCGCCCAGACGAAGATGGGACCGACGCGCGTGATTGCAAGTTGCACTACGAACGCAAGGATGACGAACGCCGTGATTTGCAGCGTTGTTCGTCGCGACAAGGTGAGAACGAGGGGACGTGCTGCGTCTCCACGCCGTTCACGGGATTCGCCACGACGATCGGCGAGTTCCTCCAGTGCCGCCGATGAGATCGATGCTGCGGCGTCCCGCTCGTGTGTCGGCGAGTCGTCGACGGCGTCCTCTTCCTCCGGCCGAGACTGGCCGATCACCGTCACCATCGCCACAACCGCAAACATCGCCGCAATCGCCCCTGGTATCCCAGCCGCCGTGATTCCGCACGCGATGCTCATGGCGATCAGGAACGATCCCGGTTTCACTGGCGCAACGACGAACCGCGCTCGCAGCACGTTGACGGCGATCACACCGCCGATGGCGAAGGCCGAGACCACAGCGGTGGTGACGGGTGATGTCTCGATCGCAGCGAGAACGACGATCGGCGCCCACCCGACGACGGCACCGAGCAGCGGGACGACTGACAGCAGTGCCGCCCAGACCCCGATCAGCACGATCGCGGGGAGCCCGAACGAAGCAGCGAGCGCTGATGCGCCGAGACCGCTCGATACCAGCACCAGTGCATTGCGCCGCAGGTACTTCGAGGCAGCCGCAGTCCCGGTCGCCCACATCTCACGCAGTCGTCGCCGTCGGCGTCGGTCGTCGGTCCATGTCACGGCCACGTCGACCATCGCCCCACCCTGGAGCGTGAAGAAGATGCTGAGCACGATCACGATCGTGAGTTCCGATGCACGTGTGGCGATGCCTGCGGCGTCGTCATCACCGATGATCGCCGTCGTCCCCCATTCTGCTGCGGCCTCACCAAGACGTTCGTCGAGCCGCGTTCGCTGAAGCAGTTCGCTCGATTCCCCGTCGACGTCGTCGATTCGCTCCTCCGCAAAGGCGGCCAACGAGTCTGATTCGGCCCGAATCTGTTGAAGGACCAGACCCGTGCCGGCGGCGAGAACGACGAGGATGACGATGTGCAGCAGTACCGCCGCCGCAACTCGCCCGACGAAGCGTTGCAGCGCACTGACCACAGGAGCAAGCACCGCCGACAACACCGCGGCGAACAACGCGAGCGCAACTATTTGCTGCGTTCGATCGATGGCTCTGAGGAGGAGGATCGTTCCGACGACGATCAGACCGAGGATGATCAGCGCCGAGAGTGGAATCTCCACGTGTCGGACTCGTTCCGAGTTGGAGTCCGAGCCAACCGAATTACCGGGCGAGTCGTCGCCCTCCAGAGCGGGCGTGCCGATGCCCTCGACGTCAAAGCCCATCGCATTCATTCCGTCGGATGGTCGAGGGCCCGGGGGCTGTCGACAGACGGTTCGGTCGACGCCAATCGCTCGAGCAGCTCGCGACCGAACCAGAACGGCACCAGTTGCCCGGCCGCGAACACGATCCCGCCGATCACGAGCAACAGGCGCATCAGCGCAACACTGCCGTCCAGGTCGTCGCGTGTCGTGATCGCAACCGCCCGGGCTTCTGCGATGTTGCGCCGGTAGTCGGAGATCAGCGGACCAGTGTCGGACAACCCGTCGTTCACGGCGTCGATGTCGGACGCGAGCGCACGTATCTGACGTTGCACGTCCTCCAGCGTCACGCCGAACCCCGCAATGTTGTCGGACGTCTGATCGAACTCGGCGGGAAGCTTCTCGATCTCATCGGCCACGGCGCCGATGGACTCACCGAGTTCTCGGTCCGGTTCGTAGTCGGGCGCGAACGGAATCGACGACAGATCAGCGAGGAGCGCGTCGATCGTCGATCCGACGTCTTCGAGTTGGCGCAGCGTGACTGCTGCATCGCTGAGCGTCGGGCCGATCGTGGTCGTGAGGTCGTCGATCTCGTCGACGACACCTGTCCCCGCCTCGAACGAAGTCGCCAGTGTGTCGAGCATCGCCGACGCCGTGTCGATGGATTCGGTCGTCGCGCGCAACACCTGATCGGCGAGGTCGATCGAGTCCTCGACAGAATCGATCGTGCCGATCGTGACGTCGAGCGTGTCGCGCGTCGACGTGTTCAGTTCGCCGAGCAGCCGCCACGCGACGATCGTCCCCGCGAACGCAACCATCACACCGACGACGGCGACGACGATCATCGCGCTGCCCGCTCGGCGCAGACTGCGCGCCGATCGAACTCCCGGTCGCCGTTCCATCTGTGCCGCGTTCGACGATTCACTCGGCGATATCCCCGCTGTGCCCGGTGCGTCAGTCATTCGACCCTCAATCGCCGAGACAGCAGCCACCATGACAGCCCGATGAACACCACCGCAGTCGCGCCCAGGCCGATCAGGTCGATCGGAGCAGCCTCATTGCCGCGGAGCATCACATCGCGCAGGATTCGAGTTCCGTACGTCACGGGCATGACCCACGACATCGCCTTGGCCGGATAGCGGAAGGCATCGAGGTCGAGGAAGAACCCACTGAAGAAGAGTCCGGCGAGCAACGCGAGCAGCGCGTACTGCACGGCTTGAGTGTCCGAACGCGAGATCAATGAGATCAGCGTGCCGAGGGCGATCGACGAGACGAGCAGCGCCACGATCCCGAGGACGACCCAGCCCGCGTGTCCGCGGAAGGGTACGCCGAGACCAAAACGCATCGCGACGACCAGCAACGCGGACACGACACCGCCGACAAGGGTGAACGCCGCGAACTTGCCGATGAGCACCCGGCCGGCGCCGATCGGCCCGACCTGGAACAGTTCGAACACGCCACGTGCCCGGTCGCTGACGAGACTCATCGCAGCGAACGTCAGCACCATGTGTTGGAGCAGCAACGCAATCGCCGCCGGAGCAAAGAAGTCGCTGATCGATATCCGTTCTCGTTGCAGGTTTTCGGTGTCGCTCACGAACGGACGGACGACAACCGCTGGATCGAGCGTCGTGACCATTGCACCGTTCGCCGTCACTTCGTCGAGTGCGGCAACGAGGGCGTCGATTTCGGTCTGGCTGATCTCGTCGGATTCGGCTGCTGCCGCGGCGAGCGCGTTCAGGTCATCACTGTTCGATTCGAGTTCGTCCAGCTGTGCCTGTTGCTCGGGTGTTCCTCCGAGTTGCTGCGAGAGCTGCGAGGACAGGTCGACGATGGTCGACAGGGCGCCCGTCGACTTCTCCAGTTCGCTCGACACCCGCCGCGCTTCGTCCGGGTCTCCCGCCTTCACTGCGTCGCCGAGTTCACGGAGCAGACCACTCGAGTCGGCGAGGCTCTGCTCGTACGGGACGAGCGCTTCTTGGGCCGTACCGACCACTTCCTGCAGGATCCGGGCGTTGAGTTCCTGGACGGCGACCTGGGCGGACACATCCACGGTCGTCTGTTGGATCGGATCGATCTTGTCGTGCAGCACGGTGATCACGGCTTGTTCGCCGGCCAGCACCGTCTCGGTCGGATCGACCGGGAAGATCACGATGAGGTCGACATCGCCTGAGTCGAGCGCCGCACGCGCCGCGACGACGTCGGACGTGTATCCACCGAACTCGATGTACTGGTCCAGGTCGTCAGCGAACTCGTCGACCGCCTCTTCGTAAAGGCTGTCCGCCGGCCCGACGAAGACGGTGGTGAGGACGGTCTTCTGTTGGTCGAATCCGGCCGCGAAGAGTGCGAGCACGATGAATGGCCCGACGACCAGGATCAGCACCAGGCGCGGCTGGCGGGCGATCTCGAGAACTTCCTTTCGGACGAACCCAGCGATCTGGATCAGCCAGGCCAGACGTCCTGAGCGCTTGTCGACGGTGGCGTCACTCACGTCGAATCCTTCGATGCGCGCGGTCCGGGTCCGGTCTCGACGTCGGCGAGGTCGCCGACGTCGTCGGACGCGTCGGCACCGACGATTTCGATGAAGACGTCGTCCCAGTCGATCGGGCCGTCGTCGTCCGGGCGTTCACCGAACGCTCTGGTCTTCAACTGTTCGGGTGTTCCGTACGCTGCCACGCGTCCTTGGGCGAGCATTGCCACCGAATCGCAGTCGGCAGCTTCGTTCACGTATTGCGTGCTGATCACCAGAGTTGTTCCCGCATCGCGAAGCTCTCGGAAGTGCGCCCAGAATCGACGCCGTAGAATCGGATCGATGCCGGCCGTCGGTTCGTCGAGCATCAGCACTGCCGGTCGGTGGACCATCGAGGCCGCAAGCGCGAGCCGGCGTCGCATTCCGCCGGAGGACTCACGCACCAGTTTTCGCCGATCGTCGGTCAACTCGACGAGATCGAGGAGTTCGGCGAGTCGTGCGCGCCGGCGGAACGGAACTCCGTTCAACGACGCGTGATAGTTGAGGTTCTCCCACAACGAGAGTTCGTCGAACAGAACCGGGTGTTGCGGGAGGTAGCCGATCCGACGACGCTCCAACGCACTGAACTTCGATGGGTCCGTGCCGAGCAGGCGTACTTCGCCGGAGTCGCTCCGGTAGACGCCGTTCGCCAGCCGTACCGTCGTGGTCTTGCCAGAGCCGGACGGTCCGATCAATCCGACGATGGTTCCGGGAGCGACTTCCAGGTCGATGTCCTCGAGTACCCAGGAGTCGCCGAAACGCTTGCCGGCGCGCTGGAAGACGATCGCAGATTCCGGTGCGCCCAGCGTCATGGCACGAGGACCCGGTCGACGACGTGGATCGTGCCGTTGCCCGCTGACAAATCGATCGACAACACCGTGGCTCCGCCGATCGTCAACACGCCGTCGGATTCGGAGACCGCGAGATCGTTGCCGGCTACGGACCGGAGCGAGTCCAGCGGTGCGATGTCGTCGGAGAGAAGTTGCTCGTCGATCACATGATTTCGGAGCACGTCGAGCAGATTGGCCGGATCGGCGAGCAGGTCACCCATCTCATCGGGATCCATCGACTGGAAGGCATCGTCCGACGGAGCGAGCAGCGTGAACTCGGGAGCGTCGATGAGCTGATCCACGCCGACCACATCGAGCGCGGACGCAAGGGTTGTCAAACCCTCATCTCGCAGCAGCGCGGCCACCTCGGACTGGGCCGCAGCGACGTCTCCATCGTCAACGTCCACGTCGGAGAATGAGGCATCGCCACCGTCTCCGCTCGAGCACGCGCCCAGGACGCCGATTCCGACCACGCAGAGCGCGCCCCAGATCGTTCGGCCGCGGCGCCGACGGCCGACGGCCGGACGGCCATTTGCGTGGTCCGTGTGTCGCTCAGTGTCGTGGACCATGGATCCTCCCCGGAACGGATTCCAGATCGCCACGACCTGGCACTGCGATGAGTCACTCGAAATCGCGCTCACGAGTACGCTCCGATCCGGGCGTCGGAACCTTCGGGTTCCGCCACAGGTTGAGGTCGAGGGCCGAGAATCCGCCGGCAGATCGCGATCGACACGATGCCGAGCACGATACCTGCGATCACGTCGGTCAGGAAGTGCATACCCTGATACATGCGCGCCCACGCCACGATGAGCGGCGCAGCGACGGCCATCGCGACGGTGATCATCCGTACCCACACGGCGCGTGTGTGCCAGAAGACGACGATGGCGATCGCCCAGTACACGGTCGCCGCGGCGACGTGTCCGGATGGGAACGACGAGTTGACCGGTGAGTCGAGCAACCGCTCGACGTCGGGTCGGGGCCGCTTGACGATCCACGTCGTGATGATGAACGCCGTCGCTTCGAAGATCAGGGGCAGACCGATCATCACCGCTTCGTGCCATCTTCTGAACTTCCACAGGAGGTACGAGGCGATCAGGAGCGAGAGGACGACTTTGACGAGCGTGTCGGCGATGAACGCGCCCCAGTGTGCGAGGTCGTTCGTCGACTCGGTTCGTCCGGCGGCGAGGTTCTGGGCGAGCCGTTGGTCGGTGTCGACCAGACGAGCGAGCGCCGACCAGTTCGTGAGCAGTTCGCCGACGACGACGCCCACCGCGACCACGGCGACGAGCGCAATGCCGAGCCGGATCCAATCGTGACCGTCGAGCGACCATGTCGTCTTCCACCAGGACGACGCGTCGACTGTCTCATCGACCGAGTCGGCAAGCCCTTCGCCGGACCCGGCCGTCTCAACAATTGCTGTCATCCGATTCACCTTCCGTAGCCAGTTTCAGACGCACGCCTGTCGCGCCGGTCGGGACAGTGCTGCGCCCCGGTGAGCCCACGTTTACCCGCATGTCAAGCCTCGGAAACATCCAGTCCAGAACGACTGAACGACGCCCAGCTCAGGTCAGATCGTGAGACGGGCAACCTCGTTGAGGTCGGGCTGATCTCCATCGCTGCTGGTCGATTGCTCGAAAACGAGCTCGACGTTGTCGGGTCGGTAGACGATCTCACACATGTTGTTGGCAAAGAACGGGCCCGCAACCACATCGAGAGCGGGACGAGTATCGACGCCGCGCACGAGACGACGAAGCAGCTTGCCGACTCGTGCTCCGCTGCGGGTCAGGGCGAACCTCATCGCTCCGCGCTCGTGCGGAATCAGAGCGTTACGAATCGGTGAGCTGACGATCTGCCACACATCGGGGCCATCGGCTTCGAACGACTCGACTCGAGCGGCGTAGCTGAAGTGAATGTCTCCTGACGCCACGATGATCGAACGGGGCGGGTCTGGTCGGGTGCGAAGGTCGTCGATGAGCGCACGGAACATTTGAAACGACTCGGGGAATGCCGGCCAGTCCTCCAGGTCGAGCGACCGGCGAACCCTTTCGCCGAAGCGCCGTCCGAACCGGCCCCAGGCGCCGTCGCACATCCTGTAGTTCCAGACATGGAGGTCGTGGATGCCGTCAGCAAGAAAGACCGGGACCGACGTCACGAGGAGAACGTGTCCGGTGGCTTCGGTGGCTGCTGATCGAACCATCTCCCACTCGCTGCGTTGCACCATCAGGCGTGCGTGGTCGTCGAGGACGCGTCCGTTCCGGCAATCGATGACGACCACGGTCACATCGCCGACCTGCCGGACATGGCTGAACTGGTATCCACCCGGCGAGCCCGAGTCGGCAAAACACCGAGTCGCCCACTCACGCAAGATGCTCGTGGCGTCTTCCGAAGCGACGAGCTGATCGAGGATCCCCTCGTCGCGGATCTGATCTGGCGACAGGTTCCCGAGGTGCTGGTAGATCCAATACGACATCAGACCATTGACTGCTCGCTCGTCCCACGTGTCATCTGAGCGCATGTCCTCGATCCACGACGCCGAGATGTTCCAATCATCGACCATGTCGTGATCATCGAAGATCATCGCCGACGAAACGGTCGACAGCAGCCATCGCTCCGGCGCGGCGGACCACGCCTCGTGGTAGAGCCAACAGTATTCGTCGAAGTCATAGACCTTGTGCGCATCGAGGTCGAGGCTGTCGGCGCGACGCTCTTCGATACGTTCACGGGCCTTCGGCGATGAGTCGTCGGCGTAGATCTGGTCACCGGCGAACACGACGACCGACGGCCACTGTGCTGGTGTCTCGGACTTCATTCGCTGCGCATGTGCCCACAGCGTGTCCACGCCGCGTCCCTCCGCGTTGAACGCAAGATCATGCGTGTACGGTGGCTCGTGCGGTGCTGCTGCTCTGCATGATCCCATCAACACCCGGGTCGAACCTTCTCGATCCGTCGTACGAATCACGCTCGGCGGATCCACACTGCCGGGTCGAGGCCAGACCTGCTGGCCGTTGATTCGCACGTCGTACGGAATGGTGGCACCAGGCGCCAGATCGTCGAGAACGACCAGGGCGTAGTGATGGCCGCAGACCTCGAAGGTCTTCGCGTCCTGGCCGAGTACTTCGACCCGGCATGCCTCCGCTGTTTCGACCCACACGGTCGCCGAAGAGTCACCCACCCACCTCAGCAGCGGGCCCAACACCAATCCTTCCCGCGATTTCACATCTCACCGTTCGCGAACATCTCCAGAGTTCTATCCGCGACCGACCTGGTGTCGGCGTACTCACGGCGCGGGGCGTCATTGCGATCATCCGATGCCACGCGCGGCAGAATGTCGCTGTGGGCACGATCCGACTCTTCTCCGCCAAGCCATACGATCGAGCCGCCTTCGATGCGGCCAACGAATCGCACGGGTTCGACCTCGTCTACCTCGACGCCCGACTGACCACCCAGACTGCCGAGCTCGCGGCCGGTGCCGATGCGATCTGCGCTTTCGTGAATGACGACCTGTCCGCGCCCGTGCTCGAAGCGCTCGTTGCGGGCGGCACGTCCACGGTCGCGTTGCGCTGCGCCGGCTTCAACAACGTCGACCTGGTGACCGCGGCTCGACTCGGCGTCCGGGTCGTCCGCGTGCCGGCGTACTCGCCCAACGCGGTCGCCGAGCACACGCTTGCGCTGATCTTGGCGCTGAACCGGCGAATCCACCGAGCGTACGGACGCGTGCGCGACGGGAACTTCTCGCTCGATGGCCTGGTCGGATTCGACGTGGCGGGCAAGACGGTGGGCATCGTCGGCACCGGTCGCATCGGTGCGATCGTCGCACGTTTGATGTGGCACCTGCGGTGTCGAGTGCTTGCCGTCGACACCTTCCACGACCCACACCTCGTCGACCTCGGCGTGGAATACGTCGACCTCGATACGGCGCTCGCCGAGAGCGACATCATCTCGTTGAATTGCCCGTTGACGCCGGAGACACATCACATGATCGACGCCAAAGCGATCGCATCGATGCGCCCGGGCGTGATGCTCGTGAACACCGGGCGCGGCGCGCTGGTCGACACGGCATCCGTGATCGACGGGTTGAAGCGCCGACACATCGGCTCCCTCGCGCTCGACGTGTACGAGGAGGAGAGCGAGTTGTTCTTCGAGGACCGCAGCACCGAGGTGCTCGACGACGACGTTTTTGCGCGGCTGCTCACGTTCCCGAACGTGTTGATCACGGCGCACCAGGGGTTCCTCACCAATGAGGCCTTGGCAGCCATCGCAGAGACGACGCTGTCGAACGTGACCCAAGTCTCGCTCGGTCACCCCTGTGAGAACGAGGTGGTTCTCGACGCGTGATCAGCCGCGGCGCGGCACGACCATCGTCGGTGCCTGGAGGTGGTGCAGCAACCAGGTCGAGACCGACCCGAGCAGGGCCGACGTGACGAACCCGTGGCCGCGTGCACCCATCACGAGGAGGTCGTGTTCCTTGGCTGCTTCGCCGAGAACGTCGGTCGCGACTCCGTACTCGAAGCGCCGCTTGACCGGTGCAACGCCAGGGCCGGCCAGTCCGACGGCCTCGGCCAGATCGGCAGCGTGCTGATCGTCGAAGTCCTCCGCAATACCGTCGGTCACCGTCGGGTAGCCGAGTAGCACCGTGCCTGGCTCCATGATGCCGATCGCTGTGACGGGGCAGTCGGGGCCGACGAACCTCAGGGCGTACACCAGCGCATCGATCGCGTTCGGTGAACCGTCGAACGCCACCAAGGCCGAGCGCGTCCGAACCGGGGGCGCATCCGCCGGCACGACCACCGTCGGCACCACCGCGTGCGTTGCACACTGCGAGCTGACGGAGCCCAAGAGCAGGCGCTTGAACCCACCGCGGCCGCGGTTGCCGACCACGAGCATCGAAGCCCGCTCCGACTCATCGAGCAGCGCTCTGGCAGAACCGCCGCGCTCGATCGAGATCGAGATGGTCGCACCGTTGGGATTTGGGGTTCCTTCGACCAGATCGGTGACTTCTCGGCGAACGCTCGCCTCCAACGCCTGATCGTCATAGGGCGACCTGGCAACCGCATCGATCGGGTACGGACCGTAGACAGGTGGCTGCCAAGCCCTCACTGCCCTGACCACTGTCTCCGGCGTGGCATGCAGCAAGGCCCACTCCAGCGCACGCTTCGAACCATCCGATCCGTCGACTCCCACGATCCACACGGGAGCGTCGGCACTCGCCGACGGCGCCGTGGCGTTCTCCTGACCCGTTGTCGGTGTCGTCATGTCGTTTACCTCCATATCAATCATCGGCCCGGTCACGGGGTGCGCGGTAGGGCTGTTCGACCCGAAGGCGAGGACCCTCTCGTGCCCGTGCGGCTGGTCAATCGACCCACCAGCCGGTGAGGTCGAAGAGCGTTTGCGTCACCGCATCGGCGTGGAGACACAGCCGGGCATCCGTCCCGACACCGACCGTGACGGAGTTGGCGATGGTTGCGCCGGCCGAAGCGTTCACGCTCGACGTCTCGGGACGCGAGACGCCACAGGGGAAGGCGGTGATGAACCCGGCGCGAACAGGCTCCACGAACGTCACGGTTCCCGTGACCCCCTTTGCCGATGGCGGCGCCACGCGGATGTCGAGGGTCTGGCCGGCACCCTGAACTGGGGCCCAACCACCGATGCCCGACCGGGTGTCGAGCATTCGTGACGGTTGCACCGGCACGAACACGAAACCTGTGTCGACGTCGAAGGTTGCGGTGAGATCGATGATCACGTCGACCGAGGTCGATGAGTAGACACAGATGGTGTTCCGGTCGCTCGTTGCCACGAACGCGGCGCCGGCAATCGATTCGAGCGAGCGGAAGTTGACGTTCGAGATCTCGGGGATGTCCTGTTCACACGGGTACGCGGTCAGATAGCCGTCGACGCCGCCGTTCGACGCGGTGAGGTTCACGGCGACGGCCACGGCTCCGGGAGGTGTGGCGATCTCCACCACGGAAGAACGACCGGAGGCGCGCGTATCGAGCAGGCGTCGGGGGACGTCCAGCGGTGTCATCCGGCTCGCTGCCGCATGCGTACCCTCCGGCACGAACGCTCCCTGGAGGTCGACGATCACGTCGCTGGCGGCGTCGGTGACGATGCAGATCGTGTCGTCGGACGACAACGGAACCACTGCGGCAGCGGCTCTCGTGACGCGAGCCGCATGATTGACACTCGAGGCATTCGGAACCGATCGGTCGCACGGATATGCCGTCAGGAAGCCGGCAGCCGACGGATTCACAGCGGTGAGGTTCACCGCCACCGCTGTCGCGTCATCAGGGATCGATCGACCGAAGTCGACCGTCAGCGTGGCTCTGGCGGCGAGCCGACCCGGCGCGTCGCTGCGCGTATCGACGATTCGGGTGGGTGCGAGTCCGACGAGTTCTGAGCGGACGCCGCCGCCAGCCGGAAGTGCAGCGTCGCCACCCACCCGAGTCGCCTTGGCCCAGGTCGCCGTGAACACGTCTGCCATGAGCGCGCTGCGGCTGCGGTAACCGTCGGGGTACAGGTGGGTGCCGTCGTAGCTCGCGAATGTCCTCGGATCTCCCCACATCGCAGCCGGCCAGTCCCACGTGGTGAAGTCGGCGCGCTCCGCGGCGATCTGGTCGAGCGCCACGTTCCAGACGTTGGCCTGATACTGGTGCGTGTAGAGGCGCGTCACCTTCGGCCACCAGATCTGATGGCCGGGTCCGATCTCGTCGACGACGAGCATGATCGCCGCACGAGCGCAGTTCACGTCGGTCGAGCAGTAGCCACTGTCGTTGGCACCCAGGTTGATGATCCATGAACGCGAGTCCCACCC
>JBBKWQ010000218.1:0-3122 GCA_037969115.1 Ilumatobacteraceae bacterium
AGGGAAGTGCGTCAGCGTCGTCTCATCCGCATGCGCGACATGAACCGGGCGCGGAAGTCGACCCCGAACCAACTGAGGCGCAGGAACGAACCGAGCCCGAACAGACCCACGAACGCCCAGTACATCGCCCCCGGATCGAGGCCGAGGAGAAAGCTGCCCCGCACTGCCGACAGCACGATCGCCGTGACGGTCAGCGCGAGCAGGAACCAGTGGATCCTGACCATGCGGAAGTACACCTGGTGGCGATCGATCTTGCGCGTGACGACGTAGATCGGCTTGCGGCTGGCGCCGTACCAGAGTGCTCGAACGACCGACGTGAAGTACAGCGGTGCCATACCGATCAACATCGTTCGGGTGCGCCACAGAACTCCCGAACGTTGATCGGTCGACAACGCCAGCATGATGATCTCGATGCTCAGCGCGAAGCCCGCGAAGTGCAGTGCGTAGGTCGTCGGGTCGGTTTCGATCGGGTATTCGCCGATCGCGAGACCGACCATCGGGATGATCAAGAGCGCCATGATGGGCAGGCTGAGCAGGTAGAACCCGGCCTGTTCGATGAAGTGCAGTCGGGTTCGCCACGGCAGGCCGCGGAGGCGGTCGAACGCGAGGAGTCTGACGGTGTCCAGCGCCCATGTACCGCGTTGTTTGAAGTAGTTGGCGACGTCCTCGGGAGCATGCTGGGCGTAGGTGCCGACGATCGGCACGTACATTCCCGGCCAGTTCGACCGCAAGGCCAACACGCCGGAGTGAAGGTCTTCCACCAGGTTCCACACCGGGAAGTTGCCGATGTCGCGGAGCGCCGCACGGCGCCAGACGAGACCCGAGCCACAGGGGAACGCGGCCTTGTCGCTGTTGCGCGCCAACATCATTCCTCGGTTGAAGAACGGTTCGTTGTTGTTGAACGGATCGCCGACGCTGGTGTGTGATTCCTTGATGGTCTGCACGAACCCGGTCTCGGGATCGGCCATCATGTGCGACACGGTGGCGCGCAGGAAGTTCGTGGAGCCGACGAGATCATCGGCATCTCGCGTCTCGACGAACTCGCAGCGCGCCTCGTTCAGGAAGAAGATCGCGTAGTTCATGTTGCCGGCTTTGGAATCACCGATTCGCTCGGGTGTCCCGCGCGCCGGTGGGCGGCAATACGTGAGCACACCGGCGGGCAGTTCGTCGCTGAGCCGTTCGAAATGGTCGCGGACGGCATCGCCATGGCTGTCGTCCGACACGACGATGCGCAGCCGGTCGAGCGGCCAGTCCTGATCCAGAATCGAGCGGACGGTGGCATGAACCATCTCGATGGGTTCGCCCGCCGTGGGCACGATGACACCGACGAGCGGTTCGTGGCCGACGGCGACGTCGAGTTGAAGTGGGATCGACCGACGGCTGCCGTTGAACGCCGAGAGCAGCGCAGCTGCACCGACGGCGCAGTTCGAGGCGAGGAATGGGATCGCGAGCCACCAGTTGCCCCAATCGGCGTTGAGGATTGCCCACGGGAAGAACCAGACGGCGGTGACCGCGAGCAGTCCACCGGCCAGTTGCATCTGGCGATTGGAGTAGCGGACCTGGTTGCCGTCGAGGTGTCCCGTCGATGGGTCGATCGTGAGCAGATCGGGGCCGCGCCGGCGCGGCGGCAACGAGTTGGGCCCCTTGATCGTGGTAGCGCACACATGAGCGATCAGTCCACCGATCGCAGGGACCACCAGCACGGTGAGCATCGTGAGCGCGGCCGCGTGCCCGTTGTCGTCGAGCGACATGGCGCTGGCGGTGGGGAACGCGAGTGCTGAGACGCCGACCGCCCAAAGGCGTCGTCGCGCGACCTGCGAGGGGAAGGCCAGCGCGATGAGCGCGGCCACCACGGCGGCGACCCCGACGGCGAGCAACGTAGCGGTGGCGATGTCTCTGACCGACACTTGTGAACGCCACACCTCCAGCGCATCGGCGACATCGGTGCGTCGCGGTATGGCCCACGCGGCGATGCCGAGCAGCGCGGCGATTGCATAGTTGCGTGAGTAGGTCCACCAGTCGCGCCCTCGCACGATGGCGATGGCCGGGAGGAGTGCGACGACGAAGGCGATCGAGCGGTGGTCTGTGGCGACGGCTGCCACCGCTCCCGCCGCCGACATGAGCAACCACGACGGCCGGTCGTTGGCTTCGGCGAGTGCGATCCCGAGGAACGCGGCGGCGAGCGCTGCGACGGCGAACGAGACCGGGGTTGCCCGTGTGGCGACGTCGGTGACGACGAATGCGAGCGCCAACATGGTCGCGGTGAGCCGCGCTGCCCAGCGGCCGAACAACCGCGACGAGGCGTTGGCGGCGCAGCCGATCGCGACGACTGCGAGGAACAGCGAGGTCAATCGCACACCGAGCACACCACCGGTTTCGAGCAGCGGCCGCGCGATCGACGGCCAGACACTGATTCGGGCGAGGCCGGTCGGGCTTGTGCCGCTCTCGGCGAGTTCGCGAACCGTCCCGAGCCAACGTTGCTCGTCGGTCGAGAGCGGAACGTCACGGGAGAAGATGCGCGACGCCTGGAACAGGGCGTACACGGAGACGCAGACCATCGCGGCCCACCAGGTCGGGCGCCGCGCGGCCGACTTTGGTGGGGGTGATGCCTCGTCCAGAATCGCCGTTCGTCGCATGACGAAGAAGGCGTCGATCGACGAGTGTGGCGACTCAGGCGCACTGGAGTCGAGAGGGTCGGCGTGCGTGCGCACCGTGATCGTGTGCAGCCCGCGTCGCGTCAGCACCCGCCACGTCTGCGACAGGAGTGCGTTCCCGCCCGTGTCGGCGATACAGATGTCGGCCTTTTCGCGTACGCCGACGTTCGGCGCGGCCGTTCCGCGATCCACCGGTTGGTCCAGAGCCAACAGTACGTCACCGATTCGTGCGTCGGCGGGCTCGGCGCCCGCGTGGACGACGATGAACTCGGCATTCGTCTCGCTGGCCTTCGCTCGAAGCCATCTGAGGTGTTGTTGGATCCACCGTCGTTCTCGATGGGCGCGTCGGCCGCGCCGGGATCGGCCCGTCGGTGGCGGGTCGGGTGGGAGCGCGATCGCGTACCAGGACGGATGCGATTCGTACGACGGGCGCGGTGCAGGAGAATCCACAGCGGGAGGGGACTCACC
>JBBKWQ010000219.1:0-3329 GCA_037969115.1 Ilumatobacteraceae bacterium
CGCGGCGGTGCGTTCGTGACCACGGGCTCTCGCACCGAGATGATGATGTCGGCCGAGTCACGCAGGTTCTGGGAGTTGGTGACCTCGTAGGTGCAGCGGAACGCTCCGGACTGACCTCGTGGTGGGTTGTACCGCACCTGGCCATCTGCCGCCACGGTCGCTGTCCCCCCGGTCGGGCAGCCTGGCGTCCCGACGATCGTGGGTCGCTCGCCGGACGGATCGCCGTCATTGCGCAGTACGTCGATGGTGACCGCTTCGTTCACGAACGTGAACGTCGAGTCGTTGCGAGCGTAGGGCGGCTCGGGGAGCGCCTCGGCGAGCACGGTGACGGTCACGTCCCCAGCCACCTCGTGGTTGTTGCCGTCGCTGACGGTGTAGGTGAAGCGAACGTTCGAGTCCTTGTCCTCGTTGATCGCGGTCGGTGTGAACTCGATCTGGTTCCGCCCCGCGTTTCGCACCGAGCCGCCACTGGTGGGCCGACTCACCGCGATGACTGCGAGCGGATCGCCGTCGGGGTCGGAGTCGTTTGCGGTCACGTCGATGAGGATCGTCTGGCCGACCACGGCGGTCTCGATGTCGGCCGACACGAGGGGCGGCAGGTTCGGTTCGTCTTCGTCGATGACGTTGACCAGTACTGCACCGGCAACCTGGTGGCCCTGGCCGTCGTCGACCTGGTACTCGAAGGTCAGCGAGTCGCCGCTGCCGGCGAGCGGGGTGACGGCGAGTTGGTCGCCCTGCACTTCGACGTCGAGCCCACTGGGCAATGGCGTGATGAGCGACAACGCCAGCGGGTCCCCATCGGGATCGGAGTCGTTGACGAGGACCGGCACGATCACCTCGCTGTTGCGGCGAGTTCGGACCGAGTCGGGCTGTACCACCGGCGGCCGGTTCGCATCGTCGGGTCGGGCGACCTCGACGATGACCTCGACGGGTTCGCCGACAGCGCCGAAGGTGTCGACCGGTCGGTAGGAGAACTTCGCTTCTCCTTCGAACCCCTGGGTGGGGGTGTACTCGAGTGCGGGCAGCCCGGACAGGCCCTCGGTCTCGGCGACCTGACCGATAGCCGGTTCTGCAGAGAACGAGTCCAGCCGAAGCCCGTCACGTTCCGGATCGACGTCGTTGAGCAGCACGTCGACGATCACGGGCGTGTCGGGACCGGTTTGCGCAGAGTCGGGTGAGCCCACCGGAGGCCGGTTCTGGCCGTCCACCGGGAGCAGTTCGACGATGACGTTCGCCGTCGCTTCGGTTCCGTCGCCGTCGGCGATCGTGTAGTCGAACTCGTCGAGCCCGACGTACCCGGGTTCGGGGGTGTACACGACCGTGCTCGCCGAGCCGACCTCGACGTTGCCGTGGCCGGGCACGCCGACGGCGACGACGGCGATTGCTTCACCGTCGGGGTCATAGTCGTTCGCCGTCACCGCTACCGGGACCGATGCGCCGGAACGAGCCGTGACCGGGTCGTCGATGGCGATGGGCGGATCGTCGATTCCGTTGTTGTCGGGCTCACGCTGCTCGGCCTCGGAGGCGACTCCTTCGTCGGCTCCGGGCGTCGCGCCGCTGTCGGCGTCGCCGTCCTCGATCACGTCACCCTCTTCGCCGAGCACGAGCAGACCGGACGCATCCTTGTCGATGGCTTCGATCCCCCATGGGTGCACCGTCCAGACAAAGTCACCCGAGCGATCATCGACCCAGATCACGTCGGTGGTCGCCGTCACGTCGAGCTGCGCTTCCGCGTCGACCGTGATCGGCTCGGCGTCGAGGACCTCCTGGGTTCGCCAGTCGAACTGCACGACTTCTGTCGGCCCACGACGAACCAGTGCCGCTGCGTCGCCGGCGATCGCCAGGATGTCGCCGCCGTCGATGTCGAGACCTGGCACCGTTGCGGACTCCTCGATGCCGTCTTCGCTGACGCAGAAGAGGCGATCGCCGCCGCCGACCCATGCGCAATCGGCTTGCGGACTGGGGCGTTGGAGCACGAACTGGTCGCCGTCAGGACTGGCCGCATCGATCGGCAGGTCGACCCAATTTCCCGAACCGACGCGCACGCGTGGTCCGGAACGATCGAGAACGATCGGATCATTGCCCAACAGTGAGAGGGCGGCACCCTCGACGCCGAGGGTCCGTGCGGTCGTGCCCGTGGACGTGGACCGCTCGAGATCTCCATTGTTGAGTGACCAGATCGACAGGTCCGGAGCGAGCGCGATGGTGTCAGCTGTGTCGGTCCCGGGCGCATTGTCCGCTTCGAACGGCACCGCCACCGCATCGCCGAGGGTCGGCAGCAGCGTTGCGTCTCCGGTGCGCGGGTTCGCGACGACAAGACCCGACGGACCGGCGCGGGCGACCGCGACGCCGGCGCCGAGACTCGGGATCAACTGCGGCGGGCCGAGACGGAGTTCGGAGGAGTCGATCGAACGGATTTCGGCAGCAGCATCGTCCACGACGAACGCGGAACCTGCGCCCTCCGCGACGAACAGGTCGTCGCCCAAGACGCCGAGGTCGAGGCTCGCAAGCGGTCGGCCGCCGAATCCGTCGACGAGCACGACGCGCCCGGTCGGTTCGTGCACGACCCACCTGGTCGCCCGGGACGACGTGGCATCGACTGCCGGAATCCCGTCGGCGCCCAGGACGAAAATGAGTCCGGCGAGCGCCATCGATACTGCCACAACGGACGCGATGGATTGTCGCCACGTGACCGTGTCGAGCGTTTGCCCTAGTGCCATGGTGCGCCCATCGTACTTGTGCGTTTGAGCGGAAAGGTTGAGCGCGTTGCGCGCGACGAAACCATCGTCTGCCTGTCTCTGCCCGAAGCGTCCGCCCTCGGTCCGGGTGCACTTTGCGGCACCTTCACGCCCGTTCTTCGACACGTTCGATGGTGAACTTGAGCGATTTTCGAGAAATTCTTTTCTTCGACGGAGATCGACACGGCGGGTGCCGCTCGGTCCGGTCGTGTCGTTCTAGTCTCTGGGGGAATGGATGTCGTCGTGCGAACTCCCCACGGTGACGCCGACATCGACATCGTTGCTGCTCCTGCTGCGACCACGCTGGCAAATCTGTTGCACGCCGTGACCGGGCAAGCACCACCGGCCACGACCCGCGTCGACGGCCGAGTCGTCGCGACATCACGCCTGCTCGCCGACCTCGATCTGGTCATTGGTTCACTGATCGACACACGACCGGAGAATCCGAGCGACCGGCCGACCGGGCCCGATGAACAGGCGGTCGGGCTGGTGCAGCTGACCGGTCGCGGCGCCGGCACCACCGTCCGTCTCCACCCGGGCCGATTCCGAGTCGGGAGCGCACGTCGCCTGCACGCTGACGAACTCGACTCG
>JBBKWQ010000220.1:0-10324 GCA_037969115.1 Ilumatobacteraceae bacterium
AGCGGCTGCTCGACTACATCCAGCCCGACTTCGTGCACGTGCTCGTGGACGGCAAGATCGTCCAGTCCGGTGACCACACCCTCGCGCTCCATCTCGAGGACCACGGCTACGCCGACTTCGTCAACCACGACCTCGACGGCGTGCCCGATCGACCGCTCACGGGAGCAACATCATGATGACGCCGACCACAACGCCGGTCAAAACGGACCCGTCGCCGGCCGCGCGCCTCGACTCGCTCGACCGGATTGGCATCATCAGATACCCGACGCGGCGCGACGAAGCCTGGCGATACGCCCCGCACCGACAGCTCGCAGAACTGGCGTTCGGGCCGCCGGTCCAGGTGTTCGGAGACCTCCCCGCAGAACTCGACGAGCAGATCCCCACCCTCGACGGCCCGCGCATCGTCGTCGTCAACGGCAGCGTCGACCCCGACCGCTCGAACCTGACGACACCCGACGGTCTTCGCCTGTCGACACCCGCCGACGCGCTCGTGAACGTGCGACAGCTGGCCGGTTCCCACAACGACGGCGGCGTTGTCGACGATGAGGTCCTCGACGCCTACACGGCGCTCAACATCGCGTTCAGCGAAGGCGGCACGGTGATTGATGTCGCCGACGGCGTCGTCCTCGACGAGCCGATCCACATCGTCGATATCGCCATGCCCGCCCAACTACAGAACGGGTCTTGCACCCACACCGTGATCCGCCTCGGTGCCGGCAGTTCGGCAACCGTCATCGAAACGCGGCTCGGTGTCGGCAACGATGTCGGCGGATCGAACGTCCGCACGACCGCCTCGCTCGGCCACGGCGCAGCACTTGACCACGTGCTGCTCCAAGACGTTCCCGCCAGCCACGTCCACCTCAGCCGGGTCGATGTCACCCAGCAGGCCCGCAGCACGTTGCGGGCCCGATCGTTCAACCTCGGCGCCTCGTACGGACGCCTCGCATACGACGTCCACCTCGCAGGCGTCGGCGCGCGCGCCGATCTGTCCGGGCTGTTCGTCGGTTCCGGTGAACAGATCCTCGATCAGCAGATCACCGTGGTCCACGACGCCGAAGATTGCACGAGCCGCCAGTCGTACCGCGGCGTGCTCGATGACGACAGCACCGGCATCTTCAACGGCGGCATCGACGTGCGCCCAGGCGCTGACGGCACCGACGCCGCACAATCCAACGACAACCTGCTGCTGTCCAATCGTGCCGAGATCAACACCCAACCACGCCACGAGATCCTCGCCGACGAAGTCGCCTGCAAGCACGGCGCCACCGTCGGCCAGTTGGACGAAACTGCGATGTACTACCTGCGCTCCCGCGGCATCCCGGCCGACGAAGCGCGTCGACTCCTCATCAACGGATTCGCCGGCCAAGCCGTTGATGACGTCGGCATCGAAACCGTCCGGGAATGGATCCTTGACCGTCTGCGACACACCAATGACTGATCAGCCAGTCACCGTCGTCGCGACCAAGGGATTCACGCTGCCACGCGACTGCGTGGTGACGATCATTCCAGCCGGACACCGCGTCACGCTCACCGCAGGCGACCGGGTCACGCTGCTCCAAGCCCTCGGCGGGACCGCAACCGTCACCACCAGCGAGGGCGAAATGGCGCGCCTCAGCGCAGCAGATTCAATCGACTTCGGTTTCGTCGCCGTCGCCGGCCAAGCCGACGTCACGGATGACACGCCGTTCAGCGTGGATCGGGTGTGGGAAGCAGCAGCCACCGTGTACGACCCCGAAATACCGGTCGACATCGTCGAACTCGGCCTCGTCTACCGCGTCGACACCAGCGAACAAGCCAACGGTGCCTGGCACGTCGACATCGACATGTCGGTCACCGCCCCGTTCTGCGGGATGGGCGACATCTTGCGCCAAGACCTCCACGACGCCGTGGCCGCGCTCCCCGGTGTCGACGAAGTCGACGTGAAACTCGTCTTCGATCCCCCATGGGACGCCACACGCCTCTCCGATGTCGCCCGGCTCGAACTCGGAATGATGTGACCGCTCCTTGCCGCACACCCTGGTTGCTACAGAAAGGACCAACCCCATGAAGGTATGGATCGACCAAGACCTCGGCTCTGTCCTCCGCGAAGAGATCGCCCCCGACGCTTCTTTCGGCCCGCACGACGGCCTCTACTACGTCAAGGAATCGGCGGAGAACTTCAGCGCCGAGAAGATGTTCGACGGCACCGCCGACCCAGCCGGATCAGACGGTATGGCCCACATCCCCGACGGCGCCCTGGAACGGGTCATCGAATCGGCAGAGGAGTGACCAGGCGAATGCCCCTTCATCGACGTCGAATATCCCGCAAATCGAGCAAGGCCGCGAGCGAAGCGGCCTCGCCGACATCACCGCCATCAGTACTGCCCGGCGCCGCCGCGCCGCGCGACTCAGCACCAGCGTCGTCGAAGCCAGATGTCGCGCCACAATCGATCTCGTTGACCGAGAAACCGACAGCGTCCGCGCCCGAACCGTCGGGGAACAAACTTCCAGGGATTCGCAACATCGTCGCTGTCGCCAGCGGCAAGGGCGGGGTCGGCAAATCGACCGTCGCCGTCAACCTCGCAATCGCTCTGTCCCAGAGTGGGAGCCGTGTCGGCCTCGTCGACGCTGACATCCTCGGCCCCAGCATTCCAGGCATGCTCGGCCTGCCGCTCGACGAACTGCCCTTCGCCACTGCCGATGGCCGAATGGTTCCCCCTGAACGCTACGGCGTCAAGGCAGCGTCGATGGGCCTCCTGCGAAACGACGACAACCCCGCCATCTTGCGCGGCCCCATGGTCTCCAAGTACCTCCAGATGCTGGTCGCCCAGGTCGACTGGGGAGAGCTCGACTACCTGATCCTCGACCTGCCGCCCGGAACGGGCGACACCCAACTCACGCTGGCCCAAAGTCTGCGACTGTCCGGCGTCGTGATCGTCACCACACCCCAAGACGTCAGTCTGAAGATCGCTCGACGCGGTCTGCGGATGTTCGAAACGGTCAACGTCCCCATCCTCGGCATCGTCGAGAACATGAGTACCTTCACCTGCCCCCACTGCGGCACCGACACCGACGTGTTCGGCCAGGGTGGTGGCGAACACATGAGTGCCGAACTCGATGTCGCGTTCCTGGGCGCAATCCCACTCGACGCCGACATCGTCACCGGCGGCGACGGCGGCCAACCCATCGTCATCGAACGACCCCAGTCCGTCGCCGCTGCGACCTACCGCCACCTTGCTGACACCATCGACACCCACCTCCAGGGCCTCACCGCCGCCGTGCTGGGCTCGTTCTCCTGGACCTGGGACACCAACCACGGCGCACCCGGCTGGTTCGACGCTGCGGCCCGACCCGACGGTTCACCCACAACACCCATTGGATTCGCCCAACGGGACCGAACCACGCTGTCGGTGCTGTGGGAGGACGGCCGCCAGGACGACGTCGACGTCCGCGACCTCCGCCTCGCCTGCCGGTGCGCGGCATGCGTCGAGGAGATGAGCGGCCGACCGCTGCTCGACCCCGCCAGCATCGTCGCCGACGTCGCACCTCGTTCGATCACGGGCATCGGCAACTATGCCGTCAACGTCACGTGGAGTGATGGCCACAGCACCGGAATTTACGCCTACGACAACCTTCGGTCCCTCGCCGAACGAGACGACGCCAAGGTGGTCCAAGATGTCTGAACCATCCCTCGACGCCCCTATTCGCATCCGGGCCGAGACCTCGGTCGCAGATCCCGAGACCTGCAAGTTCATCGTGGATCGGAGCGTGCATCCCGGCGGGCCGGTCGCGTTCGACCGCCTCGGAGCCACAGACTCCTCGACACTTCCAGCGCGCCTCTTCGTGTTCGACGAAGTCTCGGCCGTTGTCGTTGCCGACACGACGGTCTCGGTCACCAAAGTGCGCTCGGCGTCGTGGGAGGGTCTTCGGGCCAAGATCGGCGCCGAGATCCGAGCCCACCTCCAAACCGGACGACCAGCAATCGCCGAACCGTCGCAGACGGGGCGCGATGACCACCAGGTTCGTGCCGCGGTCGAACGTCTCCTCGAGCGCGAAGTCAACCCATCGATCGCCGCCCACGGCGGCAAGATTTCCATCGTTGAGCTGACCAACGGCGTGTTGTCCATCGCGATGAGCGGGGGTTGCCAAGGATGCGCCTCCTCGACCGCGACACTGCGCGCCGGCTTCGAAACGATGGCCCGCCGCGTCGCGCCCGAACTCACCCAGATCGTTGACACCACCAACCACGCCGCCGGTGCCGCTCCCTTCTACGCGCAGCCCTCCGCCAGCAACGACGACACCAGCCCGCTGCACCGCGTCCAACTCGGTGCAACCAGGCCCAGCCAATCGCTGCAGGGACGATGACCATGACCATGACCCTTGAAGCCCCAGCCGAAGAAGCCATCAGCAACGCGCTGCGAGGAGTGATCGACCCCGAACTCGGCGACAACGTCGTCGACCTCGGCATGGTCCAACGCATCGATATCGACACGGAATACAACGTCGCCATCACCGTTGCGCTGACCACCGCCGGCTGCCCGCTTCGGGCCCAACTGATGAACGACGTGAAGACCAGGGTTGGCACCCTCCCCGGCGTGCAGGCGGTGCGGGTCCACTTCGGTGAGATGACTGCCGAACAGAAACGCGAGGTCATGTCCCGAGCCCGCTGGAAGGCACAAGAGAACGCACCCGACACAACGATTCCGGCGACCTGTCGGATCGTCGCGATCGCATCAGGCAAAGGCGGCGTCGGAAAGTCGTCGGTGACGGTCAATCTGGCTGCCCTCCTCGCGCAACGAGGCCTCACTGTCGGCGTACTCGACGCCGACATCGGCGGATTCTCGATCCCTCGGATGCTCGGCGTCGCAGGCAGCGTCGTCGCTCGAACCACAGAGACCGGGAAAGCCCGATTCCCGCCACTCGAGCGAAACATCGGACCCGGGGTCGTCAAGGTCGTCTCGATGGGCTCGATCACTGGTGCCGAAGAGGACGAGGCGATCATGTGGCGCGGCCTCATGCTCAACAGGGCCGTGCAGCACTTCATCGAAGACGTCGACTGGGGCGCCCTCGACTATTTGCTGATCGACATGCCGCCAGGCACCGCAGACATTCAGATGGGCCTCGCCCGGATGTTGCCCCGCACCGACGTCAGCATCGTCACCACCCCAGCACTCGCCGCACAACAGGTCGCGGCCCGAGCCGCCGACATGGCCCGCAAAGGACATCTACGCGTCGCCGGCGTCATCGAGAACATGAGCGCCACCATTGGCCCTGACGGCTCCCGCCACGCCGTCTTCGGTGAAGGCGGCGGCGAACGGCTCGCGCAACAACTCGGCGTCGCCCTCCTCGGGTCGATCCCACTCGACCCCGCCGTCTCAGCCGGCGGTGACCTCGGCAACCCGGCCGCGCTGGCCGAACCGGACTCTCAAGCCGCCACAGCATTCGCGTCGCTGGCCGATCGGATCGTCACCGACACCATCCCACCAGTCGAACTCGCCGTCTGCAGCATCCGTCAACTCCTCACCGAGGCCGGCGCCGACCTCGAAACCGCCTTCGATCGCCTCAACCAAACCCCAAGCCACGACCCAACACCAGCCACCGCCGCGACCAGCTAACAGAAACAATCAAGGAGCAACTTGTCATGACCACCACCGAAACAACCACCGAAACCACCCGGCCAATACTCACCCTTAGCGAAGAAGCGGTCACCAAGATCGCCCAACTCATCGCCGCGGAAGCAACCGACGAGCAACTCGGCCTCCGAGTGGCAGTGAAAGCTGGTGGCTGCTCCGGCTTCTCCTACGAGATGTTCTTCGACCCCGAAACCGGCCCCGACGACAGTGTCACAACGTTCGGGACCGTGCTGGTCAAAGTCGACGCCACCAGCGCCGAGCACCTCGCCGGCGCCACCCTGAACTACAGCGACGGCATCCAAGGCGCCGGCTTCAGTATCGACAACCCCGACGCACAACGAAGCTGTGGCTGCGGTAAATCCTTCTCCTGACCGTGACCACCACACCAACCGACACGCTGGGCCGCCCCGTCAGAGACCTTCGCATCTCGGTCACCGACCGGTGCAACTTCCGATGCACATACTGCATGCCCAAAGAGATCTTCAACAGCAGCTTCCAGTACCTCCAGCGGACCGAGCTCCTCAGCTTCGAAGAGATCGAACGCGTCGCAAAATGCTTTGCCCGACACGGGGTCACCAAACTACGGCTCACCGGTGGCGAACCGCTGCTGCGAACCGGCATCGAAGATCTCGTCGCCAGACTCGCTGCAATCCCAGAGATCACCGACCTCGCGCTCACCACCAACGGCGCCCTTCTCGCCCGCAAGGCGGCAACCCTGGCCGCCGCCGGCTTGCACCGAGTGACGGTCAGTCTCGACTCACTCGACGACACGACCTTCATGGCCATGAACGACGTCGATTTTCCCGTCCAGAAGGTCCTTGACGGCATCGATGCAGCAGCACAAGCCGGGCTGGGCCCGATCAAAATCAACATGGTCGTCAAACGTGGCGTCAACGACACCTCGGTGATCGACATGGCCGCTCACTTCAAGGGCACCGGCCACACCCTACGATTCATCGAATACATGGACGTCGGCGCCACCAACGGCTGGGAACTCGGCGACATCGTTGCCGCCCAAACCATCGTCGAAACCCTCAACCAAACATTCCCGATCGAACCCGTCGCACCCGCCTACGCGGGCGAGGTCGCAACACGCTGGCGATATCTGGACGGCACGGGAGAGATCGGTGTCATCAGCTCGGTCACCCAACCGTTCTGCGGCAACTGCACCAGGGCCCGTCTTTCCGCCGTCGGCGCCCTCTACACCTGTCTGTTCGCGGCCAGCGGCACGGACCTGCGCCAACTGCTCAGGCAAAGCCCCGACGACGAAGCTCTCGAACGAACCGTCTGCACCGTCTGGACCCACCGGAGCGACCACTACTCCGAGACCCGGACATCGCTCACCACCGGGGTCACCAAAGTCGAAATGAGCCACATCGGCGGATAACCCGCCGGGACGCAGCCATTCGATATCGATTGACCCCGGGAAGGCGCCTCCGTTCGCATCCACAAGCGAACCTCCAGCGGCGTTGAACAGGTACTCGTCGCGCATCACACAACCGCAGGGTCGAGACGCATCGCAGGCCATGCTCTTGGCCACGGGGCTGCCGACCCAGGATCTCTACAACGCCCAGATCGATGTTCGCGTCGCCGCAACGATTCCGACCCGTCCGGGAACGAGCATTCTGCTCGCCGTCGGCCGGGCCAGACCCGAACAGAACGCGCGCTCCGTAATCCGGCTCGCGGCGACGAGCCCGCGCCGACATATCTACCCAAGCGTGACGCGAGATAATTGCATTGCTCGCCAAGCGATCACGGGCGGCCGACGCCCGAACTCACAACAGATATGGCGTGTCCCCTGGCTGGTACTTCGAGGTGGGCTCCCCGGCGTCGTCGCCGGTGCGTTCGGGGACGTTTGGTCAGTCGCCGTTGAAGGCGGGAAGGGCCATCTGGACGGCGATGGTTGCCTGGTCCAGATAGCCGAACGTCCCGTGATCGCGGAACTCGGCCGCCGCCTCGACGAGGGCGCCCAGCGCGGCGAAAGCGAACCAAGCCCCCACCGAGACACGTCGCACACCGAGTTCTGCCAGCTCAGCCACTGGCGGACAGCCGGGGCGTGCCACGACGTTGACGGGTCGGTCAACTTCACTGATGAGCCGGCGCAGGTCGGCGGGATCGGTCACGCCTGGAGCGAAGAGCACGTCGGCCCCTGCCTCCTGGTAGCGCTGGAGGCGGGCGATGGTGTCGGCCAGGTCCTGTATGCCGTGGATGTGGTTCTCAGCGCGGCCGGTGAGGACCAGCTTGACCGGACCACCGTGGGCGACCTCGGCCGCAGCCGCCACCCGTTCGGCGGCGTGGTCGATGCCGTAGATCTCGTTGCCGCTCCAATCCTCGACCGAGCACCCGGCCAATCCTGCGCCGATTCCGAGCTCGACGGTCTTCGCCACCCCGGCGGGTTCGTGCGCGTAGCAGTTCTCGAAGTCGGCCGAAACGGGCACATCGACGGCGGCGACGATGGCAGCGGCGTGGGCCACGGCTTCGTCGCGCGTGATCGTTCCGTCGACGCGTCCGAGCGTGGCCGCGAAGCCGCCGCTGGTCGTGGCGAGCGCCTCGAAGCCCATGGCAACGAGAACTTTGGCCGAGCCAGGGTCCCACGGATTGGGAATCAGAAGCGGCGCTGGGCCCTGGTGCAGGGAAAGGAAGTGACGCGCCTTGTCTTCTTGGGTGGGCATGAACGTACGCTAGCCACACGCCGACCTGCGCGGCTCGACGCGCCGGTCGTATGACGCCGAGAAGCTGGCCCACGGCCACTGACCGCCGGGTATGAGATCCGACCGAGCGCGCGCAGAATGCCCGGTACTCGCACAGCGAGTCCGGCGAGGTCGTCCGAGTTGGCGCCTGAAGGCGCCCGGCAACGCCGCCCGATCAACCGACCCCGATCGTCGAACCACCGCACAGTCAGGCGCTCATGCAGTGCACGGAAATCACGGGCCTGGATAGCGCGAGCGGACACCGTCCGCAATGTCGGTGACCGCCAGATTTCGTGGGACGCTGTGCGACGAAACGCGGCAACACCCGACACATCGGCGGTGCCCAAAGTCGTCTGACCTGGGGTTCTGCGTCGCGAGTGGTCGCGTTTGGCCAGGTAGACCACCTCATAATCCCAGGGTCATGGGTTCGATCCCCACCCGCCCCACCAGTTCAGCAGGTGTTCTCTGATTCGACTCTGACGATCCGTGGGACATACGGGACGTTTTCCTTGGTGTCGATCGATAGTCGCGGGCTGCCGATCTGCGAAAGCGTCAGGACCGACGGTATCGAAGTGATACCATAACGGGATGGCTATGACGCTGCGACTCACCGACGCAGAGCAGGAAGCATTGAAGGCCCGCGCCGACGCCGAGGGGATCTCGATGCAGGAGGCCGCCCGTCGGGTGATGGACGCTCATGCCGACGCCCTGCGCCGGCTCGGCGAGTGAACGAGTCCGTCGAGTTCCTCGACCTCGACGACGTCATAAACCTGGCGATCACGTTGTTCGGCGACCGTCCGCCGATTCGTGACATCGGTCTGCTCGGATCAGCCGTGGCGCGGCCGCGCACGAGCGCCTTCGGTGAGGATGCGTACCCCGACATCTGGACGAAGGTCGCCGCATTCCTGCAGTCAGTGGTAGGGAACCATGCGCTCGTCGACGCCAACAAGCGGCTCGGCTGGCTCGCGACAGCGGTCTTCTTGGAAATCAACGGCATCGAGATCTCGAATGCCGAAAACGATGCGGTCTACGAACTCGTGATCGAAGTCGCCGCCGCCCAACCAAGCGTCGACGAGATAGCCCATCGGCTCCGAGAACTGATCGCCTGACCCGCATCCGGAGTCGCAGCGACCGCCCGATTTCGGGGGATGCAAGAGAGACTGGATCGTCGGACGCGCCCGATATCGCGCCACGAAATCCCGGCACCAAGCCGACAGCTCGAGTGCGATATCGACACCAACCGGGCACCCGATATTTGCGTCCGTCACCACGCGTTCGCTCGTCGCGTAGCGCGTCGGGTGGGCCCTGTTTCTCGGCGATTCTGGGCTTGTTACGCTTGTGCGAGGAGGTGGGGAACACCATGGAGTACTTCGACCTCGGCGACTACAGGCGCGCCGTCACCACGACCTCTGACGAGGCGCAGATCTGGTTCGACCGGGGTCTCAGGTGGACCTACGGGTACAACCACGAGGAGGCCGTGGAGTGTTTCCGCAAGGCCGTCGCCGCTGATCCGGCTTGCGGGATGGCCTACTGGGGTCTCGCGTACGCGATCGGGCCGAACTACAACAAGCCGTGGGATCTCTTCGAGCCCGACGAGAAGGCGACCGCCCTGACCGAGGCGAACGCGGCGCTCGACACGGCGCTGGACGTGCCGGGGATGTCGCCGGTCGAGACGGCGATGATTCGGGCACTTGCCGCGCGGTACCCGACCGACCCCGAGATCGAGGACTTCGGCCCGTGGAACGACGCCTTCACCGACGCCATGCGCCCGGTCTACGAGGCCCATCCGGACGATCTCGAAGCGGTGGCCGTGTTCGTCGAAGCCGGCATGAACCGAACGCCCTGGCAGCTGTGGGACCTCCCGGCTCGGGTGCCGGCGGACGGCGCCTCGACCGAGGAGGCACGCGCCGCGCTCGAGGGTGCCTTCGCCGACACGCCCGGGGCCTGGGACCACCCTGGGCTCCTTCACCTGTACATCCATCTCATGGAGATGTCACCGTGGCCGGAGCTCGCACTCAGTCA
>JBBKWQ010000221.1:0-3309 GCA_037969115.1 Ilumatobacteraceae bacterium
GACCTTCGGGTTATGAGGCCGAAACGAGTTCTCTTTGCACTGCCTGGTCAGCCCACATTTGCCCTGCTCTGCCGCCGTTTTCGAGTCCCCGTGGCTCCCCGCTGTTCCCCGCTGTTTACCGGTGTGCTGGTACATATTTGGTACATGACCGCTCGGTCTCGCTCGTCACGGAGAGTGGTTTCCGTCGTTCAGGCGGCGGACGGCTTGAGTTCGGCGTGTTGGGCGACGGTGACGCCGAGGGCGTTTGCGATGTCGCACAGTCGGGCGAGGCTGGTCGAGCGGTAATCGTTGGCTTCGTAGCGTTGGATCTGCTGTTCGGCCATCCCGAGCGCCTCCGCAAGCTGACGTTGGGTCCAGCCGCGAGCGATGCGTGCCTTGACGAGTACCGTCGAGAGCTCCTCCAACGACGCTGCATCGAACGTCGACAAGGTTCCGCCGCGCAGCTGGTCGAAGTCGACGAGTTCAACGCGCAGATCGTCGGCCTGGGCGCGTACGGCGTCGAGTTCGAGGCGTTCGAGTTTGGTTCGTTTGCCGGGCCGGGCTTCGATGTTGGCGGCGGCTTGCTCGAAGCGTTCGAGGTGTGCCTTGGTGGCGCGGTATTGCACTTCGTTGGTGATCATGATGCGTCTCCGTTCGAGAGGTGGATGGCAACGATGCCTTTGCGGCTGGTGTCGCGTTCGTTCTGGAAGAACTCGGCGAACGACAGACCCGATTGGGTTTCTATGACGTTCGGGAGCAGCTCCCCGCCGAAGCGCTCCTTCTGCGCGGCTCGGTGGTTGGACAGGTCCAACAGCACTGGGTCGAGTGCGTCGAGATCGACATCGTCGGTGTCCCAGCAGGCGTCGAAGTCGCCGGGTTCGTCTTTGGCGGTGACGAAGCTGCCGTTCAACCAGATCTTCCGGCAGCCGGCTGCGGCGAGCAGTTCGATCGCTTCGGCGAGCCCGTCGAGCAAACGTCGGCGACGTTCGGTCCACCCGAACCTTTCGACCACCTCGTCCCACGACGCGACGTGCTCGCCTGGCGGCAGTCGACCGCTGTCGGGATCGAACACGGGGAGCACACCACAACACTATCATTGTGTTGAGCGACTCGCCGGGAAAGGCCGTTCGCTCCGCGGGGCGCTGTGGGTGGCGTCAGTGCGGCTCCGCCGCGTACCCCGGGTGGGCTCGTCGCCCCCGCGACCGAAGATCGGCACGACCGGTTCAGTGCGTCGCGACGGGCGCGGCTTGTTCCCAGCTGTTCTTCAGAGGTTTGTAGAGCAGGGCGAGCAATCCGGTGGTCACGATCACGGACACGGCGATCGACAGGAACGGTTTGTCGTCGATCACGGTGGCGACGAGATACGAAAAGATCCACGTGAACGATGCCCAGAATGTGGCGCCGATCGCGTCGTACATGAGGAAGCGGCGATACGGATATCTGCTGAGGCCCATCGTGGCGCCAACGATGAACCGAAGCCCTGGCACGAATCGGCCGAACACGATCAGGGTCGGCGCGGTCCCACTCATCACTTCGAGCGAACGCGCCACCTTTGGGTTCCGTTGAGCTTTGTCGACTTGAGCGGTCATCGACTTGCGCAGCACGGTTCGGGACAGCAGGTACAGCATGCTGTCGCCAATCATGGCTGCCACCGAACCCGTCAGCATCAATTTCCACAGCTCGATTGACGAGCCGGACTGCGCGGCGAGGTTCGATCCCGTCGTCAACAGTGACTCGCTGGGAAAGATCGGGATGATCGCGTCGAAGACGATGAACGAACCGATCGCGAGGTACGGGTGGCCCAGGTTGTCGAGGTCGAGGTCGGCCACGAACGCAGCGATCGTCGGTGCAAGCCACAAGGCCGCCACGACTCCGACAAGCCCGAGCAACACGATCCGGAAGCTCGGGAAGCGCCGCCACCGATTGTTCCCACTCGCTTGATGACTCGCACGCTCAGGTGACATGGCAACAGCCTCTCATTTCGTGCACGTCAATACCCGGAATCGGTCGATCGCCGCAGTACACACCATTCAACCGCCGAGCGTACGGTTGGGAATGATCGACCCTCTCCGAGCACCTCGATGACACCCGTGTCCTCGAGACGTTCGAGAATGTAGGGACGGGTTCGAGCGATCACTGTTCCGATCCCGTCGTGTAGCAGTTGGCCGATGAGGGCCTCGAACGCTTCCGCCCCGGTGACGTCGATGTTCGACATCGCTTCGCAATCGAAGACCAGCCAGTCAACCCCGTACGGAGCGCCGCGGATCGCTTCGTGGACGCGCCCTTTCACGTAATCTGCATTCGCGAAGAACAGCCGATCATCGAGCCGGTAGACCACGACGCCGTCGGTGAGGCGAGCAGACCGATGCAACGCGACGTTGGCCCAGCGACCGATCGATTCGACCCAACCGAGGACCGCGTCGTGTGGTCGAGCGCTCCGTGCGACCACGTCAACAATCGACAACGCCAGCGCAACGAGGAGAGCTGCGAGGACGCCGATCGTCACGACACCAACAGCACTGACGAGTGCGAGCCCGAATTCGAAGCGACTCGCCACCCGAAGGTCAGCGAACGCGACCGGATCGACCAGGCCGATCGCGGCGGAGACGATGACGGCTCCGAGGACCGCATTCGGCAGGTACTCGATCGGACCGGTGAGGAACAACACGACGACGAGCACCGCACCGGCCGCCGCGAGGCCGGCAACCTGGCTGGTCGAACCCATCTGATCGTTGACGGCCGTTCGCGATCCGCTTGCACCGACGGGGAGGCCCTGCGATATCCCGGCGGCGGCACTCATCCCGGCAAACGCCAGCAACTCCTGGTTCGCCCGCACGTGCTGCCCATGCCGACCGGCGAAGGAACGAGCGGTCAACACGCCGTCTGCATAGCTGACGACGAAGATTCCCAGCGCGGCCGGGAGCAACGAGAACACGTGTCCGAACGAGATCCCGAAACTCGGCAGGCCGGACGGTACGTTCCCGAGAACGGCGACCCCGTGGGTCTGCAGGTCCAAGGCCCACGAGGCTGCAATCGCGCCGACGACGACGACCAGCGCCGCCGGAAACTTCGGCGCGATTGATCTGAGTGGGATGAGGACGGCGAGCGCGATCGTCCCGACCAGCAGCGTTGTGCCACTCGTGTCGCCGAGCTCGCGGGCCACCTCGATCGTCTGCGCCACGGCTTCGCCCGCTTCGATGTCGAGACCGAGGACCTTCTCGAATTGTCCGGCGACGAGCACGACGCCCACCCCGGCGAGATAACCGACGAGGACCGGCTGCGAGAAGTAGTCCGCGATCCAGCCCAGGCGCAGCAGCCAGGCAACAGCGA
>JBBKWQ010000222.1:0-8530 GCA_037969115.1 Ilumatobacteraceae bacterium
TAGTTTCCTGGATCTCTCCCGTCGCACTGTGCGCGGGAGTCGGTTCAGGAAAGGAATCAACATGGCATTGCTCCTCTGGATCATCGCTGTCGTGCTCGTCGTGTCGGGCATCGCAGCGACGTCCGCAAGCAGCTCGTCTCCGGGTTGGTCTTGTTCATCGTGGGCCTCCTCGTCGGACCCGGCGGGGTCAGCATCTTCACGTGAGCCGGCCGACGGTCTGCCGACAAGGTCAGCGACACCGTCGATAACATCAAGGACAAGCTCTGCTGACTACGATCAGGCCGTCGTCGTCCTGGTTGCGGCGATCGTGATCGCCCGGATCGCCCGGTCGACGTCGGCGTGGCCTACGGCACCGACCTCGTCGAGGCGGCACGTATCGCCGTGGCATCCGCTGGCGAGGTCGAGGGCGTCATCGCCGTGCGTTCGACGAGACGTCCCCGTTCAGGACGGCGATGTCGATCATCTGATCTACGGCCTACGAAATCTCGGTGGCGTCGGCGCTGACGAACTGGGTTCTCAGCTCGCGCTCGAACACGTTGCCGGTCGGCTTCAGTCCTCGGGAGGGCCCCACCGGCCCCGGAGTGTGGAGAACACGCCCTGGTCCCACGAGAACTCGACCATGTTGCCGTCCGGGTCGCGTGCCATGCAGATGTAGCCGATCGGTGGTGGCATCATCGTGGCCGGCATCGCAAGACAACCGGCGACTTCAGCGCGGCCGGCGATCTCGTCGACCGCATCCCGTGACGGCAGTTCGATGCCGAGGTGGGCAAACGGTGCCAACACCTCTTTGGGTGCGTCGGCGTACGGGTCGCACCCTTCGCGGAACTGTGCGACGACGAGGATGAACGGGTTGTTGGTGGCACCCGGCATGCCGAGCCATGCCCCGAAGCCGTTGTCGTCCTGGCGTCGGTCGATCAGTTCGAGCGGGGTCATCTCGGTGTACCACTCGATGGTCGCATCGATGTCGTCGACGCGGAGGGCGACGTGGGTCCACCTGGCCTCGCTGGGGTGGATGTCGTACGTCGCTTCCTGCATCGTTGCCCTCCTGCCGTGTGCCGACGCGATCTCTCGTCGACCGTGGCGTCGGGCGCAGACTATCCTGCTGTCCGAGGGGGCGCCGATGACATCATTTGCCGCCAGCGCTCAGCTCCGAGCGGCATGGCATCCCGTCGCCGAGATCAGCGACGTCGTCGCCGCACCCCTTCGGGTGCGGTTGCTCGGGGCCGACCACGTGTTGTGGCGTGATGCCGAAGGAATGCTGGTCGCAGCCGCCGATCGTTGTCCGCACCGGGAGGCGCCGCTGTCGATCGGCTCGGTTGCCGAGGGCGTGTTGACGTGCGCCTACCACGGGTGGTCGTTCGGCGGCGCCGGCCGATGCGTCGGCGTTCCGTCGATGGGCGTCACCGGTACCGTGCCGCCCACCGCTCACCTCGCGTGTCACGCCGTCGAAGAGCGCTACGGCCTGGTGTGGCTCTGCCCGGGTGAACCCGCCGGTCCGATTCCGACGATCTCGCACGACGACGATCCGGCGTTCCGCCGGATCAACAGTGGCATGCAGCAGTGGCGCGTCGCCGCAACCAGGATGGTCGACAACTTCCTCGACATCAGCCACTTTCCATGGGTTCATCGGGGCACCTTCGGTGCCGGCCAGGACCCCAACGTGCCGCGGTTCGAACTCGGCGAACTCGACGACGGCTGGTACGGCTACGCCTACGAGGTCGACGTCGACAATCCCGACGAGGCGGTCGCCACCACGGGCACGACCGACACGGCCGTGCATCGCCACATGAGCACCGGCTTCCACCTGCCGCTCAACGTGCGCAGCACCATCCGGTACGAGGACGGTCTCGAGCACATCTTGCTGTTGTGCAGCACTCCCGTCGATGACGAGCGGTCCCTGTTCACCTTCGTCGTCTGGCGAAACGACGCGGCCGCCGTCGACCCCCAAGAGGTGATCGCGTTCGATCGTGCGATCGGTCTCGAGGATCAACGGATGCTCGAGCAGGTCGGCGGGACGCTGCCACTCGGGCGGACCGATCTCGTCAACGTGCAAGCCGACCGAGCGTCGGTCGAGTGGCGTCGTCGTTTCGCGGCGCTCGTGGAGTGCGACGATTGGCGATCGTCGGCCGGTCAATCAGCGCGGCGATAGTCGCCTTGGACGCTCACCGTGACGCCGATTTCCGCGTCGCGCCAGGTGGGCTCGACGACATCGTCGAGCCCGAGCCAGGCGATGAGCTCGTCCTGATGCCACGGAAACAGCCGGGCACATCCCTTGCTGCGCGGATCGGGCGGCACGTTGTTGGCGCCGTGGATCGCCTGGCCCTTGTTGAAGTAGATCGGCTTGTACATGTTGCCGTTCAGGGGATTGTCGACGTCGACCGGGAAGCGTGAGCTGTCGTGCCATCCGCCGTTGTCGAGGGCCGGGTCGTAGCGGAACGCGGCGACGGCCTTGGTGTCACGAGTTTCGTAACCTGGCTCGCCGGTCGACGTCGGGTAGACGTTGACGATCCGGTCGCTGCCTTCGCCGGTGAACACCACTTGGCACGTCTTGTCGATCAGGACCCACCGGTTGGCCCAGGTCGGAGCGCCGGCGGGGATCGACAACGTTTGGGCGTCGATGAGGGTGGCCGCTTCGGGGCTGCCCTCGGACATGTCGGTAGCGCTGACCCGCAGGCCGAGGCCCAGCCGAGCTGCGCACAACATCTGACGCGTCATCGGCCCAGATTCGCCATCGACGGCGAGCTCCGCAATCCGGTACGAGGCGAAGAGCTCGTTCAACTTCTCCTGTTGTCGGCGCACGGCTGCGGGTCCGGGAGGCAGTCGCGAAGCGCCCGTGACGTCGTCGACGTCGTTGCCGACGCAGACGTCGATTTCGTCGCCGGGATGGATCACCGGGTCGCCGAACAGTCGGTTCTCCTCCTGGATCGCCTCGACGGTCGTGCCGCCGGCGCTGTCGGCGATGTTCGACAGCGAATCCCCGGCGACCACCGTGACGACGCAGGATGGATCGCGTGCGTCGGCGGGCAGTTCGGTCGATGTTGTCGGCACGGTCGTGGTGGTCGGCGGCGCGGCCGTCGTCGAAGCGGCCGGCAGCACTGACACCGGGGCCGATGTCGCTGAGGCGGTCGCACCGGCGACGTCGTCCGATCCGCCGCTGCATCCGCTGGCTACGAGCAGGGTGGCTACGAGCATCGACCCTGCTCGTGCGACTTTCACCACGCCGACGTTACCGGTCGCGACACCCGGGCGAGTCGGCAACACTCCCACGCCGCAGTCGGCGTCGACGGTACGGTTCGAGGAGCTGCGGCCGGATCGACCAACGATCGGGCTCAGTCGGGTCGGAGGACTGATGAAGGTGAGCAAACGGAACATCGCCTGGCTTGTCGCAATTGCGATCGTCGGCGTTGGCGCGGGCTTCGCGTTCGGGCTCAGTTGGGGCCTGATCGCTGCCGGTGCCACGGTGGTCGTCAGCGAGATCGTCGAGCGTGTGGCGAGAGCGAAACGGAAACGGGAAAAGGCCGCGCGTCAAGTGGAACCGAGCTGAGTCGCCGCAATCAACCCTCAAGCCCGCGTGGTGACATGTCGGACGAGTGACTTGTCGTACTCGGACAGTTCGGATGCCTCCACTGCCTCGAGCGTCTGCTGGATCACCTCGTCGATCGGGGCCAACGGACCAGGTAGGTCACGACGGATCACCTCGGATCGGAGGGCCACGAGTGTCCGCACGATGGTCGCGGCGACGCTTGGGTCACCGGCTCCGTGGCGGCGAAGCGGGTCGAACGCGGCATGGAGGTAGTCGGCGTGGGTGAGATCGTGTCGGATCAGAGTCCGGCCGTCGGCCTCCTGGACCGAACCCGACTCGGGACGCTCCCACAACGCCAAGAGCACCACGCCGACATGGACGATCAGGTCATTGGCCGTGTTCGGGTCGTTCACGCCGGGCGACAGCGCCCGGACGGCGATATCGACCATTTGCAGGATGCCGAATCCGACGTCTTGTTGCAGTGTTCGTGTGTCTCCCAGTGCGATCGTTGATCGAACCCGATCCGCGCAGTCACCGTCGTCAGGAAGCGGCCAGATCCAGGCGATCGGGGCATCCGGCATCACGAAGCCACCCAGTTCGACCGGGACGAACACGGTCGATCCGTGCGGGACACCAGCCAGCAGGGCGTCGTCATCGATCTGCTGCACCCATCCAGACCCGGACGACGTGACCACCATTGCGTCGCCAGGGACATCGACCCCGGCCTGACCGCCGCCGGTCTGCGTTGCCGGCGCCACCGCCGGGTTCTCCTTCGAACCCAGGTGATCGTTGCGTTCGATCAGTGCCACGGTGTCGGACATGATGCCCTTGGCCACCGCTCCGATTCGCAATCGGTTCGTCAGGTGGTCGACGGACAAGACGACCGCGACCAGCGACGCGACGCCGAGAACGAGGCCCAACAGCACGGACATGTGCGGCGTCAGCGCCTCACCCTCGCCGAGGGTGCGAGTTTCGCGCAGAATCAACAAGCAGTACACGGTGGTCCCCAGCCCCAAGCCGATCGTGCGTTGGAGGGTTCGGTCGCCGATCCAGTCGCGCAAGGTCCGAGGCGAGAACTGAGAACTGGCGAGCTGCACTGCGACGAGCATCAACGACAACAACAACGTGACCGAAGCAATCAGCCCAGACGCGATCGCCGACAAGATCGCCCGCCCCGAGCCCACGGTGGTTTCGAGCACAGTTGGCAGGTCGGCGTCGTTGAGACTGCGGTCGACCGCGAGCATCAGCTGGCTCAGCCCGACGGCGAGCGTGACGAACAACAGCGGGATCAGCAACAAGCGATGCTGTGCAAGGTCGAGCAACTGACGAAAACGGACCACGGATCACCCCTTCGAGTCGTGAGCCGGGCGAGGACCGCCGACGCACTCTCTGAACCAGCGCCGGCCAGGCCGGCGGATTCGATGCTAGATGCGGTGACCTTCGCGAACCTGCGATTGCGGGCAGCCACGTTCACCACTTGGCCCTGGTCGCCCCGGCGTTATTCAAGAGATTGCTTGACAACTCATATCGCTTCTGAGCACGATGACCACCATCGCGACCCGGCCGTCACCACGCAACTCAGCAGCGACGTGACGATTCAGGGAGCGAGTGGCCGAGGCGGTCGTTCGGTGCGGCTCGGGCTGCACGAGAACCTCGCCCAGTTCTCGCTGCTGGTCGGCGTGAACGCGCTCGTCGGCGGGATGATCGGTCAGGAACGCACCGTGCTCCCGCTGCTGGCGAGCGACGAGTTCGGCCTCACCGCCTTCACCGCCACGTTGACGTTCATCGCTGCGTTCGGCGTCGTCAAGGCCGTCACCAACTTCTTCGCCGGCACGCTGTCTGATCGCCACGGCCGAAAACCGGTGCTCATCGCGGGCTGGATCATCGCCATCCCCGTCCCGCTGCTGCTGATCTGGGCGCCGACGTGGGGGTGGGTGATCTTCGCCAACGTGCTTCTGGGCGTCAACCAGGGTCTCACCTGGTCGACCACCGTGATCATGAAGATCGATCTCGTCGGCCCGCAGCGTCGAGGTTTCGCGATGGGGCTCAACGAGGCGGCCGGCTACGGGGCGGTCGCCGTCACCGCGGTCGCAACCGGCTACATCGCCCAACGTTGGGGCCTGCGGCCCGAGCCCTTCTTTCTGGGCATCGCCTACGCAGGCCTCGGTCTGGGCCTGTCGGTGCTGTTCGTCCGCGAGACGCGCGGTCACGCTCAACTCGAAGCGGTCGGTCACACCTCGACCCGTGACGACTTGCATCACGAACTGACCACCGGCCAGATCTTCACCCTGACCAGCTTCCGCGAGAAGGCGCTCTCGGCGGCATCACAGGCCGGTCTCGTCAACAACCTCAACGATGGTCTCGCCTGGGGGTTGTTCCCGATCTTCTTCGCCGCTGCCGGTCTGTCAGTGGGCCGCATCGGCATCCTGGCGGCCATCTACCCGGCCGTCTGGGGACTCGGCCAGCTCTATACCGGTGGGTTGTCGGATCGCATCGGCCGCAAACCCCTCATCGCCGGCGGCATGCTCACCCAGGCCGTCGCCATCGCCTGGATGGCTGCCGCGTCAGGATTCTGGCCATGGGCGGTGGGTGCTGCCGTTCTCGGCGCCGGCACGGCCATGGTGTACCCGACGTTGCTTGCCGCGATCGGCGACGTTGCTCACCCCACCTGGCGTGCTCGGTCGGTGGGCATCTACCGACTCTGGCGTGACGCCGGCTTCGCCGTTGGCGCGCTCGTGGCAGGTCTGCTCGCGGATCTCGTGTCGATCGAAGCGGCGATCTACGCCGTGGCGGCGCTCACCGCGACATCGGGAGTCGTGGTCATCCTTCGCATGTACGAAACCCACCCGGCCGCTCAACGCGCGACGACAGGAGGCGCGGGTGGGTGATCGTGCAGCGAAGGACGACTTGTTCGACGCTTTCGCTCTCGTGGCGAAGGCGCTCGGAAACGGGCGCCGTGCCGAACTGATCGATGTGCTGGTGCAGGGGGAGCGACACGTCGACGAGTTGGCCGCCGAGATCGGCCAGAGCCTTGCCAACACGTCGTTCCACCTCCGTGTGCTCGCTTCGAGTGGGCTCGTGACGACGCGACGCGCCGGGACACGTATCTACTATCGCGTCGCTTCGCCGCGGGTGGTGGAGCTCTGGGTCACGTTGCGCGATGTCGTCGCGGCTCACCATCAGCAACTCGATGAACTCGCAAGGGCGTACCTCGGTGATCGAAGCCGACTCGACGAGATCAGTCGGAGCGAGCTCGTGCAGCGTCTCACGGACGGCGATGTCGTCGTCGTCGACGTGCGTCCCACCGCCGAGTACGAGGCCGGTCACATCGCCGGTGCCCGATCGATCCCGATCGACGGCCTCGCACGGCACGTGCGGTCGCTCCCCGAGGGTGTCGAGGTGGTCGCCTATTGCCGAGGCCCGTACTGTGTGTTCGCCGACGACGCTGCGCGGTTCTTGCGTCGGCGTGGGCGTCGTGCTCGGCGACTGGAGGACGGCTTCCCCGAATGGCGCGCTGCGGCTCTGCCCGTCGTCGCAGTTGGGCCTCTTCCGCTAGGGCTGTGAGGCCGGATTGACTCGCATGCCGAGGGCGCTGTGGGTCACTTCGGAGCCGTCTTCTCGAACCAAACCGACTCGAACTTCCTGCCCGGTCTCGATGTCGTAGAGCTCGAGCAGCCGCTTACCTTCGGGCACGACGTGGTCGTATCCGAACTCCGCCAAGGCCAACGTCGCTCTCATGAAACCGAATCCTCGTTCGGTGAGGTGGTACTCGTCGCGCTTCCGTTTGCCGTCTGCTTGGTAGGGCACCTTGGTGAGGAGGCCGTGATCGCAGAGCTTCTTGAGTCGATCCGCCAGCACAGCCGTGGAGACGTCGATGTCTGCCTGGATCTCGTGGTAGCGACGGACGCCGAAGAAGACGTCGCGCATGATGAGGATCGACCAACGGTCGCCAATCAGGTCTGCGGCAGCGGCTACGCCGCAGTATGTGGTGTCGATCGCCTTCCAGTCCATCAGGTCCCCTCGAAGTCAGCGAGCAAGAACTCTACGCTGGGGCTGAGCACGGCGACCGGTAGTCGACGTGTGGTGAGCTGCTGGTGAGAGTTGAAATCAGGGCACGCGTTGGTCAGCAGGTGCCAACACGCTTCTCGTTCGAGGCCATCGGCGACTTCCCGGGCGGACACCGCCCAACGTCGTGCGCCGACTTCGACATAACCGCCGCCCGCCGCCATGAGGTTGAGGTACCAGTTGGGTGTCTTCGGGTTGCCTGCGTTGGAACCAGTCACCAGGAAGTCTTCGCCGCGACGCACGAGCATCAACATCACGGGCCGAGATTTGCCGCTCTTCCGTCCGACCACGTCGAGCAGGAAGCACGGTTTGCCCAGCCGACGGCTGCCCTCCCTGCCGCCGGTGTCGCGATACAGACGGACTCGACGGTTCGTGGTCCATCGCACGCAACGCGGCAACCGTCGGCCGACGACGTTGGCTGTTCTTCCGGTGATCGTTGGCAACGGTGTTTCCTTCTCGTGGGGATTCGAGATCTGTCCTGATGAGGGACGCGCTTGAGAATATCTAACTTTGTAAATAAAAGCAAGCGGTCCTGGCGCGCTGCTACGACATACGTCGCCAGACTCGGGCACGGGGTCGGTCGAGGATCCGCTCGACGGAGGTCGCTTCTCCAGGAGCGGCATCTGCTGAGCCGGGGTTGCTCATGAAGACAAGGCTGCGTTCGTGCGCACACCGAGAAGTGGCGCGTGGTCACTAGCTGGCGGCTTTGGATTCGGGCACTTCCACGGTCGGAGAGAGGGCCTCGTCGTACAGCACCCGTTCGGTGTTCAACAACATCGCCCGTCGATCGGCCTCGGAGACGACGTCGTCGGCGAGCGAGCGCGGATGCAACGAGCGTGCCTTGACCGCGTTGATTTCGGCGGAGAGGATGAGGAGGCGGGGTGACGAAGTGGAGCCAGACGAGCAGCCCGATGACGACGGCCAGCGTCCCGTACGTGTCGC
>JBBKWQ010000223.1:0-7457 GCA_037969115.1 Ilumatobacteraceae bacterium
CGCCGGCACCACGACCATCGAGATCAAGTCCGGATACGGCCTCACCGTCGCCGACGAAACCCGCTCGTTGGAGATTGCGCGAGCCCACACGCCCGAATCGACGTTCCTCGGCGCCCACCTCCTGCCGGTCGAGTACGAAGGCCGGGCCGACGACTACATCCATCTCGTCTGCAACGAGATGCTCGATGCAGCAGCGCCCAACTCGAAGTGGATCGACGCCTTCTGCGAAACCGGCGCCTTCGATGTCGACCAATCGCGTGCCGTCCTCGCCGCCGGACGAGCTGCGGGCCTCGGGCTCCGTCTGCACGGCAACCAACTCGGCCACGGACCCGGCGTGCAACTGGCCGTCGAATGCGGGTGTGCATCGGTCGATCCCTGCACGTACCTCACCGACGACGACATCGAAGCGCTCGCCGGCAGCGACACCGTCGCCACGTTCCTCCCAGCCGCCGACTTCTCGACCCGCCAGCCGTACGCCGACGCTCGCCGGGTCATCGACGCCGGCGCGATGGTCGCGCTCGCATCGAACTGCAACCCCGGATCCAGCTACACCACGTCGATCTCGTTCTGCATCGCCATCGCCGTCCGCGACATGTTCATGACCATCGACGAAGCCATCCAAGCCGTCACGCTGGGCGGCGCAGCAGCACTGCGCCGCACCGACATCGGCCGACTCTGTCCCGGATCCGCCGGGCACGCAGTCATCCTCGACGCACGGACGCATCACGACCTCGCCTACCGACCTGGCGTGCCCTTGATCCGCCAGACCATCGGCCCGCTCGCCGGGTCGAACGCAACGCCACGTTCGAACGACTGACCCGCTGACCGGAAACCCACTAAAGCCCGACAAGGACTTCCACGATGACCACTGCACACCTCGACGCGACACGGCATCCGATCACCGACGACGCGTACATCGCCGAGTGTCGGACGCGCCTCGACCGCAACGGGGCACTCGTCCTGCACGGCTTCGCCAATGACGACACGATCAGCCGGATCGTCGCCGAGTCTGCACGCCACGAAGCCGACGCGTACTACACCGAGAAGACCCACAACGTGTACCTCACCCCGCCCGATCCGACCGTCGCGGCGGATCATCCTCACAACCGACAGGTCTCGAGCAGTAAGGGCCTCATCGCCGACGACGAGATTCCTGGCGATTCGCCGCTCCGCGAGATCTACGACGACCCGTCGTTCCGCACGTTCCTGTGTGGGGTGCTCGGCATCGACGAGATCCATCCCTACGACGACGATCTGTCGTCGATCAACGTCCACTTCGCGGCCGCTGGCATGGAACTCGGCTGGCACTTCGACAATTCGTCGTTCGCCGTGACGATGCTGCTGCAGTCCGCCGAAGGGGGAGCGCACTTCGACCACGTCCCCGCCGTGCGTGACGCGGACGTCGGCGACATGGCGTACGAACGAGTCGGCAAGATTCTCGACGGTGACGAAGCTGTGAAGACGCTCGACTTCGAACCGGGAGATCTCGTGTTGTTCCGAGGACGTGACGCCATCCACCGGGTCACGCCGACCGAAGGCGGCACGACTCGCCTCCTCGTCGTGTTCGCCTACAACGACCAGCCGGGAGTTGCGCTCTCGGAGTCGGCGCTCACCACCTTCTACGGCCGCACCGCCTGAACCGGGACAACGGCAACCGACCCGGAATCGGAGAACCAGCCGATCGGCTCGACCCGGCGCGCACGCGTCCAACCCGGCCACTGGCTGGCAGACTCGAACGATGCTGACACCCGGACAGGCCGCGCCCGCATTCACACTCCCTGACCAGATCAACGAGTTGGTCGACCTCGCGGACCTGGTCGGCGGCTGGGTCTTGTTGTGGTGGTATCCCAAGGCTGCAACACCCGGTTGAACGGTCGAAGGCCAGGCCCTGCGTGACAGGGCCGAGCGTTTCGACCAACTCGGTGTGACGATTCTCGGAGCGTCGTTCGACACTCCGGCCGAGAATCTGGCGTTCGCTCAGGCGCAGGACTTCCCCTTCCGATTGTTGAGTGACACCGACGGCAGTGTCGCCGTTGCCTACGAAGTCGCACGGGACCCCGCAGACAAGTTCGCCGGCTACCCACGCCGGTACAGCTACCTGATCGATCCCGACGGACTGATCCACCGGTCCTACGACGTGACCGACGTCTCACAACACGCCGATGTGGTCATCGCCGATGTCGAACGAACTGGGCGCCCACGTTGACCGCAAGAACGAACAACAACACCACCGCGCTGAACAACAGCACGCCGAACGTCGACAGGCCGTACACCACCACATCGGCGAGCACCGCCGATGATCCGAGTCGTGATGCGAAGCAACTCCAGGCGCGGGTCTCGACGGTCACCCGCGGAGCAGCAAGGGCAGCGGTTCTCGGTGTCAACGACGGGCTCGTGACGAACGTCTGCCTCATCCTGGCGGTCGCCGGTGCCAGTTCCGGGGCGAACGAGGTGCGAATCGCCGGGCTGGCAAGCCTCATCGCCGGAGCGTTTTCGATGGCGGCCGGGGAATGGATCTCGGTCCGTAGCCAGGTCGAACTGTTCGACGGCATCGTCGGCGACATGAACCAGCTTGCTCGACGAAACCCGAGGCTGCTGCTCGACGAGCTCACCTCGAAACTGGAAGAGACCGGTCTGGCGACCGACACCGCTCAACGGGTTGCAACCGAACTGCCGCTCGAAGGGAGTCGATTCATCCACTTCACCGCTCGTACCGTGTTCGGCTTCGATCCTGGCGAGGTCGGTTCGCCCACCGTGGCCGCGGTTTCGTCGTTCGGACTCTTCACAGCGGGAGCCATCGTGCCGCTCGCGCCGTGGTTCTTCACGAGTGGCACGCCGGCCATCGTCATCTCGGTCGTCGGTACGGCATTGGCGAGCCTGCTGGTGGGCGGCTGGGTGAGCAGATCATCGGGTCGGCCAGTCACGCAGGGAGCCTCACGCCAACTCGCGATCGTGCTCGTTGCGTCGATCGTCACCTACGGCATCGGTTCACTTTTCGGCACCGCCATCGGGTGACGCCGCAGTGCACTGGTGTTGGCGACCCGGTGGAGTGCAGGTGGGTCGTCGTAGCGGTGCACTCGTTGGCCGGGCCGCTCATTCGAACCGCGGTCAGGCGGCGCGGCGGTTGGGCGGTCCGGTATTGTGCAGCGCCCCGTCAGGGAGGCGGAGCGTGAGTGCACGGTTGGCTCCGAGTTCGACGATCCAACCATCGTGGTGGATGTTGCCATGGTGCCGGGAGCACACGGGGAGCAAGTTGCCGAGATCGGTTCGCCCGCCGTGTCGCCACCAGATGATGTGATGCAGCTTGCACCGGTCGAAGGCGACCGTGCAGCTCGGAATCGCGCAGTGCCGGTACAGGCAGCGCAGCGCTCGCCGCTGAGCACGATTGGCGAGTCGCGTGGCGCGCCCGAGGTTCAACTCACCCGGCGCGTGCAGTACAACACCGTTCCGCACGACCACTCCGACGACGTCGGCATCGTTCGCGAGCTCGGCAACAACGCGGGCGGGAAGTTCGACGGGAATCGGCCAGGAGACGACCGGACCCGGTTGATCTGGTGCGTCCGCCTCGATGACCGCGACGAACTCGACTCGACCTGTGTTGGTCGAGCCGGTGCCGCCCTGGATGAGACGCATCAGTGCGTGCGCGGCCAGGAACCGGCTCTTCTCGATCGGGTCGGTCGGACAGTGCTCTGGCGTTTCACGAGCGAAAAGGGCCTGGATCGTATTGTCGACCCTGGCCGACAGCGCGATGCCGGCGACCGGGTCGAAGCGTCCGCGTATGTTCCACATACCGTCGCCGTCGGTCCATGTGGACAGGCGCGTGCTGCGCTTCTGGCGGGTGAGGCGATCTTCGCCGTCGGAGGCTCGGATCTTGCGGATCTCGAGGTCTAACCGCTTGGAGAACTGGTCGATCGTCGCGGCGGCGGCTACATCGACGAGTTCATCGACGCGAGTGATGAACGCTTCCTGCTGAGCGGGTTCGAGTTTCTTCGATCCGCGAGTGACGGCGTCGACGTGGCCGGCCGTGATCGCACCGTCGGACAAGGCGTGGGCCAGTTTGGGCGTGGATGCAAGCGTGTCGGCGCGCTCCTTCGCCTTGTTCGCCTGCCCGATCGAACATTTCGACGTGGAGGCGATCGTCGCCTCTGGAAAGCTCTCGACGGTCGACAGCCGTGCCACGAGCGCAGCGACCTGCGCCTGCACCCACCCTTCGATCTGGCGTGCGGAGACGAGTGCCGCTTCGAGCCTCGACGCATCCGCGGTTCCGCCAGAACGGACATGGGCGAGGTGCTCCACCCGTTCGATGACACAGCGGACCTCCATGCGAACAAGTGTACGACGAGGGTGTGACGGAGTTCCGTCACCAGCCGCCTCGGTGTGCCGCCTCGGCGTGGCGACGACCGTGACTCTCCGTTCAGGCGACCACCAGGGTCACGTAGTACACGCCGATGTGTTCGGCGAACTCTGGATGACCCGGTAGATACGGCTGCTGGTCAGACACGCTCACCGCGCAGAGCCCGTCGGCGGCCAACCCGTCGAGCACCAAGGGAAATCCGCGTTCGTCCCACAGGTCGGTCCGCATCGTGAAGAGCACGATTCCGTCGCGACGACACACCCGCAGGATCTCGCGCAACGTGACCGCAGCGTCGATGACATAGGTGAACACACCCGCGCTCACAACCGCCGCGAACCGGTCGGAGTCGAACGGCAACGGCTCGTTCAGATCGAGTTCCTGAAGCTCCCGATACACATCGCGCCGCTGTGCAATCGACAACGACTCGGCCGAAAAGTCGAAGCCGACGATCGCCTCCACTCCGGCCGCCGCGAGCGCCACGCCTGCAAGTCCGGTGCCGCATCCGGCATCGAGCACCTCGCCACGGCCTGCGCCGGCCTCGACGACCGACGCGGCCAATCGGTGGGGGACTTCGTAGCCCCAACCGATCACGTCGTCGTCATAACCGCCGGCCCACGCGTCGTAGGTCGACGCAACCTCTTCAGGGGTGGCGGTGGCGCCGGCACTGAGTCCGGCGCCACCGGGTCCGAGTCCCGAGCCTGCCTCGGGCGAGGACCAACCCGAGGTCACGAACCGGGAATGGTCATGAGGAGGAGCTGACCGTCCTCTCTCTTGATCGTCAGATCAGGACCGGATCCGTTCGGGTTCGGCACGACTTCGGAGTACTGATCGCGCCCGTGCGCCTGCACGTCGACCAGCCAGCTGCCCCGACCGAACCACTCGGACGCATCGACGATGCCGCTCGACTCACCATCGGGATCGTTGACCGAAGCGACGACATCCCAGGAGCCCTGCCGCAGGTTGTAGCGCCAGATCCTGGCGTTGTCGGTGTCTTCCTGCACCATCAGGCTCTTCTTGCTCGTGCCGACGTTGTCAGGATTGACAAACGGTACGAACAGGTCGTTGGCCGCGTTGTCGCCCTGTGCCAGCACCGTCAAGCTGTCGACGCGACGCGGGTTCCACGGGCTGAACTCCATGCGGAAGACCGAACCGTTGTCGGCCTGCCCGACGGTGCCACCCGGTCCGCGCACCATTCGCCCGGTCGCAGCGTTCGGCACGACCCGGTCGCGGCCTGTGTCGGCGATGTACACGACGCGCGGGTTGTGCACATCGGTGGCGAGGTCCTCGAGACGAATGAACTGGAACACGTTGTTCTCGTTCGACCAGTTCTCGAGCGCCGTTTGTGGCCGATCGGCAGTGGTGCCGTCGGCGATGTCGTCAGGCACTCGGATGAACCGACCACGCATGTCGTCGCCCGGCTGCAGGTCGAGATAGTCGTTGGCACCGTTGAACGGGTCCTTTCGGTCGACCCGCGCGCCGTTCTTGTGGGTGACCTGGAACGCCCAGAGGTGACCACGATCGTTCATGACCTGCTTGTCGTTCCCGGCGAGGTACATGTACAGCTGTGCCGACGGCCCGTCGAACGTGTCGTCGGTGGTGAGCATCGCTGTCTTGTTCCACCAACCCGGCACGACGATCGTGTTTTCGTGATTCAGTCGGCCCATGCCCGGAATCGTCTTGTACTCGCCGGTCACGGTGTCGAGCGCGACGACGTATCCAGCCTGCCGTTGCGGGGCGACCGACGGGTCGGCGCCGTACGGTGCGCCGGCGGGCACATCGACGACATCGTTCGATTCCTCACCGAGGAAGAACGTCGGGTTCTCGAAACCGTGCCGCCAGTCGGCCATGAACGCCGAGCAGAACCGGAGATACCCGGCCACGGCCGGAAGTGCCACGCTCGCGTCGACGACGCCGGCCGTGCGGCGATTCAGCGTCAGCTTCGACACGGAGGCGTTCTCGAAGTCGGTGCGCGGCGGGCCGATGGCTCCGCTGAGTGGTGGGAACGGAACTTCCGACTGCTCGTGAGCGACGTACACATCGACCATGCGGTAGTCGTCACCCTTCGCGATGCCGATGCCGTCCGGAATACCCTCGAACGTGAAGTCGCCGATGGTGTCGCCGACCGTGATGATCGGCTCGAGACTGCCCGGCACTGTGAGCGTGAGATACGGATCGGCGTCGGTGAGGACTCCCGGGCCCCCGTCGTTCCCGCCGTCGGCTGAGGCGCCGTACTGCACCTGTGTGACGAACAAGCCGACGATCAGTGCGGCCGGAACCGCGCGTCGCATGACGGACTTCATGAGCATTCCCCTCTAATTGGCACCGTGGACGAGCCACATGGACCATTGTTGAGTGGCGGCTGCCGTTCGAATGGAATGCGGTTCCCGCCACGCCTGACACGCCGAGTACCCAACCCGGACGCCGCACCATCATGCGCGCGTAATTCGGCCGGGCGAAAGGGCTAATCCACGAGCAGGCAACTCTCGTACCCCTCGAGCACGTCGAGCACCAGGGGTACGAGTCGTTCGAGGTCGTAGCCGCCTTCCTGCACGAACACGGTCGGCAGGCCGAATTCGGCGACCGCTGTACCGGCAGCGCGAAAGCCGGCCGGCGTGATCATCAGCGGCGCGGCCGGGTCGTCGACTGCCGCGTCGACGCCGAGTGAGATCACCAGTGCGTCCGACTCGTGACGCCGGACGGTTCCGGTCAGCCTCTCCACGGCAGTGAGCCAGCGATCGTCGCCCGAACCGGCTTGAATCGGTTCGTTGTGCGTCCACCCGCGGCCATCACCATCTCCCACCTCGTCGGCGTAGCCGACGAGGTGTGGGAACCAGCCGTCGGCAGGGTCGACGTGCACGCTGGCGTACAGGACGTCGGCTCGGTCCCAGAAGATCTCCTGCGTACCGTTGCCCTGGTGCGCGTCGATGTCGATGATCGCGACCCTGCCGTACCCGCAATCGCGCAGCCGTTGAGCGGCTGCGGCGGCGTTGTTGAAATAGCACGATCCGCCGAAGAACGCCGGGCCGGCATGGTGTCCCGGCGGACGTACCGCAGCGTACGCAGCGCCACCGCCGGCGGCCACGAGGTCGACTGCGTGGGCTGC
>JBBKWQ010000224.1:0-8832 GCA_037969115.1 Ilumatobacteraceae bacterium
CCTCGAACGAGGTGCACGATCCATTCCTCTCGATCGATGTCATCTTGAGCTGGGCGACGACACGGATCACATCGGTCGACGTGAACTTCGCCCTACGTGCCGAGGGCGAGTCGGGGTACGACTTCCGAAAGCTCGTCCGGCACGCCTTCAACATGATCACCGGGTACAGCACACGTCCGCTCCGCATCGTCAGCGTCCTGGGCTTCACCTTTGCGATGTTCGGATTCGGGCTGCTGATCTTCGTCCTGGCGCGATACGTGTTCGGCGATTCGGAGGTGGCCGGTTTCACGTTCATGGCAGCGGCGGTGACGCTGTTCTCCGGGGTGCAGCTGCTCAGTCTCGGGGTCGTCGGCGAGTACCTCGCGCGGATGCACTTCCGAAGCATGGGCCGGCCGTCGTTTACGATTCGCGCTCGAGTGGGTCTGACCGGGAGCGAGGAGCCCGGCGAGCTCGAACACCCTCACACCCGGCGTAGCTCCACGGATGTCACGTCGTCCGCACCCGATTCGAACATGTCCTGACGACGGCAACGGCGCGTCGCCGTGCCGACGTCGGCGTCCTGAACGGACCGGCTACCGAGGTCGCACGTCGACCGGGGCTCATTCACAGCTCGGCGACGTTCTTGACGCGCTCCAGCCAACCCATCAGGATTGCGATCGCTCGCGGGTCGTGGCGCAGCCGATGCCCTGCGCCGACGAGCAGGCTCAGGTCGGCGGTTCCATGCGCCTGGGCGAGCTGGCGCGAGTCGGATGGCGGCACGCTCTCGTCGTCCTCCCCGTGCATCACGAGCAGCGGACGGGGGGCGAACCGGCGCGCGGCGACGGTTGGACGGAATCGCCGGAACGCCCGGGTCCATTCGTCGAACGACGACGGGTAGCCGGGCGTGCGGATCGCGCCGATCTCACGGGCGTGATCGAGGAACCGACGTGGGTGATCCGACCAGTCGTCGAAATCGGCCCTCGGCGACAGCAGTGCGACGGCGGCAACCCGCGGATCGTCGGCGCCGACGCAGATCGCAATGGAACCACCAGTGTTCGTGCCGACCAGCACGACGCGATCCACTCCGGTCTGCGCGGTGAGGTGGCCGATGGCGGCGCGAAGGTCGTCGATCCAGCCCTGGAGCGAGAAGTCGCCCGTGCTCTTGCCACACCCGCGAAACGTGAACGTCATGGCGACGTACCCGACCTCGTGCGCGACGCGATCGATGAACTCTGGAAACGTCCCGCCCGAGCGGCGTGCATCGAGCGGTCCGATCGGAAAGCCGTGACACAGGATCAGACCGAGACGAGGCTCGTCCTGACCGGCAGGGCGGGCGATGTGGCATGCGAGCGAGTTGCTCGCACTCGTGAACGTGTCGTTCACGCGCGTGGAGCGCGACGGATGCGCCGCGAGCCTGGCTTGGCGAGCGTGTACCCCCGGTTGCGGGCTTCGCTCAGCGAATCCGGGCCGAAGCTGAGGCCCACGCCGCTGTCGACGATCTCATCGATGACCTGGCGGTCGGTCCAGTCCTCGAGGTCGTAGACGAGCTGTGTCCGCTTGTCTCCGAGGAATCGCGTGTGTTCGAACCGACTCGGTCGCTCCATTCGGCAGACGTTAGCCAGTCTGCGACCAACGACCAAGGCGCCGACGAATGCATGATTGCGACATGCAAACTGCTGGTTCGAGCGCTCGGTGCCCACCCGTAACAACGACTCAAGACCTAGGGTGCCGATGTCCCTTCCATGATGTGAACCGAGATCGACACATCCGACGTCGACGAGAAACGCAGGGATCGTGATACGTCCGAGCAACCCCACCATGTCGAACGAGTTGAGAGCCGAGCTCGTCTCGACGATCGCCGCGCTCGACCTCGATGAACTCGCCGAACTGATCGCCGACAACATCGACGGCGATTCCGCGCTCGCTCGTGATCAGCTCCAGACCTACCTTAATGAATCTCTCATCGCCCTCGATCTCGTCGCTGTGCATCTGGAGTCGGGTGAATCCACATCCGGTTTCCGCGTGCTCGAGATCGGCAGCGGCATCGGCTTCTTCGCCGCGTTTCTGCACTCTCACGGTTACGACGTCGTCGAGCTCGAACCGGTGGGCGGTGGATTCGAGTTCATCGGCGCGGCGCGTCACGCACTCCGGTCCGACTCGGCTCCGACACACCTCGACATCGGTGTCGACGATCTCGACCCCGATCTGCACGGTCGGTTCGATCTGATCTACTCGCTCAACGTTCTGGAGCACGTTCCCGACTGGCGGCACGCGCTCGACGCGTCCTACGACGTGCTCGCCCCGGGGGGCACCATGGTGCAGTCGTGCCCGAACTACACCTTTCCCTACGAGCCGCACTTCGGCGTTCCGCTGATTCCGTTCGCTCCTCAAGTCACTTCCCGCGTGCTACCGGAGCGAATCACCTCCACAGGATTGTGGAAGTCACTCAACTGGGTAACGGTGCGTGGCGTTCGCAACTGGGCTCAAGGGCGTGATGCGCGGATCACGTTCGCATCAGGCAAGTTGGCGAGCGCCCTCGAACGGCTCACCACCGACGCAGACTTCGGCGACCGGCACAGCCGAGCCCTGCGCGTCGTCGCCGCTGGCATGAGCAAGGTCGGAATGATCGAACTCCTGCGCAAGATCCCACCGGCACTGACCTCCCCGATGGACTTCGCCGTTACACGGCCGTGACCGACACTTCTCGCCGAACGCGGATCGAGGGAGCGCATTGCGCTCCCTCGATCCGTCGCTTCTGATCACGCGGTGCTGATCAGTCGTTGGCTGTTGGACCGGTCGAATCGTGTTGACCAGTGGGCACGGAGGTGAATCTGTGCCCACGGTCTGCCGCTGGGACCACGCGCGGCGATCCGAACCGGCGGGGGTTGGCGAGTATTCGCCAGGCTGGTCCAGCCTGTCGGCCTAGCGGCCAACCACCTCCAGAGTCCCGTAAGAACAATCACTCATCCTGTGGACCACCTCCTCTCTCTGGTGCATCCAGTCAAGCACATTTCGTCAGATCGTGTATGACAGGTTTTCGAGAATTTCGCGTCCGAGATCGAGGTCGCCCGAAAATTCCACGAGCGATCGGAAGGACGCCGCATCACGACGTCCACCGGCGATCCGCGAGAACGCGATCACCGGCATCGTGAGCGTGGCGGTGGCAGGCCCGTCGAGTTCGTCCGCGACCATTGCGCGATCGCCCACGACCACGTGGATGTCGCGTCCAGCAGGCCCCGTGAGGCTGATGGTCACCTTGGTCCCTCGGGGCGCGGCGGTCTTCTTGCCGACCACGAAGCCCATCGCGGTGGTCATCTCGTCGAGCGACGTGTCGACGGCCGGTCCGGCGTCGTGGCCGGGCAAGTCGACAGCTGCTCGAATATCTTGTTCGTGCATCCAGCAGTCGAACGCGCGGATCTGCATGAATCTGCCGTAGCTGTCGGGACCCGCAGGCGTGAACGACTCGGCGTTCCAATCCGCTTCCGACATCGCCCGCAACGTTCGGATCCGCTTGTCCGTGAGGGTGTCGAATCGTTCGAGCATCTCGTCGGGCGTGAGACGGGCCATCGATTCGACCCATGCCTCGTTGAACGAACCGATCTCGTTGCGGACGTGGGCGATCGAGGCGGTGTCGGGCGCTGGTGGTGGCGTCTCGCCATCGAGCATTGCCTCCGTACCGAGTATGTGCGAGACGTTGGCCTGTACGTTCCAGCCGGGCAACGCCGTCGGTTCGTGCCACTGCCTGTCAGTGAGCCCACCGACGAGTGCGCGCACACTTGCCCAGACCGATTCCAACGCATCGACAGTTCGGTCCTGCGGGATGCTCGACAACAGGCGTTTGTCGTCGCTCACAAGAGCTCATCCAGTCCGGCCTCGGGCCCGATCGCTCCGATCGCCTCGAAGTACAGAAGGTGAGCATCGGCCACGTGTGCTGCGTCGACGTCATCGAGGAGTTCGACGCCGGCTTCGTCGGCCTGACCCAGGAGATATGCAACCAGGGTGTTCTCGGTGACCACGACATCGTCGACGATCTCCTGGCGTTGGTCGACCGCCCGATCGGGCTGCAGCCCGTTCTCGTGCAGCCAGCGCAGGTGGAACACCAGGAGCTGCTCGACATCCGCAGGCGTCAGTCGAGCCTGGCTCGCCGGAGGGATGCGGTCGGCGACGAAGTCGACGGCTTCGTCGAGTTGATAGACCGCACGCGGTGCGACACCATCGAGCCGGTGCGCCTCTCGGCCGACAGTTCCGGCCGCGATCGCAAAAACGAGGACGGCCGCGACGACGGCGAAGACGATGATCACGGTTCGAGCCTACGCGGCTTCGTGCACGCAACGGAGAGGCGGCGTCCGCCTCCCGGTCGGTCTGTAATCAGATTCACGACAGCCGCCGGAGACGGCAAGTCGGTCAGAGACCGATGCGCTGCGCGAGCAGTTCGCGGTGGTAGGTCGGGTCTCCGAACAGCAGCTCGGAACTCTTCGCGCGCTTGAAGTACAGGTGTGCAGGATGCTCCCAGGTGAAACCGATACCGCCATGGATCTGGATGTTCTCGGCCGTGGCGTGGAAGTACGCCTCGGAGCAGTAGGCCTTCGCCAGCGAGGCCACCGAAGGCAGCTCGTCGTTCATCTCACTGGCGCACCACAGCCCGTAATATGCCGCCGACTTGGCCGACTCGACTTCGAGCAACATGTCGGCGCACTTGTGCTTGATGGCCTGGAACGAGCCGATCGGCCGGCCGAACTGCACGCGGTCCTTGGCGTACTGCACGGCCATCTCGAGGACGAACTGCGCTCCACCGACCTGCTCGGCGGCGAGGCCGACGGCTGCGAGATCGAGCACCGTGGACAGCACCTCCCATCCACCGCCTTCGGTTCCGACGAGCGACGCTGGCGTGTTGTCGAACTCGAGTTTGGCCTGTTTGCGGGTCTGATCCATGGTGGACAACCCGGTGCGGGTGAGCCCCGACGCATCGCCGTCGACGGCGAACAGGCTCACGCCGGACGACGTGCGAGCTGCGACGATGATGAGGTTCGCGGTGTGACCGTCGATGACGAACATCTTCTCGCCACTGAGCGTGTAGCCGTCACCCGAGGCGGTGGCCTGCATGGTGATCCCGGCCTCGTCCCACTTGCCCGATGGCTCGGTGAACGCGACGGTCGCGATCGTCTCGCCGCTCGCGATGCCCGGGAGGTGTGCCTTCATGGCTGCGTCGTCGCCGGACTGGATCAGCGTGTTCGCAGCAAGCACGACCGAGGAGAAGAACGGTGCGCAGAGCAGCGAACGGCCCATTTCTTCGAGAACGATGCCGAGTTCGACGTACCCGAACCCGGATCCGCCGTACTCCTCGGGGATGTGCAGCCCCTGGAGGCCCATCTGCTCGGCCATCTGGTTCCACACGGCTTCGTCGTAGCCCTGCTCAGTTTCCATTTGCTCACGGACGGACTCCTCGCTGCTCTTGGCCTCGAGGAACGCACGGATGGTGCTGCGGAGTTCTTCTTGTTCTTCAGTGAAGGCGAAGTTCATGGACGGCAGTGTCGCCCGCCTTGCGCGAACGGTGCAAATCTGTTTGTGTACACATGTGGACACATCGGATGGAAGCGTTCAGCTCGGCGTTCGCGCTGTGCGGGGGGAACTCGCCGACGTGCTTCGGCGGGCGGCCGCCGGGGAGCGGACAGTCGTGACGGCGAGCGGCCGTCCACTTGCTCAGATCGGCCCGCTCGACGACAGCGCTCCCGACCTCGAACGACTAATCGCATCGGCGGCGATCATCCCACCACGTCGCCTGAGCACGTGGCGACCACCGGAACCGACTGCGGTGTGGTCGGGTGTTCGCATCGATCGCGCACTCCGTGAGCTCCGCGGATGACGCTGGCGCTCGACACGAGTGCACTGCTGGCAATCGCCGTCGACGGCCCCGAGCGGGCGGTGGTGTTGCAGGCGTTCGAACGCGATGCCGTCTGGGCCGCGTCGTCACTGGCACTGACCGAAGCGCTGCCCGCCATCGACCGGCTGACCGAGGAACCCATCTTGCGGGGCGACCTCGAAGACGCCGTCAGGCTGGTGTGGGACCATCTCCATCTCGTTCCGGTCGACCAACGATGTCTCGACCGCGCGGCCTCGCTCGCGCGCGTCCAACCGGTCCGCCTCACCGACGCGATCCACCTCGCAGCGGCCGAACGTCTGCCGGGACGGGTGCGTTTCGTCACGTTCGACCCCGCCCAGATCGGCGTGGCGCTCGGATTGGGCCTCGAAGTGATCTCGACGTGACGGCGCGGTGACTCCTGGTGAAATCGCCGTGAGCCGTGTTGTGGCAGGCCTGGTCGGTGTGGTGCGGTCCCGGAGAGGGTGGTGCGTGGGCATCGCCTCGTTCGTCTGTATGACCGCGTGGGGACTCCTGCTCCCGCTGTTCGCCGGGCCGGACGAAACGAGCAACTTCGTCAAGTCGGCGGCTGTCGTTCGCGGCGAGCTCATCGGTGACGACCATCCGCCGTCGCTGGACGACTCATACTTTCGCACGACGGTGGACATCGACCGCCAGTTCAACGCGGCGAACTGGATTCCGTGGTGCTTCGCGACGAGCCCTGCGAGCCCCGCGTGCGACCGGCCGATCGACACGACCGACCCGAGAGACCCGGCACCCTGGACGTCGGTCGGCAGATACCCACCGGCTGCCTTCGTCGTGCCGGGGTTGGGCACGCTGATCGGTCCCGACGATGCAGCGGCGCGACTCGCCCGCATCCTCAATGCAGCGGTGGTCGCGGCCTTCTTCGGGTTGGCGGCCGGACGGCTCGCTCGCAGTGACCTGTCGTCGACGACTGTGTTGATCGCGCTCACGCCCGGGGTGTTCTTCCTCGGAGCGGTGCTCAGCCCGAGCGGCGTCGAGATCGCTGCCGCCTTCGCGACCTGGGTGTTCGCGGGCGCCGCGCTGCGACCCGATCGATGGAGCCGTTCCGACGAGATGGCGTTCGCTCTGTGTGTCTCGGCGCTGGTGCTGGCCCGGCCGATCGGAGCGGTGCTGGCAGCGATCATCGTGGCCACCACCGCCCTTTCGGCCGGCGGGCGCGTGGCGTTGACGAAACTCGTCACCGCACACCGTCCCACAGTCGGTGCCGGCGTGTTGACGGCGGGTTTCATGGTGATCTGGCACGTGAGAGTCTTCGCCGTGCATCTCGACGAGTCGGTCGTGACGGGCGAGCCGGCGATCGGCACGATCGCGGTGGCGAGGCAGGCGCTGCGACATCTCCCCCAGCTCTACGAACAACACGTCGGGAACTTCGGCTGGCTCGACACTCCGTCTCCGACACTCGTCGTCTGGTTCTTCGCAGCAACAGCGGCGCTCGCAGTTGCATCGGCATGGCGATCACTACAGGCCGTCGAACGCGGCGCCCTCGTCGCGCTCGTCGGAATCACGGTCGCAACCAGCGTGTACCTCGATACCGACTACTACCGCCTGTTCCACGCCTTCGGTGCGCAGGGACGGCACCTGTCACCGTTGCTGGTCGGTGTTCCCGTCCTTGCCGCTCGCGGTTGGAGGCCATCGCATCGAACGACCATTGCCGTCTCGTCCGGCTGGTTCCTCGCGCTCTCGGTGTGCGCCGTCGAGGCGCTCCGCCGGTACACGGTCGGCGCCGGCAGCCTGGGAGACATGCTCGCAGATCCAGTGTGGACACCGACGCTCGGGGCCATACCGTCGCTCGCGCTCGTGGTCACCGCCACGGCGGCGGTCGCGCTCGTTTCGATCGACTGGCCGGCACGTGCAGAACAGTCCTCCGACGTGCCACGATGACCCCATGGCCACGCCAGCGACACCGAACCGCCCAGCGAACGCACCGACGACCCTTCACTGGTCGAATGCTGATCTCGAGGTGCATCGGCTCGTCGTGGGCTCGTACGACAACAACGTCTTCGTCGTGCGCTGTCGACGAAGCGGCGAGGCCGTGTTGATCGACGCGGCCAACGAACACGAGAAGTTGCTCGAGTTGTGCCAGCGACTCGGCGTGAGGCGGGTGCTCGAGACGCACGGCCACTTCGATCACATCGGTGCCGTCAGCCAAATCAGGGAAGCTGGATACGAGGTTGCCGTGACCGCAGCCGACGCTCCCATGTTGAAAGACGTCGGGTACGACGTCTTCCTCGACGACGCCGAGGTGATCGAGGTCGGGCGCCTCCGCATCAACGCAATCCACAATCCCGGCCATACTCCCGGCTCGATCTCGTTCCACGTCGCGGGAACGCCCCTGTTGTTCAGCGGCGACACGCTCTTTCCGGGCGGTCCGGGTGCGACCCACTTCGAGAATGCCGACTTCGACACCATCATCGAATCGATCGACAATCGCCTGTTCACCTTCCCCGCCGAGACCATCGTGTTGCCGGGCCACGGCATCGACACCACCATCGGGCGTGAACGCCCGCATCTCGCCGAGTGGGTCGCACGCCGCTGGTAGCTGTCCTGAACGACGGACGGACAACCGGAACGCTTGCCGTGAATCACGCGGACCCGTAACCGTTCGCGAGCGGGCGGCGTCGTACGGGTGACGCGACGACGGAGCCACCCATGAACCCCCCACTCCCCGACCACTCGACATTCTTCGATCCGACGCACTCGTTCGACGGCTCGACGAGCCGGCCACCGGTACCTGTATGCCATTCAGGCGCCCGGTCGACGGGGCGGCACGCGAGCACGTGGTGTCGTTCGCCCACCCGTTCGAATCGTCGTACGCTGATGTCGTGCCCGCTGGACGCGATCGTCGCCAGGTCACGGCCGAGAACCGTCGTGTTCCGTCAACCACCCGCGCGCCCGGCAGAGGCCTCGCCGACTCGTCCGTCGGCGACGGCAGCGCCACTTCCCATCGACAC
>JBBKWQ010000225.1:0-20927 GCA_037969115.1 Ilumatobacteraceae bacterium
CGAGCCGGTCGCCGAGACCGTCCCCGCCACCGACGAAGCCTGAAACCGTCGGATCGTTCCGATGATCCTGGTCGGTCTGACCGGCGGCATCGGTTCGGGGAAGTCGACGGTGTCCGCGCTTCTCGCAGGACATGGCGCCGTCATCGTCGACGCCGATCAGATAGCGCGTGATCTGCAGGCTCCGGGCAATCCGGTGCTCGACGACATGGCCGACAGATTCGGCTCCCATATCCTCCGTGACGACGGCTCGCTCGACCGGGGCGCCGTGGCTGCGATCGTGTTCGGTGAGTCGGGCGAGGCAAAGGATGCGCTCGAGGCGCTGAACGGCATCGTGCACCCAGCGATGCAGGCCGAAATCGAACGCCAGATCACGGTCAACACCGAAACCGACCGGGTCGTCGTGCTCGACTTCCCACTGCTCGGCGAGAACCCCCGAAAAGGTCTGGCGGCCACGATCGTCGTCGACGTCTCGCCGGAACTCGCAGTCGACCGTTTGGTCAGGTTTCGCGGGATGGACGAGGTGGATGCCCGCAATCGCGTCGCCAGCCAGATCAGTCGTGAAGATCGCCTGAAGGCCGCAGATTTCGTGATCGACAACTCGGCCGGTCTCGACACACTCCGCGACGGAGTCGCCGCGCTCTGGTCGGAAATCGTCCAGTTGCCGCACGTCGACGACGTGGCCGATCTCGCCACGCCTGACGCCGGGGCTGCCGATGCGTCGGCAACGCCGTAATCGCGGCGACGGATGCTGACGAAGCGAATGGGCGACGTCAGTGCGCCGATCGCGCCACGATGTCGGACAGCTTGGCCTCGGCGACGACCTCGTCGCCGTCCATGTCACCCGTGGGACTGAAGCCGAGACGTCGATAGAACGGCTCGGGAGATCCCGGTTCCGGGTAGTAGCTGACCTGGAGGACCGTCTCGCCGCGATCGAGGAGCCGGCGGGCCAGCAGTCCGACCGCTTGCCGGCCCACGCCTCGACGCTGGAATCGCCGGTCGATGAGCAGGCGCCACAGGTACGTGCGGGGGTGATGTTCGGTTTGCTCGGCGACCATCATGAATCCGGCGAACTGTCCGTCGGCTCGTATTGCTCGCATCCACGGAACGAGTGGTGCCCCGAGGTATTCCTCGGGGAACATCGCATCGCCGAACGAGTGGAGCACACTCGCGACGAAGCGGGTCTGCGACCGGGCGACGCTGAGCCGCGCCACTGCTCCAGCCGTCTCGGACGTGATCTCGACGAGTTCGACATCGGCAACCGGCTCGACCGACCCCAATCGCTCGGTTCGCCACTCGTCGGCGAGCATTGCGTATCGATCGTCGTCGAGCCATTCGCCGCGCACGAGCGCGGCGCCGATCGAACACCCTTCGTACCGAAAGCCGAGTCGTTCGAGCAGTCGTGCCGATGCATGGTTGCGAGGATCGATCGATGCTGCGATGCGGTGCACGCCGACATCATCGACGAGGTTGTCGAGCAGCGCCCGGGCCCCCTCGGATGCGTAGCCCTGTTGCTGGTGTTCGGGCGCGATGGTGAACCCGATCATCGCGAGATGCGATGCATGGTCGACCCAGGCCGCCAGGTCACCGACCAGCCCGGTATCGGACTCGATACCGATCTGCAGCCACTCGCCGGGAGTGACACGGCCGAGTTTCTCGACACCCGCCACCAGCCGCTCGGCCTGATCGAGCAGGTAGGGGAGCGGCCAGTCCTGAAACCTGGCCACGTCGTCGATGTTGCGGTAGCGCATGAATTCCGCAATGTCGGCTCGACCGAGGGGGCGAAGTCGTAGACGCGTTGTCGTCAGCTCGAGCGGGCCACTCATGTGCCCATTCAACTCGTCCCTGATGTCCGGCGCGTCACAGATATCGGAATTCGTGCTCGGTCGCACGTCCTGGCAGGCTGCGTAGGTGTCGCCAGTCGCCCTCGTCCTTCTGATACTCGCCGTCGTCGTCGTCGGCGTCGACTGGTGGGCGGTCGGCACGGAACGACGAAGTGTGGAAGTTGTCGCCAAGCCACTCACCATGGCGTTGCTCGTTGCGCTCGCAGCACTGGCGGGTCATGCCGAGCCGACGGTTCGTTGGTTGGTCGTACTCGGTGCGCTGTTCGGGCTGCTCGGCGACACAGCGTTGCTCGGGGAAGGCACATCGTGGTTTCTGCGCGGCCTCGCTGCGTTCGCTGTCGGTCACATCTTGTACACGGCTGCTGCGATCGTGGTGGGCGTCGGAGCGATCGCGTGGATCGGTGTGGCCGTCACGGTCGTGTTGTTCGGATACCGATTCGCGTCGCGAACAGTGCCTGGGGCGCGTCGCCAGGGCGGCGTGGTGATGATGTCCGCTGTCATCTTCTACGCCGCGGTGATCGGAGCGATGGTCATCGCTTCGATCGGCACGGGTCTGTGGCTCGCCGCGATCGGCGCCGTGTTGTTCGCCGTCAGCGACTGGGTGCTCGGACACCGCCAGTTCGTCGACCCGACGAGCTTCGACCGGCTGGCCGTGATGGTGCCCTACCACACGGGGCAGGCATTGCTGATCCTCGGTCTCGTGCTCACGGGGTAGCGCTCGGCGACCGCTCCGACTCGGGTCAACAGCTCAGCGCGCTGCGTATGGACTCGGTCGCGATGCTCAGGGCGCTGCCGACGTCGTCCGTGATGTTCTCGTCGAGTTCACCGGTCCACTCGTCCATGAAGATCTTCTTCACTTCGACGGCGATCGAGCAGCCTTGTTCAGGGTAGTTCTCGTTGATCCAGCGGGTCATCCGGCCGCCCTTGAACTTGACGTTTTCGCGAACGTCGAGGTGCCCGTGATCGAATGGATGTGTTCGCATCGCGTCCGCGAAGACATCGACGAGATGTCGCCCTGCGGGGGGCACCGACTCGGTTCCGAGGTTGATCTCAGGGTTCGCGTCGGGATCGTCGACCGCCCGATCTCGCCCGAGTCGCCGATGGTTGTACGAATGCAGATCGAGCACGACGAAGTATCCGTGTGCAGCCACCAGTTCGTCACACAACTCGCCCAGCGCGGCGAAGAAGCCGTCGTAGAGTTCCAGCGAGCCCTCGACGAAGTCGTCGGGCGGTGCAGACTTCCAGACGTTGAGCCCCCAGGCGTCAGCGGGCTCGCGGTACACGGACTTCTCGCGTGGTCGGTTGAGGTCGACTTCGAAGCGTGACTGCGAAACGACGATGTTGTTTCGAGCTGCACCGACCCACCGGTCGGTGAACGGGTCCTCTTCTCGCAGCCGCTCGTCGTCGGCCAACGCGATGAGTGCCTGTGCTTCCCCACGGAGTTCGTGACCGGCATGAATGGCCGTTGCGAGGATCGGATCGTCGCCACGCACGATCTCCCACGCCGTGGCGGTCATAACGTGTTCATCTCGTTGTTGTTGAAGTTGCGCCGGTAGAAGCCCATGTAGTCGACCTTCCGCTCCAGGCTGTTGATCACCGCTTCGCTGAAGTTCACGCCTTCGAGCTTCTGGGCCGAGCCCAGCCCGCCGGGGCTGAACACGTTGATCTCCATCAGCTTGTCGCCGACGATGTCGATCCCGACGAGGAACATGCCGTCCTGCACCAGCTTCGGTCGTACGATCTCGGCGAGCCGGAAGGCATCGTCGTCCAGGTTGGCTTTCGCCAGCGAACCACCGGCATGCAGGTTCGAGCGCATGTCGCCGCCTCGGCGAAGCCGCCTGAATGCCGCGTAGCGACCCTTGTGCCGCAGCGGCTCGCCGTTCATGAGGAACAACCTCGTGTCGCCGGACTCGGCTTTCTCGAGGTACTGCTGCACGATGACGTAGCCGTCGCGGGCGACGGCATCGATCATCTGGTTGAGGTTGGCCGTGTCGTCCGCCCGCACGAGGAAGACACCTTCGCCGCCGGAGCCCTGAAGCGGCTTGATGACGGCCCGGCCCTCGGACATGACGAAGTCCTTGATGTGCTGGCGGTCGCGTGTGATCAGCGTCGTGGGGCGGACTTCCTCGGGGAAGAGCTGGAAGTACATCTTGTTCTCCGCCTTGGCGAGCCCGTTCGGATCGTTGAGCACGATGACGCCGTGGCGCATCGCCACCCGTCCGAAGTCGATGGCGGCGGACTTGGCCCACTCGCGTTTGCCCTTCTCGTCCGACGGAACGTTGCGCAGGAACAGCACATCCATCTCGTCGACGGTCACGCGTTCGGATACGGCGGCCTTCCCCTGAAGGTCACGGAGATAGCCGATGCCGTCCTTGTAGCGTTTCTTCGGCACGCTCCGAGCTCGTGCTCTGACCAGCTCGTCGGGATCGTAGGCGAGATCTCCGACACTGATCGTCCAGGCTTCGTGGCCGCGGTTGGTGGCGGCCACCCCGAGTCGTGTCGTGGTGAATCCAGCCTCCTCGGTCATCACGTCGTTGACGACGAAGCCGATTCTCATCTGATGTCCCGTGCTTTCTTGCCGAGTCTCTACGTCGGCGGCGCTTCCCGGCTACTCCGGGGGAGAGCGACCGTAACACAAAGTCGGTTGGCTCATCCCAGGCCGTACCGCCCTGGAGCCGCGGCGCGAGGCCGCGCGTGAGCGCTTGTGGACGGGTTGATCGGCGCCTTCGGTGGGGCGGAACAGTAGGATCCGCGCTTCACCGTTTCGAGGAGCCACGTCGAGAATATGACTGTACAGCGGGAGCCAGCGCTCAACGAGGCGATGCTCGACACGATCTCGCGCCGGATCGAGCAGGGCCTCCAGGTCAGACGGAAGCTTCCACCCGACGGCCGCGTTCACATCGATCGGCAACTGCCTTTTCTCGTGGTGTACCGGCCACCGGAGAACGAAGGCGACGACGCAGTTCGATCGCTCGTCGCCAGCCAGGCCTCTTATGTGATCGCCCCGTCCGACCCCGCTGCACGTCCGTTCACGCATGATCTGGTCGAGAGGATCGCGTCGCTGCAATCCCAGACGTTCGGTGGGTTCCTACTGGTCGAGATCTGGGTGAAGGCCGATTCCGGCGGCGTGACCACGGTCGCCGACGACGTCACACCCGACTTCGAACTGACGATCTCTCGTCAGTTGCGGGACACCCCGGCACTCGAGGCGCTCGTCGTTGGTCTCGGACGGGTGAGGATTCTGGGTCATCGAGCGAATGCGATCGTCCGCGAATCCGTGAAGATCGGTCCGAACAGACAACGCCCGCTGATCACGCCTCGGGTTGCCAAGGCGACCAACACGCATGTGATCGGCGTCGCAGCGTATCCAGCCTGGGTGTCAGCGGAATCGGGCGAGTCCTACCCGTTGGTACGGCGAGCAATGGTCCGGCAGGTCTCGCGATCCCTCGCGCAAGCGGCGTTCGTGTTCGCTCGCGAGGAAACGTCGTCGAGGCCGCTCCACTACCACTCGTTGGGTCGCCGTGCGGTGGTACGGGCTGTTCGCAAGGTCGACCACGAACTCGCCGCCGTCGCGGAGTCGTTCGATCTCCTGCTTGTGGTCACGCCGGTGAACGCTGACGCCGCCTATCGAAAGTTCCGTCGGTCTCGCGGTGCGAAGCCACCGAGATTCCAATACCGGCCCAACACGGTCGACCCGTCGCTGCTGAAGCGGCGCCTGTTCGACATCAAGATCGAGCAGATCGAGGACCCGACCCTCGAGTCGCTCTTCCGCGAGAAGCAGAGTGAGCTCGAGCTGAAGTTGTCGCTGATCGCCGATCGTCTCACCGACCGGTTCCTTCCCACGAGTGTGGCGTTGTACGGCAAGGTCGATGACGACGCCGTCGCCCTGGCTCGCGCTGTGCTCGACAACCTCGACGGTCGCGATCCGCAACGAAAAACACGCCGGATCAGCGGAGAGCAGTTTGCCGCTGTGGCCGAGATCGAGCTCGCGGCGTACCGGGAGGTCGATCCGTCGATCACCCCCAGGATCGAGATCCGCGACGACGTGTCGTCGCTGATGGTCTCTGCAGGCAATCTGTTGGTCGGTCGAGGCATGGCGATCCCTGCGGACCGGGTGGAAGCGCTCTTGCAACACGAGATCGGTACACACGTCGTGACGTATTGGAACGGTCGAGCACAGCCGTTGCGGCTCCTCGCGTCAGGGCTCGCTCGCCACGATGAACTCCAGGAGGGGTTGGGCGTGTTCGCCGAGTATCTCGTGGGTGGGCTCACGGTGGGTCGGCTGCGGACGCTCGCGGCACGAGTCCTCGCGGCTCGAGCTGTTTCCGACGGTGCAGCGTTCATCGACACCTACCGTTTGTTGACCGCCGAAATCGGGATGAGCGAGCGCAACTCCTTCATGATCGCGATGCGCGTCCATCGCGGTGGGGGCTTGGTGAAGGACGCCGTCTACTTGCGAGGTCTTCAGGGCGTCGTCGACTACGTCCGCGAAGGTGGACGGCTCGACACACTGCTCGTCGGCAAGATCGCGCCGGTGCACACTGCCGTGATCGAAGAGCTGCAACGGCGCGAGGTGCTGGGTGCTCCACCGCTTCGACCCAACTTCCTCAACCGGCCCGACACCCACTATCAGATCGAGCGAGTGCGTGGGGGCGCCGACCTGCAGTCACTGGTCGACCCTTCCTGAAGCTCGTCGGATACCCGCTCAACCCTGGTCGGCGAAGAACTCGCGCGCCACCGCAACCATCAAGCGAACACCGATCGCGATGGAGCGTTCGTCGACATCGAAGTGGCCGGCATGAAGGTCGAGATGCGGACCGGCGCCCGACGTGTCGTGGACTCCGACGCGGACGTACGAACCGGGCACCTCGCGGGTGAACCAGGCAAAGTCGTCACCGCCCCAACTCTGGGCGACATGCACCACGGCTTCGGCACCGAACTCCTTCTTGGCGGCCTGCTCGACCACACTGGTCACCTGGGCGTCGTTCACCACGGGTGGAACGCCGTGTGTGTACTCGACCTCGTAGCCGGCACCGACGTCGGCGAGCATCTCGCCGATGGTACGCTCGACGAGCGTCGGGAGTTGTTCCCAGACGGCGAGTGTCGGGGTACGCACCGAGGCTCGAAGCTCGCAATGCGACGGGATCACATTGGCGGCGTCACCCGAATGGATCGCGCCGAACACGATCTTCACCTCGTCACCTTCGTCGAGCGCAGCACTGACGCGCTGCGGGAGTTCGGTGATGACGCGTGACGCGACCGCGAGGAGGTTGACGGTCAACTCGGGTCGGGCTGTGTGGCCGCCGGGACCCGTGAGGGTGATCTCGACCATGTCGGCGGCCGATGAGATCGCACCCGACTTGACGCCGATCACACCTGCGTCGAGTTTCGGCTCGCAGTGGATGCCGACGATCGCGTCGACACCGTCGAGACCACCATCGGCGATCACGTCGAGGGCTCCACCGGGGACCCGTTCCTCAGCGGGCTGGAAGACGAACCGCAGCGGCCCGGGCAACTGGTCGCGATGGTGCGCGAAGTACAACGCGGTGCCGAGCACCACAGCGGTGTGCACGTCGTGCCCGCATGCATGGGCGACGCCCGCGACCTGGCTGCGATACGGAACGTTCTTCTCGTCGTGCATCGCCAAGGCGTCGAGGTCGGCGCGCAGGGCCAGCCGAGGCGCATCGACTCCGGCCGGGCCGAGGTCGCACGTCACACCCGTGCCGATCGCGAACGTTCGAGGCTGCAATCCCGCAAGAGCCAGTCGTTCGCTGACGAGTTCGGTCGTTGCGTGTTCGGCGCCGCTCAGCTCAGGATGAGCGTGGATGTTGCGCCGGATCGCGATCAGGCCTTCGCCGTGTTCGCCGAGCCATGCGTCGAGCGTCTCGTCCGACGATCGCGTGGCCGACACCGGTCGACTGACCGATGTCATGCCTGGATGATGCGGTCGTTGGCGAGTTCTTCGACGAGATGGTTGACCACGTCGCGCAGCGTAGCGCCGCCCTCGACGAGGCGTCGTTGCCTGATCGATCCGGAACCGTTGGCGAGGATGTCTAGGACGTCGGCGAGGTCGGCTTCGGTCCCGAGAGCGGCAGCCGTGTCGGACAGTTCTTCGAGGAGTTCGGGGACGAGTTCGCGCACCGACCGTCGCACCGGCTTGCCGTGGTCGGCGTCTTCCACGATGAGGAGCGCGTCGACGCCGTAGCGGGCCGCGAGCCAGCGGTTTTCTCGCACTGTCCACTCCCTGGGCGGCGTGGGCAGCGCACCTCGGTCGATCAAGGTGTCGGCCCAAGCGACGAGGGCCTGTGCGAGTGCAGCGAGTGCCGCCGCCTCACGGAGCGTGTGCGGCGAGTCGCACATCCGGAACTCGATCGTGCCGAAGTCGGGATGTGGCCGGATGTCCCACCACACCTCCCGGATCGACGAGATGCATTCCGAGTCGATCAGGGTCGACATGAATGCCTCGAAGTCGACCCAGTCGGCGATCTGTGGTGGCAGGCCTGCGGTCGGCAACGACTCGAAGACCTTCGAGCGTGCCGACGACAAGCCGGAATCTTCGCCCTCGAAGTACGGACTGGATGCCGACAACGCCAGCAGGAGTGGGAGATGTCGTGTCATCTCGTTGATGATCGAGATCGCCCTTTCACCATCTTTGACGCCGACGTGAACGTGTTGACCGCAGATGAGCAGTCGACGTGCCGGCCATTGCATCGCCTCGATCAGCTGGTGATATCGAGGATTCGGGCTCACATCCTGATTCCGGGCGACGCCGAACGGGTGTGTACCCGAGCTGATGATCTTGATGCCGTGTTGATCGGCCACGCCCTGGAGTTCGGTCAGCGTCTCTTGTAGGTCGGCGCGAGCCTGGGCGGGGGTGTCGCAGACACCGGTGATGAGCTCGACGGTGCTCTGGAACAGCTCGTGCTTGGCTTTGGGGTGGTCGTTGTCCGGGTGGCCGCGACCCATCACTTCGAGGATCTCGTTCGACGCCGAGACGAGATCGCCCGTTTCCGCGTCGATCAGATGGAGCTCCAGCTCGACGCCAACCGTCGGCCGTTCGTTGTGCGTGAAGCTGATCGTCATTCGTCCTGCCCGATTCGAGTCGTCGGACCCAATCTGATCGCCCGAGCGTGCTTCGCGCCAGGGCCATCCGGCTCTACTCGGCTGGCACGGTGCTCGCAACCTCGCACGACGAGCGACGAGCGTCAGGCGTGAGCAGTGACGATGTGAGCGGGGGCGTCGAATACCATCGTGCCGTCCTCGGTCACGTAGGGGTGGAGAGCCTCTTCGGCTTCATCGAGGATCAACTCGATGAGGTCGTCGTCGAGCAACACGCCCATCACCGGTAACCAGCCTCGCAGATCGGCCTCGACCATCGAGCGCACGCTCGGGAACCGGGCCGTACCGGTGTGGGTGGCGATCGACACCGACGAGGCGCCCGCCTGGTCGAACAGGCCTCGCACGTCGTCGGGGTCGCCGAGTACGAACGGAGCTCGTAGCGCATCCGCTGCCGCCGGGCCGGCTCGTCGATGCAACAGGTCGACCGAGATCGGGTACGCCGCCGAACGTTCGAGAGCGTCCCACACTGCGACGACCACGCGGGCACCGGGTGTCACACACCGGAGCATCTCACGAATCGATCCGACCCTGTCACGAACGAACATCAACCCGAACTGGCTCACCGCAGCATCGAACTCGTCGTCGTCGAAGGGAAGGTCACCGGCGTCGCCTTCGCGCCAACTGACACCCGGCTCGATGCTCGCGGCCACGGCGAGCATGCCCGCATCGATGTCGAGACCGGTCACCGATCCTGTTGGCCCGACTCGACCGAGCGCCTCGCGTGCGACCACGCCGGTTCCGCACGCCACGTCGAGCACCCGGCTCCCTGCGCCGACGCCGGCCGCGTCGAGCACGGGCGCGGCCCACTGTCGGAACAGTGCATCGACGTGCAGCCGCTCGTAAGCCCATGCGGCATCGACGGCCTTCTCCAGTTCATCCGACATGTTTCCTCTCCTTGTCGAGTTGTCGTCCCGGCGCTTCGACTCTAGACAACGACTCGTGCGCGGCCCGGACGATTTTCGGCGCTTCGTGTACGCGTGCCGGTCGGTCGTGCGCTCCGACGTGAGTGCACCCCGTCCGAACGAACTTCGAGCGAATAGGGTTTGGAGAATGCAGGTCTCAGTCGTCGACTACACCGATTCCAGAGCCCCTGAATTGTTCACCGAAAGCCTTCGTCGGACCGGGTTCGGCGTCATCACGAACCACCCGCTCCCGTGGGAATTGGTGACCGATATCTACGCAGAGTGGTCGGAGCTCTTCACCTCGGGCGCTGCGGGCAAATACGTGGTCGACGAAGCCGGCCAGGAGGGGTATTTCCCGCCTGACGTGTCGGAAACGGCGAAGGGCAACCAGATCCGGGATCTGAAAGAGTTCTTCCACGTGTATCCCTGGTCCGAGCGGTATCCGGCGGAAGTATCCGACGCCGCGCTGCGGTACCGCGACATCGCCACGGCGATGGCGTCGACGCTGCTGGGATGGGTCCATGCGAACACCCCGGACGATGTGGCGAGCCGTTTCTCGCAGCCGTTGGCATCGATGATCGACAACAGCACGCGCACCCTGTTGCGTGTGCTTCACTATCCGCCACTCGGCGACGATGCGCCGGACGGCGCGATCCGTGCGGCTGCCCACGAGGACATCAACCTCCTCACGGTGTTGCCCGCGAGTGACGAACCGGGTCTCGAACTGCTCGGCGCGGACGGCAGATGGTATCCGGTGCCGTGCGACCCCGGCTCGATCGCGGTCAACTGCGGCGAAATGCTCGACTTGGCGAGCGACGGCTACTTCCCGGCCACGACACACCGGGTGGTGAACCCGGTCGGAGAGGCCGCGCGTCGTCCACGTATGTCGCTCCCGCTCTTCTTGCATCCGGCCGACGACGTGATCATCGCCGACGGCCGGACTGCCGAGTCGCTGCTGCTCCAGCGCATCGAGGAGCTGCGCGGGCGCTCGAAGAGCTGACCGACTCGGACTCGCCCACTCGATGTCGAACGGCCCATGATGGTGCATGACCGAGTTCGACCTCGCCCAGACCGATCGATTGCTGACCACCACGAAGCAGGTGCGCAAGCGGCTCGATTTGAGTCGACCCGTCGACCTCGGCCTGGTGCTCGACTGCATCGACATCGCTTCGGCAGCGCCGATGGGTGGCAACCTCGAACGCAATCGCTGGCTCATCGTCGATGATCCGGACCTGAAAGCCAAGATCGGCGAGACCTACGCCCAGGTCGGCGGTCCGTATCTGCGGGCCAACGCAGAAACGGTCGAGGCCGGATCTCGTCAGGAGCGGGTGATCGACTCGAGCGAGTTCCTCGTTCATCATCTCGCCGACGTGCCGATTCTGCTCATCGCCCTCCGGCTCGATCGCGTCTCCGACAACGCGGCGACCTCCGAGGCGGCGGCGTTCTACGGCTCGGTGGCTCCGGGTATCTGGAGCTTCCAGTTGGCGGCACGAACCCGTGGTCTCGGTTCGGCGTGGACCACGTTTCACTTGGAACACGAGTCGGACGTCGCCGACATGCTGGGCGTACCGCCCACCGTGACGCAGGTCGCGCTGTTGCCGGTCGCGTACTACACGGGCGAGACCTTCAGCCCCGCTCCGCGTCGTTCCGCTCGCGAGATCACCTATCTGAATCGCTGGAAGAACCCGGTGACGTGACCCGAACGTGCGTTCGGCGCTAGGCTGATCGCATGACCGATGTCGCCGATCGCGAGGCCACGCACGACGAGGTGTTCCAGGTCGTTTCCGACTTCGACCCGGCCGGTGATCAACCCAAGGCGATCGCCGAGCTCGCCGAGGGAATCGTCGACGGCGAGCGGTTCCAGACCTTGCTCGGCATCACGGGTTCGGGTAAGTCGGCCACGATCGCGTGGACCATCGAACAGGTCCAGAAGCCCACGTTGATCCTGGCGCCGAACAAGAGCCTCGCGGCGCAGCTGGCGCAAGAGATGCGTGAGTTCTTCCCGAACAACCGGGTCGAGTATTTCGTGAGCTACTACGACTATTACCAGCCCGAGGCGTACATCCCGTCGAGCGACACTTACATCGAGAAGGACTCGTCGGTCAACGACGAGATCGATCGTCTGCGCCACTCGGCCACGGCCGCATTGCTGACCCGGCGCGACACCATCGTGGTGGCGTCGGTGAGCTGTATCTACGGCATGGGCAACCCCGACGAGTACCGCGGTCAACTGCTCGATCTGAGCGTGAATGTCGACTACGACATGCGCAGCATCCTGCGGCGCCTGGTCGACCTGCAATACGACCGCAACGACATGGCCCTGGGCCGAGGCAACTTCCGGGTTCGCGGCGACACCATCGAGGTGCACCCTGCCTACGAAGAATCGGTCCTGCGCATCGAGATGTTCGGCGACACGGTCGACCGGCTCACCCGCATCGACCCGCTCACCGGCGAGACGCTCGAAGAGCTGAAACGGACCCACGTCTTTCCGGCAACGCACTACGTCACGAGCAACGAACGCCTGGCCGTCGCCATGCAGAAGATCGAGGCCGAACTGCAGGTGCAGCTCAAGGCCTTCGAAGACGACGGCAAGTTGCTCGAGGCCCAGCGGCTTCGAATGCGAACCCAGTACGACCTCGAAATGATGAGCGAGGTCGGGTTCTGCAACGGCATCGAGAACTACTCGATGCACATCGACGGACGACAGTACGGCGAGCCGCCGTTCACCCTGCTCGACTACTTCCCCGACGACTTCCTCCTCGTGGTCGACGAGAGTCATGTGGCGGTGCCCCAGTTGCACGGTCAGTTCGCCGGCGACCGAAGCCGTAAAGACATGCTCGTCGAGCACGGGTTCCGGCTACCGAGCGCCCGCGACAACCGCCCGCTCACCTTCGAAGAGGTGCTCGAGCGCATCAACCAGGCAGTGTTCCTGTCGGCCACACCGAGCCCGTACGAACTCCGGATCTCCACGAAGGTGGTCGAACAGATCGTCCGCCCGACCGGCCTGGTCGACCCAGAGGTCATCGTGAAACCGACCAAGGGGCAGATCGACGACCTCATGGAGATGGTCAACGGGCGAGTCACCAAGGGCGATCGTGTGCTCGTCACCACCCTCACGAAGAAGATGGCCGAAGATCTCACCGACTATCTCCTCGAACAGGGCCTGCGGGTGAGGTACCTGCACTCCAACGTCGACACGATCCAACGCATCGAGATCCTTCGGGCACTGCGCCTCGGTGAATTCGACGTGCTGGTGGGTATCAACCTGCTTCGTGAGGGCCTCGACCTCCCGGAGGTGTCGCTGGTGTCGATCCTCGACGCCGACAAAGAGGGTTTCCTGCGCAGCGAGACGTCGCTCATCCAGATGATCGGTCGAGCTGCTCGAAACGTCGATGGCCAAGTGGTGATGTACGCCGACCGAATGACGAATTCGATGACGAAAGCGATCGGCGAAACGCAGCGGCGTCGTCTGCTCCAGATCGAGTACAACAAGGTGCACGGCATCGATCCGCAGACGATCAGAAAGGCGGTGGGCGACATCTTGTCGTTGCTGCGCCCCGACGACACGGCGCCCGTGCCGGGCAAAGACCGTCGCCGCCAACGCGAGCGAGACAAGGTGCAGCGCGAACTTCGCACACTGCCGCAGAAGGAACTCGGGCGGCTCATCCAGACCCTCGAGGAAGAGATGCACGAAGCCTCTGCCGAACTCCGCTTCGAGTACGCGGCCAAGCTTCGGGACGAGGTCAACGACCTCCGGCGCGAGCTCCGCGACGCCCAGTAGCTCAACGGGAGCGAACGTCGGTCGGCCGGCCTGGATGGCTCGGTCGACGCTAGGTTGCGCGATCCACACTCGGGGGTGGGAGCGGAGCACCGGAAATCCGACGGCGCCGCGCTTCGAACGCAACCGCTACGAGTACGAACGCCGCAACGGCGGCCAAGGTCCAGATTCGCGCCTCGGGCAGGACGACGCCGATGGTCGCGGCGAGCGCAGCTGCCGCGATCGCGGGGCCGATGAGCAGGACCAGATGCATCGGGTCGAACCGGGGCGCCAGCATGCCTCGATCGAGCCGGGCGTGTTCGCACGCAGTTGCGAGCTCGACGCCGGCGACGGCGGGTGCCAGCGACACGAGTGCGAGGACGGCGAAGTCGTCGTTCGCGAACACGGCGACGGCGGCCGCCCCGACCATGATCGATGCCGGCAGCCAGACCGGGAACTCACTCGACACGAGACTCGCGATCACCAGCAGCATTGCGAGGCCTCCGAGAACGAGCACCGCTCCGCGTGCAGCGGTGCCGTCGAGGGCGATCAACAGCAGCGACACCGAGAACGCCGACAACGTCAGGATTCGCAGGACCCACAGGTCGGTTCCTGCCGGGTTCGCCGCCTTCGACGACGACACCGTTTCGCCGGTCAGGTCGGTCATCGCGCCATCCCCAGTCGGGTCGTGCGCTTCGTCACGGCACCGAGCCTGCGTACCGCTCGGTCGAGATCCTGCCCCGGACGCCAGACCACCACGGGTGTGCCGAGTCGGCGGAGGTATGCAACGCGGTCTTGGAACACGAGTTCGGCCAGCCGGAGCAGACCCGGGTCGAGTTGGTCGGTTTCCTCGATCATGCCGGTGCTGTCGATCGCCAGTACGCAAGCGGCCCGGCCATGACCTCGTAACGATGCGAGTGATCGCAACGCTTCGTCGTTTGCCAGCGACGACACACCGATCACGAGCGCTGACGGCGGAATGTCGTGCAGCGTCCGGTGACGCGATCGTGGCCGCTGATCGTCGTCGCTCCCCGGTCGCGTCGCGCTGAGCAACGTCTCGAGGATCTTGTAACGAGCCCGAGTGCCGCCCGAAGGTGGGATCCACCCGAGGCTCTGGCTCGACTGTGCGAGCAGCCCGACTCGATCCTGTGCCGCGAGGTGGTTTCGCACGAGTGCCCACACGGCCTGACCCGAGCGTTGGACCAACGCGTTGCCGACCTCGGTCTCGGTCCAGTACCCGTCGATGAGTGCGTCGAGGACGATCACCACATCGCCACCGCGTTCAGGCATCCGCCGATTGATCTGCGGCGAGTGCTGCCGCGCAGTGGCCCGCCAGTTCAGGTCACGAAGTCGGTCGCCTGGCAGGTACGGGCGGATGTCGACGAAGTCGGTGCCGTCGCCGCTGAAACGGCGCGCCGGGTGACTGCCCGCTGTTGCGTGGCTCGCGCGTGGAGCGAGGAGTTGGTCGAGTCGCTCCTGCTTCGGTAGTACCACCAGCGGGCCGAGATCCCACAGGCTGCCTTCCCAGGTGGCGAGACAACCCGGACGGCTCGCGCGAAGCGACAGAAAGCCGACATCGAAGCGGCCCCACCGGATCGTGTCGTACGCCGCAGTCACGAACCGACTCGTCGATCGCTCGTCCACGACCGTCGTGTCTTCGACGACCGGTGAATGTTCGCCGACAGGTCGAATCGCTCCCGTTCCGGAATGGATCGCGAGGTCGATCTGGTCGCCGGTCCGGTGGTCGAGCGCAATAGCGATGTCGACACGGTCGCCTTCGAGCATCCGTCTCGCAGCGACCGAGCAGGAAACGCCGACGTCGACGGTGGCGGCGTCGCGAAGCCCGACCAGCAGCAGCACCGTGAATCCGGCCGCACCGGCCATGATCTCGATCCTGCCGGTGAAGAGGCCCAGCGTGGTGAGACCGACCGCCGCGCAGAGATACGCGGTCACGCGGTAGTCGCGGCGCGGGGTGAGGCCGACTACTGCCACGTGGGTGCCGGAATCGAGTCGACAACGACCCGGATCACCGAGTCGGTCGTGGTGCCTCGGGCCCACGCCTCGTCGGTGAGGATCACGCGGTGGCCGAGCGTGGGAATTGCGATCGCCCGAACGTCATCAGGCGTGACGAAGTCACGTCCGGCGATCAGCGCGGACGCCCGTGCAACCTTGACGAGTGCGAGGCTGCCCCGGGGGCTGGCGCCCAGATCGAGGTCGCGATGCGATCGGCTGGCGGTGACGACCGCCACGACGTAGTCGACGATCGAGGGATGCACGTACACGTCTTCCGTCGCCGCCTGCAGGGCCAGGAACTGGGAGCGGTCGCATACCGCGTGGAGTTGCGGCTCATCGGTGGTGCGTGCCAACCTCCGTCGCAGCAGCTCGACTTCGTCGGCCGGGCGCGGGTAGCCGATCGACGTGCGGAGGATGAACCGGTCGAGCTGCGCTTCCGGCAACGGATAGGTGCCTTCCGATTCGACAGGGTTCTGCGTGGCAATGACGTGGAACGGGTGTGGCAGGTCATGGGTGATGCCGTCGATCGTCGTTCGTCGTTCCTGCATCGCCTCGAGCAGGGCCGACTGGGTCTTCGCCGGTGCACGGTTGATCTCGTCCGCGAGCACGAACTGGGCGAAAATCGGACCGGGCCGGAACACCGGCGTGTTCGTGGCGAGATCGAGCGCGGTGGCACCGGTGATGTCGCTCGGCAGCACATCTGGTGTGAACTGAAGCCGCGCGAACTGCAGCCCGGCGGCGGTGGCCATGCTCCGCGCTGCGAGCGTCTTGGCCACGCCGGGGACGTCATCGAGCAACACGTTCCCACCTGCGAGAATCCCGGCGAGGATCATCTCGAGTTGCGCGCGTTTGCCGATCACAGCCTTCTCGACCTCGTCGAGCACGGCTGAGACCAGCCGGGCGTGCTGTGATGTTTCGGTGACGGTTGCTCCGGTCGGAGTGGCAGAGCTGGGGACGTCTGTCATAGCTGTTCCAATTCGTCGAGTAGCCCAGGAATCGCCGATCGCGGGATCTGGGGACGGGGGATGAGCAGATTCGCGGTCGGGTCATACTCGTCCGGCCGGATCAACGACCACATTGGCGGCGAAACGAGTTGTCGGGCCGCCGGCAGGTGCTCGGTGACCGAGACGTTGATCCCATGATGATCCTTGAGTCGGCTCGCGGCGATCGAAGCGATCGCCGTGCGGGCGCCGTAGGGAATCTGATCGGTCTCCCAGGCTTGTGCGTCCTCGAGCCGCTGGATGTGTGGTGGCAGCACGGCGGGAGCGGTCGCCTCTCGCTGCAATCGGAAGACTGACCGCTGAGCCGTCGGCATGCGGCGCAATACACCGGCGAACGCCGTCGCCGCGGCGACGATGGCGACCGAAATCATCAGCAGGAGTGTCACCCGAATCGCTACTCGCGGCGCCAGCAGTCCGACCGTCAACATCACGACGGCGACGGCGACAATCACGATCTGAGCTCGCTTGAGCAGCGCGTCATCCATGGGGAGGCACGTCCGGCCGGGGCGGGGGAGGAGGTATCGAGCCGGCCGTTGGCGGTGGCGGCATCAGCGGCGGTCTGCTCGGGATTCCTGCCGCGACCGGCGGCCTCACCTGTGAGGCGCGGAGCGCCCGCACAGCCGCCCGGCGGTGGTCTTCGGTGATCGTGTGCGTCGAGAACCGCGCCAGGGCGAAGAGAGCGAGGAGTTCGCGCACGGGCTCGGGATGCAGTGACGCTGAGGTGAGGCAACGTTCGACGTGTTCCTCCGGACCTTCCTCGGGGCGTCTCGGTAGGCCCTGTTTCGCAAGACCGTCGAGCAGAATGCCGTATGCCACGCAGATCGATCGACGTGGGTCGGGGTCATCGAGCATTGCGTCCATGGTCTGCTCCATGGTCACGCCCAGGTTGACCGGCGGAGCGGGGATCGGTTCCTCATCTCCCGGCTCGTCGTCCGGCTCTGCCTGAGCGGCGGGCTCGCGGTTGCGGAGACGGATGATGCTCCACACGATGAGCGCTGCGCCGATGAGCACCAGCAACGCGATCAGGATGACGCGAAGGAATGCACCGCCTCCGCCATCGTCGCCGGTGTCGTCCTGAGCGGGAGGCGACGTGACCGGTGCAGATTCGGGAAGCGCGTCAGGAAGGTCGGAGAGGTTGGACGCATCCAGTGGAAGCGCGGTGCGGTCGATCCACTCGTCGATCTCGCCGTCGCACTCGTAGTCGATGGCCACCTGACCGGGGCGCGATGGCGATGTCGATGTCGCGCTTTCGGGGCACGGTTCGAGCAGGCTCTCGGCGACGCCGTCGCCGTCGAGATCGAGTGCGACGAGGAGATCTCCGTTGGCATCTCGATCGGGGGTACCGTCACCGTCCCGGTCGACGGTACCTGCCTGTGACGACGGGTTGATGCCGTCGAGCTGTGTGCGTCGTTCTTCCACCTCCTCGTCGTCGAGCGGGCGCTCGGCTTCCCGTTCTGCCTGATCGGATGTGGGATCGGAGTCCGGCGTGAGGGCGGCTCCCAACAGAGCGCCCAGCGCCACGGCCACCGCTGCGACCGGAAGCAGCCAGCGATGAATCTGGCCGATCGAGTCGGGCATGGCCGACCGGAATGTGACGTAGGCCAATCCGACCACGGCGAGAGCGATCAACCCACCGAGCAGGGCGTAGGGGAGGGCCTCACCGACGCTGGCGTTCGTGCCCGACCCGGCGAAGATCGAACCGCCGGCGATCGCGAGTCCGAGCAACACCGCTACCGCCCCGCCGATGGCGGCAGCATCGGGTCCACGCTGTTGCCGCTCGGTCACCCGACCGGATGCTACTTCTCGCCGGGCGTGGTTACCCATCGGCGAACTTCCGCCGACCGTCGGCCTCTTGCGGTGCTCGACATCAATTCCACCGGTCGACGAGCGCTCGGAGTTCGGCCACACCCTCGCGACCGGCACGCTCGATCGCGAACGCCAGACCGAGCAACCCGAGCCCGCCCGCGGACAACCACAACCACGACGGAAGATCAGCAAGGCTGTCACCGGCAGCGACAGCGACCGTTCCGGCGACGATGCCCGTGCCGATCACGAGTGGGCCGCCGAGCCGCCGCCAGCCACCCGCCGCGATCGCGGCGAGCCCGAGTGTCAAGGCGACCGGAGTGGCCCACAACGTGTCGCGGTCGAACTGGATTCCCAAGAGCCACAATCCGCCGTACGCCAGTCCAGGGGTGTAGGCCGCCCAGCTGTTGACGGGGAACAGGCGGCGGCCGTAGAGGCCGGCGGCGAGCAGGCCGATCGTGGCTGCGGCGTTGATCAGGTCGGTCTCGACGAAGCCATGAGGTGCGAGCCGGTCCAGCAGCCAGCTGTGCAATCCGGAGGTGAACCACCACGTCACCGCAGACGCACCCGACACGGCCGCCCCGAGCAACTTGAGTCGTCGCGACTCTCTCGCCACTCCGTAGCAGACGATCTGCAGTCCGATCGCCAGGCGGGCGCCCGCCGCCAAGTCTGGTTCGGCTGTCATCGCCGTGAGCACGGCGATGACCCCGCTCGTCGCGATCGCCGCAGTGTCGACGGGTGTGAAACGCTGCGACGTGAACGCCAGCCCGGTGAGCAACGCCATGAGGGCGACGCTCACGACGATGGTGCTCTCGACCGTGAGGTTGGTCACCGGCGCGAGAGTCGCCAAGCCGAACACGATGCTCGCCGCGGCGGCGTGGAGACATCGCCAAGAGTTCCTGTGCACCCCGTGCGCGATCAGCGTTGCCGCAGTGGCAAACCAGCCGACGGCGACCCAAGCGTCGAAGGTCATGGCGACGGGTTCCCAGCTGGAAACCGTGCCGAGAGTGCCGGCGACACCGAGCGTCAGCAGCGCCCAGTCCGTGAATCGGGGCTCGATGGCGAGAACGACTGCCACCACGATGACGGCGGCGGCGAACCACACAGCGCCGCCGTGACTGTCGAACAGTGCGGTCGCCGTCAGTCCGACGACGGCGGTGAACAATGCCAACTCGATGCCGCCCCACGAACCTGATCGAAACGCGAGCCGGGCTCGAGCCATGAGCACGATGCCGACGAGCGCAGCGAGAAGCGCGGCGCCGACAATGACGTCGATCCGATCATGCTGACTCGTCCGGGCAATCATCACGGTTGCCCAGAGCGTGGGAAGGTAGACAGCGGTTCTTGCGAGTCGGCGGCTCGCGAATGCCGCCGCGGCGACGAGTGCGACAGCGAGCCCGGCGAGCAACGGCGCATGTGCTTCGAATGCGAGACCGGTCGACAGCATCGTGATGGCCGTCGCCGCGATGCCGAGATCGACGCGACGCTGCCCGAGCTGAGTCCAACGGACGGTGACGAGCGCCAGGGCGAGCGCAGTCAGGCCGGTGGGAACGGCCCAGCTGTGGTGTGGTCCGGAGTCGACCCAGAGCGCTATGAACACCACGACGGGAGCGATCAGCGCTCCGGCCGCGGCGGTCGTTCCGACGATGTCGGAAATCGAGCCGAGAGTGGATCGGACCCGTTGGTCGGTCGTCGTCCACCAGCCCAGTTCGAGGCTGATCAAGGCGAGCGCCGGCATCGACCACCACGCCACGTTGCCCGCCTGGGCAGCCGCCAAACCGGTGATGATGCCGAGCAGGGGAGCGGCGATCGCTGCGACCGTCAGCCCGATGTTGCGGTGCCGCCTGGCCACCACCCAGAGCACGGCCGCAGCAAGGAGGCCGACGAGCGGGCCCGACCATCCGAGCCGCTCACCGACGAGCCCGGCTCGTTCGAGCGTGCCGGCACCGATTCCTGCGTCGGCCAGACCGATGAGCGCCGGGGAGCACACTGCAGCGACTGCCAATGATGCGGCGCGGCGTTCGGCGCCGATGAGGAGCAGTCCGATCGCGGCGACCGCGCCGAGGAGACCGGCGGGAACGTACATGAGCGTTGCCGCACCGGTGACGGCCAGCGCAATCGCTCCGACCTGCGCGATGAGGAGTGCGGAAGCGTTCCAACGCGCCGCCTGGATCTGCGTGGCGAGCACGCCGAGCGTGCCACCGACGACGAGGCAGACCGGCCACGGCTGGCCGAGCATTGCGGCCCCGGCGACGCCGACCGGGACCGAGAGCAACGCAACCAATTGTGCGGTGATGGAGGCCGTCGTCGGCACGAGAGGCCTGACCCGCTCCGCGATCAGCGAAAGACCGATCGAGCCGGTCAGTAGCCCCGCGAAGCGCAAGACGGGACCGATCGCCTCCCAGTTGCTCGTGACCACGACCAGCGCGGCGATGAGCACCAGCGTGCCGCCGACGCCAGCGACCCAGGCCGCTGCGGCGCGGGCGCTGCG
>JBBKWQ010000226.1:0-18208 GCA_037969115.1 Ilumatobacteraceae bacterium
GCTGAGGCCCTCGACGCCGAGTTTGCGGAAGGCAGCTGCCGCGGCGAGGCTCGATGTGAGGATGCCGACTCGGTTGGAGGCATTGGCATTGTTGCCGGGGACACCCGCGAGCACGAGCAGCGGCACGGTCAGGATCGACCCGCCACCGGCAACCGAGTTGATCAGACCTGCCAACATGCCGCCGCCGACGAGCAGCAAGGCCTCCCACCAGAGCATTCAGCGACGGTCCGCGTTCGGTACGCCGATGCGACGTGTCGGTCGGACGGTCATCGGGCGAGCGTAGCGACGACCAGCGTGGAGGAACCTGCTGCCGGTAGAGTGAGTCCGCTACAGAAATACCATCCACGGGGCTGATCTGGTTTCGACATCAGAGCTGTTGGGCGGGTTTGCGACTCGAGTTGCTCAGACTCGCTAAACGGGGCAAACAACAAGAATTGCCGATGAGCAGTTCGCTCTCGCCGCCTGATCTGATCAGATGAGCGAAGAGACATAGTGAGCAGAAATGCCGCACGGGGCCGATTCACCGCAGCCTGGCAACAGAAGCGGAGAGTGACGGCGGGAAAGACCGCTGACAGCCCGAAAGAAGGCTGACATCTGGGAAAGACCAGACGTTGATCGCAAGATCAGCTGACCCGCCAGTGAGCCAGCGTCAGGCTCAGCGTCGGGAATGGTCGTAGCGAGGTCGTTCACGGACTGCTGGACGGGGGTTCGATTCCCCCCAGCTCCACGAAAAGTGGCATCTACCAGGGGAAACGTACCGAATAGACGGAGGGACTATTCCCCCGTCCAAAGCACCGGATGACGAGGGCTAACGCAACGGGATCGTAGCGCTGACCAGGCACTCCACCGTCGACACACCGGCCAGCGAGGTCGGGCACCGGCGCCACAGGACGGGAAAAGGACGGATGACGTCAGGCAAAAGAGGCGCCACCCCGCGATTTCGTGACGTCATCGATGAAGTCACAGGCGTAGGACGCCTGAGCCGCCTTGCCGATCCAGCTTGCGTTGAATTGATCGCCCGCTCGCCCTCGGTGATGCGGCCCAGTGCGGCGATGACGTCGCCCTTGGCGACGCCGAGGCCGGCGAGCCCGGCCGCCAGTTCGTTGACCTGTGCGTCGAACTGCGAGTACGTGATCTCGCGGCGTCGACCGTTGCCGTCATACTCGATCACGATCGGGCGGTCGGGTTGGTGCTGGGCGTGACGTCGGAGCTGGTCGCCGCGGGTGGCGCAAAACACGCGCCGGATCCGGCGGGCTCGTTCTGCGAGGTCGGTATTCACGGGTTGCCTCCGGTCTTGGTGCCGCCGAGCAGGTTGTACGTGATGAGCTCGGCGTAGCTGGTTGCCAGTTCTTCGATGTTGAAGGGGCTGCTCTCGCGGAACCAGGTGTCGATCCCGTTGATCATGTCGAGCACTGCGAGAGCTGCGAGTTTCGGGTCGTCGCACACGAACTCGCCGTCCTCGACGCCCGCGGCGATGAAGGCGGCGATCGCGACCTGGTAGGTGCGACGAATGGCGGTCACCTCGGCGAGATGTTCGGGTGACAGACTCTTCATCTCACGAACCCCGGCCTGCATCTCGTACTTCTGTTCCCAAAAGTAGAGGATGTGCTCGATGATCAGCTGCCGGAATACGGCCGGCCGACGACTCTGGGCGCTGAGCACGTCGATGTGCCGGTCGATGAAGTCGGTGTTGATCCGCTTGACGAACGTGTAGAGGATCTCCTCTTTCGAGACGAAGTGGTTGTAGAGCGAAGACGTCTTGATCCCGACCGCATCGGCGATCGCGCGCATGCCTACCTGTCCATACCCCTCCTCGTAGAACAGGCGAGCCGCGGCGATCTCGATCTCGGTGGCGCGTGGTCCCCGCTGCGGCGCGTGAGGGTCGTCTTCGGCTATGGAGGCCATCAGCGTGCGCCCTCGGTGAGTCGGCGGGCCGCGGCGACGATCTCGTCGAGTGCCGATCCGGGCGGGAAAGTGTCGACACCGACCTCGGCGAGGTGTCCGGCGGCCGACGGTGCGACGGTGCCGCCGGCGAACATCGGCACGTCCGAACGGGCGGTTCGAAGTTCGTTGACGCTCCTCTCGACGATCTGGACCCGACCTCCGGCATTGAGTCCCACGAGGTCGACGTCTTCTTGGATCGCGGTGTTCACGTTTTCTGCTGTTGTTGCCCTGCCGATCACGATGACTTCAAAACCGACGTCGCGCAACGCCCGACTCACGACGCTCACTCCGCGCCAGTCGCCGTCGAGACTCGTCTTCGCGATCAGAATTCGGGCTGTCACGGTTCTCCTCCGGGATCACAGCACATCGATCGGGCTGTCCCACTGTCCGAACGAGCCCCGAAAGACGTCGCCGATCTCGCCGACGCTGGCCTCGGCCGATACCGCCGCCATCAGCGCCGGCATGATGTTGTCGCTTCCGTTGCGCGCGGCTTCGAGTTCCCGCAGCGAACTGACCACTTCTGCCGATGACCGCTCACGACGCGCTCGAGTGCACGGTCGTAGACGTCATCGACGCCGCTGAATCCGTCGACTCGGAACGGGTCGCCATCGGAGACATCGGCCTCGACCCCGACGCGGCGACGTTCGCCCGACATGAACTACTCCTCGATCTCGATCTGCCCGGCGGTCGCCATGTCGTGGATCCAGCCCGAGTCGAGACAGGCGATGAATCCGCCCCGGCGCTCCATCTCGTGGAACACCTCCCACGCGCGCTGCTCGAGATCTGCGCCGAGCGATTCGAGTAGGTACGACCCACCGAGTTGATCGACCACCGACGTAAGCCCGGTCTCCTCCTGAAGGATCTGCTTGATCCGGACCGACATGTGGTGGGTGTTCTCCGACGGTACCGACAGCGCCTCGTCATAGCCCGACACGCCGAGCGATTGCACGCCTCCAAGCACCGACGCGAGCGCCATGAGTGTGCCGCGCACGATGTTGTTCATCGGCTCCTGGTACGTCATCGCCGTCCCGGCCGTCACCAGCCGTCATCCGATCGTGTTCCATGATGTAGCCGGTCTCGTCCTTCTCGAGCAGGAACCGGATGCGTTCGCCCTCGTCCTCGGGATTGCCGAATCCGCTGAGCTGAAAGATTCGCCAGAGCTTCGAGCGGTATACCAGCTCGAATTCCCCACGTGTGAACGGCGGCCGACCCGGCAGATGTTCAGGGTCGAAGTCGTCGGGCAGGTCCGACATCGTGTACGTGGGCTGGAGCGGAATACCTGAGACGGTTCGCCTCGGTCGGTCGGGTGCGGAGTCAGCCATTGCGCGCACGCGTACCGTGCTCGTCGGGTCGAAACGATTGCCGGACTATTACCTGTGGATCGCACGACGCCCGGCCCCTCACGCGACCGCGTATCTCGTCATCGAACTGGTGATCGGTGTGTGTGAACCCCTCATGGGTCATTCTGGTTGTCGCCGTTGACTTCATATCGGCTCCTTAAATTCGTCTTGCAGTGTCTGGTGCGACGGTTCGGTCGAAGCCGATTCGGTGATCGCAGCAGCTGCGGCCCGGATCCCGGCCCGCTCCGCCTCGAGCAGCTTCAGCTCGCGCGCTCTGGCTCGAGAGGACTGCACGGTGATCAGCCACGACGACAATGCCACCGCGACGATGAGCGCGGTTCCGTTGAAGACGGCCTCGAACCAGAATGGAGCACCCATCTGTGTGAAACCCGAGACCGCGATCGACAGCGAATACACCGCGATCACGGTACCGACGACGTTGAACCGGCCGGGTTGGACCGTGGTCGCCCCCAGGAACGCTCCAGCGAATGCAGGGAGCAGTAGCGACGACCCTGTGTTGGGCGACGCCGTGCCCAATCGGGCCCCTAGGACGAGACCGGCGAGGCAGGCGAGCGACGCCGACATGACGAACGACCCGATGAGGAACCGTCTCGTGCGGATGCCACTGAGGTGCGCCGCGCGTTGGTTGCCGCCGGTCGCGTAGGTACGACGGCCCATCGGTGTGTAGCTGAGCAAGTAGGTGAGTCCGGCGGTCACGACGATGACGTAGATCGCTGTGAGCGGAAACCCGAACACCCGGGAGCGGGCGAGATCGGTGAACGAGGTCGGGATCGGATCGAACAACGTCTGTCCGCCCGTGTACCACTGACCGACGCCACCGAGCACCCCGCCAGTGGCAAGCGTGGCCACGAACGCGTTCACCTTGAGATGCACGACGATCAGGCCATTGATCAGGCCGACCGTCATCATGATCGCGAACGTCAGGGCGATGGCGACCCACACCGGCATACCTTGTTTCGACTGGAACCCGATGACGAAGACGTTCGTGAGCGACAACACCGCTGCGATCGATAGGTCGAACTGGCCCACGAGCAGCGGAAACATCGCCGCGAATGCGAGCAGCACAACGACGGTCTGGTTGTCGAGGATCGACCGGTAGTTGTTGACCGTGAAAAAGCTCGAAGTCTGGAAGACCGAAAAGAACACGAGGAGGCCCACGAGCAGCAACAACAACCCGTACCGCCCCGCGATGTTCGCGATCCGGCCGAGTCGGTCATCGGTAGGTTCATGCGGCATCGTCGATGGCCTCCGCGATCCGATCGACGGTGAGGTCGTCGCCTTCGAGCGATCCGGCTACGTCTCCGCCGCTGAAGATGATCACCTTGCGGCACAACTCGGAGAGTTCCGCGAAGTCGGAGCTAATCAGGATGACCGCGAGCCCCTCGTCGGCGAGAGCGGCGAGGCGATGGTGAATCTCACGTCGAGCGCCCACGTCGATTGCCATGGTCGGGTCATTCAGCACGAGCAGGCGGAGATCGTGTGCGAGCCAGCGGGCCAGGATGACCTTCTGCGCGTTTCCTCCCGAGAGTGCGGTGAACTCGGCCTCGGGGTCGGCGGGGCGCACACCGAAACGACGCAGACGCGCAGCCGAATCGGCGCGTTCGCTGCGGCGGACGATACGGCTGGCTGATGGCTGTCTGGGATTGAGATTGAGGTTCTCGCGGAGGTTCATCGTGTCGACCGCTGCGTCGGCACGGCGGTCGGCCGGCAGGTAGCCGACCCCGGTGCGCATCGCCTGTCGGACCGACGCGGGCTCGAAGACCTCGTCGTCGAAGCGAATCTCGCCGGCATCGATCGGCACGAGTCCGAAGAGCACGCGACCGATCGTCTCGTGGCCCGCGCCGGTACGACCTGCCAGCCCGATGATGTCACCGGCGGCCATCGAGAAGCTCACGGGCCCGACCTGGCCGGCGACGACGCCATCGAGTTCGAGGAGTGCCGCCGAGTTCGCCGCCGATCTCCGCTGTGCGGCGACCAGTGGCCCGTCACTGATCAACGACTGGAGCTGATCCTGGGTCGTGTTTGCGACATCGAGGCGGGCAGCGGTCTGACCGTCGCGGATGACGGTGACACTGTCGCAATGTCGGATCACCTCGTCGATGCGGTGGGTGATGACGACCACCGTGACGCCGTCGTGGCGGATTTGGTGCAAACGCTCGAACAACAAGTCGGACTCGATACCGGACAACGAAGCAGTGGGCTCGTCGAGGATCAGGATACGTGCGTCGACGGCCAACGCACGCGCCACGGTGGCCAGAGTCCGGTAGCCGGGTGGCAGCGACGCGATCGAATTCTCGGGGTCGATGTCGAGTTGTACCGCGGCCAGCGCTTCGCGTGCTTGTCTATGGGCTTCGGGCCAGTCGATCCTGCCGAACGCGGCGCGCGGATAACCCGAGTAGAGCATCATGTTGTCGGTCACCGACATGTCTTCGATCAACCCCAGTTGCTGATGGATGAATGCGAGCCCCCGGCTCTGCATCTCGCTGGCTGTCGTGGGGAAGTGCACGGTCTCGTCGAACACCGTCACCGAACCCCAATCGGGTGGTTCGAGGCCGGCGACGATGCGCACCAGGGTCGACTTGCCGGCTCCGTTCTGGCCGACGAGGGCATGGATCTCGCCGGACTGAACCTCCAACTCCACCCCCGCCAGCGCATTCGTCGCCCCATAGACCTTCGTCAGTCCCGAGACCGTTAGCGCTGCGGCCCCCGGCGGTGCCGACGTCACCGTCGCGCCGCCGGGGGACTCAGTCTTCAAGGGGGAGCCCGCAACCACTCGAGCTACCCATCAAGTCCCCAGATCTCGCGATACTTGGCGACGTAGTCGACGATGCTCACCAGGTTTTCGACGGCGTCGTCCGGGGTGTTCGTCTGGTCATAGAGGTGTACGCCGAGGCCGAGATCTTCCGCGGCGATGTAGTCCTCGCCAGCAAGGCCGCGTACGACCTGGTCGACTGACGCGTACGCCACCCAATCGAGCGAGACCGTGGCGTTCTCATAGCTGCCACCCGAGACGACCGCCTGAAGGCCGACCGAGTCGCCGTCCTTGGTCACGACGCGAACGTCGCGGCCGGACTGGCCGACCGCCGCGATCACCGAGCTGATACCGATCGAGTACGGGAGCACGATGTAGTTCGCGTCGGCGTTGGCCGCCAGTGCCGAGGAGATGATCGAATCGACTCGGGTCGGATCGAGGGCGTCGGTGATCTGCCACTCGACGATCTCAGATGTGCACCCAGCGCACTGGTCGATGACCCTCTTGTACTCGTCGACGCTGTCGACGAGGTTCGGGAAGCCGGAGTCGTTGATGATGATCACGTTGGCGGACCCCTCCGTGTCAGCGATCGCGGAGTACGCGAGCACCTGGTGCATGAGTGGCATGCGGTAGGACACATAGGCGTCGTACCCGTTCTCGATCGTTGCTGCTGGTGTGTCGGCTGTCGAGACCGTCACGATCCCGCGTTCACGGGCCTCGATCAGCTTCGGCACAACGGCGACGTCGGGAACGGCCATCGTGATGATCGCGTCCGGATCTTTCGCCATCGCGTCGTCGAACGCGGTCAGGAAACTGTCGGGTGTCCCCGCCGCCGCAACGATCTCACCGGTCCAGCCGAGTGCTTCGATTGCCACCATAGCGTTGTTGGCCGCGACCTCGCACGCCGTGCCCGGCGCACAGATGATGATCTGCACGTTCGCCGTCTCGACTGGCGTCGGTGCCGAATCCGGGCCGATCCAGTCGGTCTGCTCGATGATGTCGGCCGCCGCCGTACCTTGATCGTTGGCCGCCCACACCAGGCCGTTGCGCGCGGTTTCGCGGATTCGGGTGGCTTCGGCGAGCAGCGGGTCGCCGGCGTCTGGAGCTTCGGTGGTGTCCGGGGCGACCGTGTCGTCGGAGCCGCTGTCGGCTGGAGCTTCGGTGGTGTCCGGCGAGGTGTCGGCGCTGTCGTCGTCGCCTCCGCACGCACCGGCGACGAGCGCCAGGGCGATGAATCCTGCGCTGATGCGCAGTCGATGTGATCGTTGCATAAGTGGTCCCCCTCGAACCTCGTTCGCATGCGTACGAACGATCGCTAGTGGGTGGGATATTAACGATCGTTAGCTTGCTTGGCAAGAGGGTGAACGCTGGGGTTCGATGGGGTTCGATGGGGGACCGACCGTCGAGCAACTGTGTCGCACGCCAGTCGTGGCGTGTTCGGATGGCGCACATCCGACCTGGCGCGCTCGTTGGCCTTGACGGAGGGCGAGGACGCCGATTCTTCTATGTTCGTCATCAAGTGGCGATTTTCGAGTGTGTCGGGGTGCTCGAGGAGTCGCCAGACTTGGCGTGCGATGTAGCGCTTGTATCCGGTCAACCCATTTTCGACCAAACTGCTTCGGCGTGCCGTGGGGGAGATGGCGTTCGTCAACAGCCTCGACCAACCCCTGACGAAGGGATGACCGGCGGCCCTCGAACCGAGGGTACGTATGCGCTCGTATTGGTCGAACGTGTCGCGACCGAGGAGGTGCCATGTCCGCAGACGGCGAACTGATCGAGGCCGGTTTGCTGTCGGCACCGGTTCGTCGGGCAACACGGCTCGACTTCCCGATCGTCCGGCGATCGTTGCGCTGCACAGCCCGACTGCGAAGCGCCGCGTGCTGACCTACGGGGAACTCAACGCTCAGGCCAGCCGTTTGGCCTGGGCCTTGCTCGAACGAGGAGTGGGCCCGGGTGACGTCGTCGCCGCGATGGGGCGCAACTGCCCAGAGTTGATCGTGGCATTCTGGGCCTCGGCAAAGATCGGTGCGGTGGTGACCGGTGTGAACTACACGTTCACGCCGCGCGAGATGCACTGCCAACTGGCGCACTCCGAGGCCATACAACCTCAGGGATTCACACCTCAGGACAAGATGGCGTCGGCTATGGCGTCGGGAGCCTCATACGGAATGAGGTGCCCGACCTCGGGAAGCTCCACGTAGCGGGCTCCCGCGATCATCTGGGCCAGTCGCATGCCGTTGCCAACCGGCATGAGTGGATCCAGCGCACCGTGGATCACGGTGGTCGCAATGTCGATTCTGTTCAGCCGCGACGACCCGTGCCACGACGAGATCGCGCGCAATTGCGAGAGCATCGATGTCTGCGGTGTCGATCGCTGGATCACCTGGGCCGTCAGCTCCTGCATCGCTTCAGGATGTCGAGCGGGGAACCCCGGTGCGGTGACGGATCCCCAGGTTCGGATGAGATGCTCCAGGAGCGGTTCGTCCGGACGTCGCGTTGCCAGCACGGCCTCCAACGCAGAGGGAGGAGGAGTGAAACCAGCGGGTGTCGGTGGGCGGGTGCCACACAACACCAACCGCTGCACCAGACGGGGGTGGCGCAGCGCCAGTTCCTGGGCGATCATTCCGCCCATCGACATTCCGACGATGATCGCCGAAGTGGCACGCAGCGCGCCCAGCACGTCGGCGACGTCGTCGGCCAATTGGGCCATCGTGAACGGCGCCGGCGCAGTGCGCGAGTATCCCGACCCACGATTGTCGACTCGTACCACGTCGGTCTCGCCCAGGGCACCGAGGAGGGCGGCCGGCCAGGCAAGGCCGGATGCGCTCCAGCCGTTGAGCAACACGACCACGGGCCGATCACCCGTGACACGATCCGGGCCATGCCAGAAGACGGCCGGAGCACCGCGGCCCGTCGTCTCGCGATGCGGTGCGAGCTCGCGACGGAGCCGGACTTCAGCGTCGCGCCGCGTCTCCTGGGTCGTACGGATCCCGGTCGTTGCCGCCAGGGCATGGACATAGCAACGCTGCTGGTTCCTGAGCAACGCCTCGTAGCGGATACCGGTCTTGAGCAACCCGGCCCCGACCGGATGGTCTGCTATCGGAGCCGTGTAGGCCAGTGCGGTATCCATCGTCGCGGCATCGAGCCTCGAGGTGAGCATCTTCCACAGACTCATGAACCCACCATCTCGTCGGATCCGTCGCGGGTTTCGCGAAGGACGCGCCGTAAGACCTTCCCCGTCGGCGAGCGCGGCAACTCGTCGACGAACTCCACCCGGCGAGGCACCTTGTGCCGGGCCAGATTGTCACGGACGTGAGACCGTACGTCCTCGACCGTCAGTTCGGCGCCGTGGTCGCGGACCACGAAGGCGGCCAACGCCTGGCCGAAGCTGTCGTCGGGAACCCCCACGACGGCGATCTCGTCAACGCCCGGTAGGTGAGAGAGCAACTCTTCGACTTCGACGGGGAAAACGTTCTCGCCGCCGGAGACGATCATGTCGTCCTCGCGGCCCTCCACGAACAGCAACCCCTTGTCGAAGCGACCAAGGTCGCCCGACGACAGCAATCCGTCGCGTTCTTCCTTGCCGCCTCCGCTGGTGTAGCCCTCGAATCGCGATGGTCCACCGACGAAGATCCGTCCGATCCCGCCGTCGGGAACGGGCATGCCGTGTTCATCCAGGATCGCAACCCGGACCCCTAGTACGACTCGCCCGGCGGTGGAAGGTGCCCGCAGCAGATCGCGTGGAGTGGCGATGGTGGCCACCGAGACCTCGGTGGAGCCGTACAGGTTGTAGAGCACCGGTCCGAAACGGTCGAGCACCGCGGCCGCCAGGCGACTTCCCAGCGCCGAGCCGCTGGACGCAATGATCTCCAACGACGGCGTGGGGGCCGACACGAGTTCCGACGCCGGCAGGGCCAGAATCCGAGAGAGCATCGCCGGCACGACAACGAGGACCCGTGCCCGATGCTCAGAGACCGCGTTGATGACGGCGTGAGGGTCGAACCGTCTGGCGACGATGTTGGTGGTGCAGCGCCCCAAGCCGAGCAACAGATGGGTCAATCCCCAGCCGTGGAACATGGGTGCGGCAATGACCTGGGTGTCACCAAGCCGGAGCGGCAAGCGTTCCAGGACCGCGGCAACCCCTTCGATGGCCCCGATCTCGGAAGTACGGGTGGCCCCCTTGGGCCGACCGGTGGTTCCAGAGGTGAGGATCACCATGCGACCCTGGTCGCGTCGAGGCGAAATCCGTCCGGGGGTGTGGGCCAGCGATGCCATCGCCCGTTCGTCGAACCGGGTCACCGGGCTCGTACCGAACAACGCCGCGAACTCGTCGTCGTGGATAACGACTTCGATGCCCTCGCTGTCGATCACGTCGAGCAGTTGCGGCCCGGCGAAGCCGGTGTTCAACAGCACGACGTCGGCCCCGGTCACCGAGACCGCGATCAACCACTCCACGAAGCCACAGTGGTTGCGGTTCATCAGCCCGACCCGGGTGCCTGGGCCCACACCGTGAGCCATCAGTCCCGCGGCGACAGCTTGGGCCCGTTCCCACAGCGACCGGTAGGTGAGCTGCGCATCGTCGTCTCGAATCGCGACGCGTTCGGGATACCGTGCCGCGGCAGCAGCGATGCCGCCGCCCAACGTCGTACCCCACGGCGCCATCGCCAGCAGCGCTCGCGGCATCCGATCAGGGCGTTCGAAGGGACGGGTGTTCGCCCTCATGAGGATGACCGCAGCACGCGAACGACGAACAATCGACATCGCCGCATCATAGATCGCGACGAATGAGATTCGGGGGGCGCCGCGGCCAAGGGTAGGGTTCGATCATCCGGGAGGAGACCGACTCATGGCTGAATCGCAACCGCTGTGGAAGCAGATCTTCGATAACGTGGAGCGGGTTGTCGGACCGACGCTCGACGGGCTCACACGGACCGAGGAGTTCGTAACCCTGGTGGCCTTGGGTCAGCGCGGGATCGGAGAGTTCGACCGCCGGCTCGAGAGCACGTCCCGACGTCTCTGGCACCGCCTCAACCTCCCGGCTGGAAGTGACATCAACCGGCTGCTCGAACACATCGCTCGCCTGGAGCGCCACGTGAGCGAACTGGAGCATCAGCTCAAGGATCGCGAGAACACCGAGTACCTCGCCTCGCTCAACGCTCGCTACGAGGCTCGCACCGCTGGCAAGCCGCCGGCCGACCCGGCGTCGAGGTCGTCCCGGGCCAAGTCGACGACCAGGGCCAAGTCGACGACCAGGGCCAAATCCGACAAACGCGCCTCAGCCAAGCCAGCCGGTCGAACGACGACGTCCGCAACCTGATCGAGGCGGTGGTCCAACGATGCCTACCATCGAGACGCCAACGGCGGTTGTCGAGCAGTTCCGCCGTGACATCGAGCGCAACGTGCTGCGCGCCCGCAACGGCCTGAAGCATCTCGCCGGCGTGGGACGCGTCGAGGTGGGGTGCTCAGCCAAGGAGCTCGTCTGGGAGCGCGACAAGGTCCGCCTCTATCGCTACGACAGCGACCATCGCTCGCTCGCACCCCCGATTCTGATCGTCATGAGTCTCGTGTCCAAGCCGTACATCGTAGACCTACGGCCAGGGAACAGCTTCGTGGAGAGTCTGTTGGAGCGGGGTCTCGACGTGTACCTCCTGGACTGGGGAATACCCGACGCGGCGGACGCGGACAACACGCTCGAGACCTATTGCGACGAGTACCTACCGTATGCCGCGGTCGCCGCCATGCGCGAGAGCGCTCGAGACGAGATACACGTCTTGGGATATTGCCTCGGTGGGTTGCTCTCCGCGGTATTCGCCGCTGGACACCCCGAGATCCCACTGCGATCGCTCACGCTCCTCGCAACACCGGTGAACTTCGCAGAGATGGGCGCGATGACCACGATGGTGCGCGACGAGCGGCTCGATCTGAACCAATTCGTTGACGCGACCGGCAACATTCCGTCCGAGGTCATGTTGAGGGCGGTCAATCTGATGCGAGTCACGGGCCAGGCCAGCACCTATGCCGCACTGCTCGACCAACTCGACAACAGTGAGTACATCGCCGCCCATCAGGCGATGCACGGTTGGGCGACGGATCACATCCCCTTTCCGGGTGCGTGCTTCCGCCAGATCGCCGTGTCGATGGTCCGCGAGAACCGTCTCGCTGAGAACCGGCTGGTGACTGGGCGCGGGAGGATCGACCTGGCGTCGATCACGTGTCCCGTGCTCAACGTGGTCGGACTCAAGGACTATCTCGTGCCCGTCGCGGCCAACGAACCGATCCTGAGCCTGATCCCCCAGCTCGAAGACCTCCGTTTCGATACCGGCCACATCGGTCTCGTCGTCGGCGGCAAGGCCCATCGGAGCTTCATCCCAGTCCTGGTCGACTGGCTTGTCGACCACAGTGAGGAGCTGGCGTGACCGCCGAGGTGGACATCGCACCGTTCGAGGCCGACGACGTCGAGGTGGTCTGGCACTTCTTTCAGGGTCTCCCCGCCCTGGACCGAACGTTCGTGAAGGAACCGGTGACTCAGCGCGCCGACGTCGCGCGATGGACGACAGACACCCGCCCCCATCGCTATTTGGCTCGAGCCGGCGGAGCCATGGTCGGCTACGTGGGCGTTTTCCCAGGTGTCGGGTGGTCAGCGCATGTCGGCGAACTCCGCCTCGTCGTCGATCCGGGCAAGCGACGCCAGGGCATCGGCCAGCGTTTGGCTCGCCACGGCCTCTCTGTCGCGCTCGGAGCGGATCTTACGAAGCTGGTGGTCGAGGTCGTGGCCGACCAAGAGCCCACGATCGCGCTGTTCACACGCCTCGGATTCCGTGGCGAGGCCTTGCTCGCGGACCACGTCCGCGCCCCGAACGGCGTCTTCCATGACCTCATCGTGTTGGCCAACCGCACCGATGAGAACTGGCAAATCCTCTCGGTCGTCGGCCTGGACGAGCCTCTTCAATGAACGGTCGGGACTTGCGATCATTGCGCCTTCCGGTGAGGCGCCCGAGATCCCGGTTCAGTCCCCACCGACCTGATGGGGTCTATCCTGCGTGTAATGCTGGCGCTCGCGGTCACTCCGATCATGAACCGCCTCCTCGGGCTGAACAACATGGACGGCCTGGTCGCCACCTCCATGCGTGGCCAGCCATTGGTCTCACCCTCAACCATCTGGAAGAACGGACAGCCCGAGCGAACTTCTCGCCCCGACAGGCGCCACCCGACGCGAAGGAACCTCCAATGGAAATCTACGACGACACCCACGAGATGTTCCGCTCCAGCATCGCCTCGTTCATCGACACTGAACTACGACCACACGCCGAAGAGTGGGACGAAGCAGGCATCGTGGACCGCTCGGTGTTCGTTGAAGCCGGTAAGCATGGATTCGTCGGCCTCGCTGTCGCGCCCGAATACGGCGGTGGCGGCAACGACGACTTCCGATTCAACGCGATCATCAACGAAGAAATCGCACGAGCTGGCCTCGGTGCCGCCGGTGTCGGCATCATGCTCCACAACGACATAACCACGCCGTATTTCGTCGAGTACTGCAATGCCGAACAAGCCGCCCGATGGCTTCCCGGGATCGCATCGGGTGAGCTCATCACCGCGGTCGCGATGACTGAGCCGGGCACCGGTTCTGATCTCGCCGGCATCGTCGCGACCGCCCGCCGCGATGGTGACGTGTTCGTTCTCAATGGCGCCAAGACCTTTATCACGAACGGCATCAACTCCGACCTCGTCATCGTGGTTTGTCGCACCGACCCAGAAGCCGGCCAAAACGGAATGTCGCTCCTCGTCGTCGAACGCGCGATGCCCGGATTCGAACGCGGCCGCAACCTCGACAAGATCGGCCAGCACGCCGCCGACACCGCAGAACTCTTCTTCGACGACGTGCGAGTACCCAATGCGAACCTCCTGGGCGAAGAAGGCCGAGCCTTCGAATACCTCGCGTCCAACCTCGCACAAGAGCGCCTGTCTGTCGCTGTCTATGGATGCGCAGCCGCGAGCGCTGCCCTCGACTGGACCGTTGACTACGTCAAAGAACGGACTGCGTTCAAGCAGCCCCTTTCCGCATTCCAGAACACCAAATTCGAACTGGCATCGATCGCCACCGAGGTCGCCGTCACACAGTCATTCGTGAACGACTGTGTGATGAGCCACAATGCTGCGGAGCTCACCCCAGCCGGCGCCGCCATGGCGAAACTCTGGGCCACGGAAGTCCAAGGCCGTGTCCTCGACCGTTGCCTCCAGCTCTTCGGCGGCTACGGGTACATGACCGAATACCCCATCAGCCGCGCGTACGTCGACGCCCGCATAAGCCGCATCTATGGTGGCACGTCCGAAATAATGAAGATCATCATCGCCAAGGACTTGCTCGGATCCTGACTGTCGCGTTCAAGTCAATGTCGACCGAGTCCAACGGTCCTCCCACGCCGAGCCGCACTCGTGGGGCGGTGGTCGAATCACGACGAGACGAAGTCATGGCTGCCGGCACCGAGCTGTTCGCCCGCCACGGCTTTCATGGTGTTGGAATGCGGGCGATCGCAGATGCAGTCGGGATCCGAGGGTCGAGTCTGTACCACCATTTCCCGTCGAAGCTCGACCTGCTCTACGCGATCGCTGTGGAGTCGACGAAAGACTTCATCGACGCCCAGCTGCCGAGGGTGGTCGGCGTGACCGACCACACCGAAGCGCTGCGAGACTTGCTGTATGCCCATGTGATCTACTTCCACAAGCACCGATTGGAAGAGGTCGTGGGCCTTCGGGAGCTGCAGGAACTTCGGGTTAACGCGCCTGAACGGCCCGCCGATGTGCAGGCGATTCGCCGCGCCTATCAGGAGGCCGTCGAACGCTTGATCGCCGACGGCATCGAGGAGGGCACCTTCGACTACGACGATCCACATCTCGCTGCGCTGGCGATTCTAGGGTTGGTGAACAGCGTGAACGACTGGTTCCGACCGAACCGCAGCCTTTCGATCGAGCAGGTAGCTCGCAAATACGCGTACCTGTCGGTCGATCGAATCGTGGGTGCCCGACACGTTGGGACGTATGGGTCTTCGTCGAGCACGATCGCTTGACGACGATTCTCACCTTGTGGAGTCGTCGGAAACCGCCACCAATTCGACGAGTTCGATCGAAGCTTGCACAGGATCGCTGCTACCGTCTCGAACCTCGCTGAGTGTGCGTCTGCCCGCCGGCGAGTTGCAGGCCAGTTCGAGGGCAGCCATCAACTCAGTGCGGGCCCGATCGACCGCCTCGTTGACTCGCCGAGCTCCACGTCTGCGATCCAATTCGGCAGACTCGTGCAGGTAGGTGCGGTGTTCGAAGATTGATTGACAGAGCGCATCTATTCCTCCTTGGGTTGTGGCGATCGTTTGCACCACTGGGGGAGTTCGCGCACGCGGCCCGCCGAGGTGCAGCATGCGTTCCAGGTCGCTGACGGTCCTGGCGGCCCCCGGGCGATCGGACTTGTTGACGATGAAGACATCGGCGATTTCGAGCAACCCCGCCTTGTTGGCCTGTATCTCGTCTCCCCATCCCGGATTGACGACAACAATGGTCGTGTCGGCTGTCGCAGCGATCTCGACTTCGGACTGACCGACACCCACCGTTTCGATGATCACCGTGGGCCACCCGGCAGCATCCAGGGTGCGAATTGCGGCTGGCACCGCCGCTCCCAGCCCGCCCAGATGTCCTCTGCTCGCCATGGAGCGGAAGAAAACCGCGGGATCGGTCGAATGGTGTTCGCGAAGTCGGACCCGGTCACCAAGAATTGCCCCGCCATGGACGGGCGAGGACGGATCGACTGCAATTACTGCCACTCGCTCATTCCGCGCACGTAGTTCGCTGATCAGGCCATCGGTCAACGTCGACTTTCCTGACCCCGGTGCGCCAGTGATTCCGACGACAAACACGCCTTGGCCGGCTGCGGCAATCTCTGGCGCAATGGCTCGAAACCTCTCCCCGCCTGTTTCGACGATGGTCAGGAGTCGGGCGAGTGCCCGTCGATCCCCTCGACTCGAAGCGTCCACCAGCGCCAGGTCGTCGGCCTCTGCACTCACCCGGGCCGATTCGGCTGGTGTTGACGACGCAGCTCACGCTTGAGAATCTTGCCCTGAGTATCCTTCGGCAACGACTCGACGAGCTTGACGTCCTTGGGCACCTTGTAGCCGGCGAGTTGGTCCTTGCAGAATGCCCGGATCTGCTCGGTATCGGCAACCTCGCCTTGGCGAACCACGACGAACGCCGTTACCCGCTGACTCCAGTACTCGTCGTCGATTCCGACGACGGCCACTTCGAGTACTGCGGGGTGTTGATACAACACCCGCTCGACCTCGACCGTCGACACATTCATGCCACCCGTCTTGATCATGTCCTTCTTGCGGTCAAGGAAGAACAGGTCGCCGGATTCGTCGAGCCGGACATTGTCGCCCGTGTGCAGCCAGCCGTCTCGCAATACCTCGGCAGTCTTCTCCGGATTCTTGTAGTAGGCACGCATGACCCCTGGCGATCGACAGATCAACTCGCCCTCGAGGGCATCGTTGCCCTCCTCGTCGATGACCCGGACCTCGAGTTGCGCCGTTGGTCGGCCGATCCAGGACGGATCACGGTTGGGGACGTCATCGAGGGACCGAAATCGACCGATCGTGGGGGTCTGGGTCAGTTCCGACTGGGACCACAGCGTGACCCATTCCAGCTGTGGACACACGGTGGCAAACCCCTCGAACATCGCCCGCGGCATGGTGCCGCCATAGGTGATCGCGCGGCGCAGCGATGAGAGGTCGGCCGACGCAAAATCGGGAGCACCAATCACTTGGAGGTAGAAGGTCGGCGTTTGGCCGACGACAGTTACTCGTTCGTCCGTCAACGCTGCCAGGGCCTGGATCGGATCGACCGCGAACGGGAGGACGATCGTGTTGCCGAGACACAGCAGCGCGATCTGCATTCCCATCCCAGCAATCGTGTGCAGCGGCATCGTGTAGTACCAGACGTCGTCTTCGACGAGCCCGATCCCCGTGACGTACGACGGAATCATCGACACGAAGTAGTTCCGTTGCGGAATCGCCACCGCCTTCGGCAAGGCCTCGGTGCCGCTCGTGTAGGGAATGATTCCCAACGCGGACTCGCTCACGTCGACGTCAGGCTCTTCATCGCACCCGCTCGCGATCAGATCGTCGAGCCGCATCCAGCTTGGCGACGCCGTGTCGCTGTAGGCCGCGTTGACAATCCGCAGTCGCAGTGCTGGCAGCGGCTGCTCGAGCGCGTCGACCTTGTCGACGAAAGCATCCTCACAGACGATGACCTTCGCTTCGGAATGCTCGAGCTGGTACTGGATCTCGCGTGATGTGAAGGTGTAGTTCACACCGGTGACGGCGGCGCCGACCTTCACCGTGGCCCAGAACGCCACGATCGACTCTGGACTGTTCCGGCCCATCGTTGCGACCACGTCTCCGGGGCCGATCCCTTGTTCCCGTAAGGCGTGGGCAAGGCGGTTGGCCTGAGAATTGAGTTCTTTGTAAGTGAGCACACGCCGCGCGGCCACGGGGCTGTGAATCGCGATGATTGCGGGGCGATCGGGGATGCGCGCAGCGTTGCGTCGCAACTGATCACCGAACGTGGCGCGCCGCACAGGGTTTGACAACGATCCGTCATTCATCGATTCGACCTCTTTGGGCATCATTCCTCCTTGTATGCGACCACCGGCTGGTTCGTGAGTTGACGAGCGCGGGCAACTATGTCGTCGAGCGACGATCCAGGGGGAAAGCACGACACCGACCGCCCCTCGAGTCGTTTGGCGGCGTAGTGCGGAATGGTGCCCCCAGCAATCACGGGCACCGTCACGTTGTTGGCCGCCAAGGTGTCAAGGATGCGCTCGACGACTTCGACCCGCCCGCCCACATGGAGGCCGATGAGATCGACGTCCTCATCTGCAGCAACGGTGGCAATCGTGTCGGCCGTGATCATCCCAGCGAGAATCACCTCGAACCCGCCGTCGCGAAGTGCCCGTGAAACGACGTTGATCCCTCGCCAGTGCCCGTCGAGGCTCGTCTTGGCCATCAACACTCGTGGCGCCGCCATCAGAAACTCACCGGGAACTTCCACGAGCCGTAGACGTCGCGGAATACATCGCCGACCTCGCCGACGGTGACGTCGGCGCCGACCG
>JBBKWQ010000227.1:0-21406 GCA_037969115.1 Ilumatobacteraceae bacterium
CGCATCGCCGAACTGACCGGCAATCCGGACCTTGCCAGACCCAGAGAGCTGCCACCTCTCGAAGACTGGCTCCTCGGCTGGATCGAATCGGATGCAACCGCACAGGATGAGCTCGAGTCGTTCAACGGCGTGTTCCACCACCTCACCGATGCATGGAGTCGCAGGGACGAGTCCAACATCGTGCTCGTGCGCACTACGCCGACCTTCTCCACGACCTCACCGGCGAGATGCAGCGGATCGCAGCCCTCCTCGGGATCGACGTAGCGAACGAGCGAGTTGACGAACTCGTGCAAGCCGCAACCTTCGAATCGATGCACGCCAACGGAGACAAGCTTGCGCCCGACCCGTCAGCCGTCCTCCTGGACAAGGGCCGCTTCTTCCGTTCCGGCCAATCCGGAGCCGGCACCGACGCCCTCAGGTCGGCCGCTCTCGCTGCCTACCACTTCCGGGCATCTCGAACGGCGCCACCCGACCTCCTCACATGGCTGCACCGGGGCTGACCACAAGCGCCGATATCAACACCAACGCGCGGCGACCGAGACCGCTCGCGAACGGCACATATGTGTGTAATCGGAAGGTGCGCTCGGGTCCGTTCAAGTGTCAGAACCGAGCACGCCGTCGGACCCCACTCGGTTGGTGATGGGCGAGCGGCGGTTGGTTGCAGCGACGAACTCGCGACCGAAGGCATCGGCGATCTCGATGTCGAGTTCGGGGAACGGGTGGCCGTAGCGATCGAGCGTGACGTTGATCGACGAGTGGCCCATGCGCCCCTGGATTGCCTTTGGATGCGCACCGCCCGCGATTGCGAGCGCCACGCTCGTGTGGCGTAGATCGTGGAAGCGACAGGCCAGCCCAGCGCGGCATCGTGCCGGGCCGAAGTGGTGGGTGAGGAAACTCGACGACATGATCGAGCTGCCCGCCGAATTTGTGAACACCAACGGATTGCTGTCGTCGCCGCCGAAGCGATCGAGTTGATCGGCGACGAGCTCGGCGGTGAACGGCGAAATCGTGATCGAGCGGGTGCCGGCCGCCGTCTTCGGTTCCCGACGAACGAACGATCCGTCCTCGAGTTGAATCAGTTGTTCGGTCACTCGGACCTTCCGGTTCTCGAGGTCGAGCTTCTGGTGCCGGAGGCCGATGATCTCGCTCCAGCGCATGCCGGTGTCGACGGCGAAGACGATCATCGTCCGGTAGCGGTCACCGATGTTGTCGGCGAGGGTCATCACCTCGTCCCAGTCGAGGAACACCATCTCGCGCTTGGGCACCCTCGGAGGGTCCACCCGGTCGCACGGGTTCGAGGCGATCTTCTGCTTCTCCACGGCGACCTGCATCATCCTCCGCAGGGTCCGGTAGTGGCGGTGCACCGACGACGGAGCGATGCCGGCGTCGATCTCGTCGTTTAGCCAGTTCTCGATCTCATCGGCTGGCAAGTGACCAAGCCGGTACGGTCCGAAGCGGGGCAACACATACCTCGTCAGATCGCGCCGGTAGGTTTCCTGCGTCCGCTCCGCGAGGCGACGGCAGAGCGACAAGAACTCTTCAGCCCACTCGGCAACCGCCGTGTCGGCGTCGCGTGGATCGACCCACGAACCGCGCAGCAACTCGGCGTCGAGTTCCCGGAGGAAGCGCTGTGCATCCGTCTTGCGTGTAAACGTGCGCGAGTGGCTCTTGCCGGTCGGGTCGGTGAACCTTGCGCGGTAACGGTCTCCGCGCTTCTCGATGAAACTCATCGTGACCTCCAGACGCCCCGAAAATGGGAGCGAGTTGGGAGCGGGAGGCCGCGTAACAGGGGTAATTCACGGGTTTCAGCGGGCAACAGCGGCGAACCGTGGCTGAAACGAAACGAACCCCTGAGCAGGGATGATACCTGCTCAGGGGTTGGAGGCGACGCCGGGAATCGAACCCGGGTAGACGGCTTTGCAGGCCGTTGCCTAAGCCACTCGGCCACGTCGCCAGCGGTGGAGCACGATAGCGCACCTGCGACCGGTCGAGGCAGCTCGGCCTGTCGGCCGGGCGAGGTCCAGGGAATCGGCCGGCCCGGGCATGCCTTGTGACGGCCCACCCGATCGACCAACATGGCGGACACGTGACCACTCCAGCTCGATCCCCCCGGCCGAACATTCGGCGACCGCCCTGCGCTGTTCGCTCAGTCGTCGTCGTCGCGTCCGTGGTCGCGTCGTTGTCGTCCTGCGGTTTTCGCAGCGACGACGACAGCAAGGCACCCGGCTGCGCAGCGCTGGTCGAGCAGGCGGCTGCCGCAGCCGACATCAGCGAACAGATCAGGCTGCTCGATCGCGCCCTCATCACGTGTCGCACGTACAGCGCATTCGACGTGCAGCTCGACCAGCACCCGGCGATGATCGGCTTCGACAACGCGACCTTCATCGCGAACCGGTGCCTGAACTCGACCAACGCATCGGTTCGCGACGCTCCGGCCTGCGTCGACGTCGTCCCTGTCCAGACCGCACCCGACATTCCGGTCGTCGTGGCCAGCTACGAGGGCGAGACCCTCGACGGTCGGACGATCACGATCACCGAGAGTGACCTCATCCCCTTCGTCGACGGTCGACCCGAAGTGGTGGTGGCAATCGTCGACATCGCGGCAGAGGACGGCTGCGAGGGCACGATCGCCGAACGCGACTTGTGGGCATCGCAGATCGACGATCCGACGATCGGCGATGCAGCATCGGTGTTCGCGCGCCACGCCGCGAACGTGATGCTGATCTACGGGTGCGACCCCCCGGACGAGACGACGGGGTGACGGTCTCGTCGGGATGACGGTCTCGACGGGATGACCCAGGTACAGGTCAGCCCGGGTTGGTGATTCCGCCCTGGTTGTGCGGCGCTGAACCGCCCGTGTCGTCGAGCCAGATGAACACGCCGACCGCGACCGTGACGGCGGCGATGACAACCAGGAGCCACTGCAACGACGCCGGGAGCCCGACCCGAGATGGTCGTGCATTCCGCCGCCGAGTCGCGCGGCCCTTCGGCGGCGTGAACGACTTGTTCTTCGACGCGTCCGCTGTTGCCATACGAACGAAACACTAGTCAAGAGCGGCCGCATTCCCGACGACGATCCGGCACGTGACAGGCTGGCGGCATGCACACGCTGTTGGATCCCATTCGACGGGGCCTCCGAACGGCCGCCGATCGAGAAGCACTCGTTTGCGGAGAGACGCGCTTGTCGTACCGCCAGGTGTGGGCCAGGCTTCAGAAGCTCAACACCGTGCTCAACGAACTCGGAACGGAACCGGGCGATCGCGTCGCAATCCTCGCCTTCAACTCGATCGCGTTTGTCGAGTTGTATTGCGGCGTGTCGGCGGCCGGACGAGTTCAGGTCCCACTCAACTTCCGGTGGGCCGACCCCGAACTCGAGTACGCCCTGCGCGATTCCGGCGCGAGAGTGCTCTTCATCGACCGTGAGCCGGGCCCACTTGCCGATCTGGTCGACCGGGTCGTGCGCATCGATCTCGGCGAGTACGAGGGCCTCGTCGCTGCCGCCGACGAAACCCCCTACGAGGAGGGTGCCGTCTCCGAGGACGACCTTGCCGGGCTCTTCTACACCGGCGGCACCACGGGGGCCAGCAAGGGCGTCATGCTCACCCATCGCACTCTGATCGCCAACACGTTCCACGTCCAGATGGCGGTGCCACTCGACGCGGACGACGTCTACCTGGTCATGGCTCCGCTGTTCCACGCCGCCGGCTCGATCAGCATGCTCCAGTCGATGTTCGTCGGCGCGAAACAGATCATCGTGCCCGCATTCGATGCCGGTGTCGTGCTCGATCTGATGGAAGCCGAGGGAGTCACGACCACGCTCGGCGTTCCGACCATGGTGGCCGCCACGGTCGAGGAACAGCTGGCAAGGCCCCGTTCCCTTGCTGCCTTCAGCATGTATCAGCACGGCGGCTCGCCGATCGCCATGGAGGTCGTTCGGCGCGGTCACGAAGCCTTCCCCGGCACAGAGTTCATCCACTTGTACGGCGCAACCGAGACCGCTCCCCTGGCAACGGCTCTTCGACACGAAGAGCAGCTCTTGGGAACCCCGATCGAGAAGTCGGCCGGTCGCGCGGTCGTCGGCGTCGACATCACCATTCGCGATCCGGAGGGCAACGCTCTGCCGGACGGTGAACCGGGCGAGGTCACGATCCGCGGCAACAACATCATGCGCGGGTACTGGAACAAGCCCGACCAGACCGATACGGCGCTCCGCAACGGTTGGTACTGGTCGGGCGACCTCGGCCGGATGGACCCGGACGGCCATCTGTTCCTGCTCGACCGATCGAAGGACATGATCATCTCCGGCGGCGAGAACATCTACTGCACCGAGGTGGAGGATGCGCTGTACACGCATCCCGGCGTGCTGGAGGCCACCGTCTTCGGAATCCCGAGCGAACAGTGGGGTGAGGTGGTACACGCTGTGGTCGTGCTACGATCCGATACATCCGACAGCGCGCCGACCGAGAGTGATCTGATCGAACACTGCCGCGGCAAGATCGCCGGCTACAAGACACCGCGCTCGATCAGCTTCCGAACCGAGCCGCTCCCGAAGTCGGGGCCGGGCAAGGTGCTGAAGCGGGAGTTGCGCACACCATTCTGGGAGGGCCGCGACACGTCGATCTGATCGACGTTCGTCACCGACGTCCGCCGGCATCCGGGGCGGGTGTTCGGCGCCACACGCCACAGCGCTACGGTGGCGGCGTGAGCGAAGAGCAAGCCCCGTACGGCGGCAGCATCAGCGGTGATCCGACGCTCAAACGCGTCCGCACCCGACATTTCCAGCGGGCGAAGGAGCAAGGGATCAAGATCACCGGGCTCACGAGCTACGACTGCCTGTCGGCGAGCATCTTCGACGAGGCCGGTATCGATTTTCTACTCGTCGGTGACTCGGCCGGGAACACCGTGTTCGGGTACGACACGACGATTCCCGTCACCATCGAGGAGTTGATCCCGCTCACCAAGGCCGTGGTCCGCGCCGCAAATCGAGCGCTCGTCATCGCCGACATGCCGTTCGGCTCGTACGAGAACGGGCCCGAGGAGGCGCTGCACACCGCCATCCGCTTCATGAAGGAGACCGGGGTGCACGCGGTGAAACTCGAAGGCGGCGTTCGCAGCGCCAAACAGATCAGAAAGATCGTCCGCGCCGGTATTCCCGTCATGGCCCACATCGGCTACACGCCACAGAGCGAACACGGTCTCGGTGGCCACATCATCCAAGGTCGCGGTGAGGGAGCCGAACAACTGCTTGCCGACGCGCACGCCATCGAGGAAGCCGGGGCATTCGCCGTCGTCATGGAGATGGTGCCCTCTGATGTCGCAGCTCAGGTCACCAAGGAACTCACGATCCCGACCATCAGCGTCGGGGCCGGTCCGCACTGCGACGGCCAGCTCATGGTGTGGACCGACTGGGCCGGCTTCACGAGCGGACGGATCCCACGGTTCGTCAAGCAATACGCCAACCTCGCCCAGACACTTCGCGACGCGGCGATCACCTATCGGGAGGAAGTCGAATCCGGGGCATACCCGGCGCTCGAGCACGAATACGGCGCCTGACGAGTCGCGTCAGACGGGTCGTGGCCCGTTCGCACGGTCGGAAACCCAGGTCCACAGCTGTTCTCGCCGTTCGGCGCTGTCGGTTCGCCTGGTCGTGGGCAGCTTGTGGATCGAGCGGTTCCGCCGGTCGAGCCAGAACCCGCCGTTCGACTCCAGCGGCCGGTCGTCAGCCGCGAGCCATACCAACGTGTCGGCACCCTGGTCGGCTGTCCGGAGCAGCGGGCCCATCACCTTTGCGAAGGTCGGCAGCGCGGCGTCGACCCCTGGCGTGTCGGCCCAACCGGGGTGCATCGCGTGGAACGTGATGCCCTCATGGCCGAAACGATCGGCCCACATCTCGTTGAGCGTCACCTGTGCTCGCTTGGCGCGGGCGTACTGCTCGGTGCCGTTGTACTCCGCTGGCGACATCTCCAGCCCTGACACGGTGAGACCGCTGGCGTACATCCCGCCGGACGACATGGTGAGCACCCGCGACGGCGCCGAGGTCACGAGCCGATCGACCATGAGCGAGGTCAGGAGGAACGGCCCCACGACCTGGCTGGCAACCGTTGCCTCGGTGCCGTCCGACGTTTCGCTCCGGTCAGCAGTGAGCGCCCCGGCATTGTGGATCAGCACATCGAGTCGATCGTGGTCGGTGAGTATCCGGTCGGCGAGGTTCCGGACTTGGGAGAGGTCACCCATGTCGGCGGCCACCTGGGTGATCGACGGGTTTCCGGTCGTCTCGATCATCTCCTCCACGACCGTCCGGTTCCGTTCGTCCGATCGTCCGACGAGCACGAGTGACGCGCCACAATGCGCCAACTGGGTCGCAGCGGCGTTGCCGAGGCCAGACGTGGCGCCCGTGAGCACGATGACCCGACCGGTGAGGTCGTAGTCGTCGAGCGGCTTCCACTGGTCGAGCCTGCGGCGAACTGCGCAGCCGATTCGGGTGAAACTGGTGATGACGGGCGCCTCGATCAGCGCGTCGGCAATCGTGCGGGCGTCGATGTCGTGCTGTCGTCGAGTCACGGTCTCTCCTTCGGGGGAACGGTATCGAACCAGGCGACACGCACGTCGACACCGGGCGAGTACATCGCGTGCGGTGGGCCCAAGGGGCTGGGGAGGCCCGCTGACTCGATGATCTCCTGCTCGATGCGCACGTCGTGGACCTCGTGCAGCGGCCATCGCTGATGATCCACGGCACCGTGCAGCAGTTTCTCGCTGCGAGTCGTGAGAAGCCCCCACCTCGCAGTCAGGAAGTGTTCGAGTTCGCCCAGGTCGTCGTCCGAGAAGAGGCTGCCGACTCGGAACGACAGATCAGCGCTCGGTCGGCTTCGGCGCGGCCATCTCCTCGTCATTCGATAGCGGTGGAGATCATCGTGGGTCGTGTGCTCGGCTCGTGCCCAGCAGTACGGCAGCGCAAACGCCGTCCGCGCCACGGCGACGATCGCGGCACGCGGCACGTCGAGCGAGAAGAACCAGACGGAGCGTCGACCCAGTGCATCGACCACGTACGTTCGTACGTTGATCTCGATGAAGCTCGCGAGCCAGGGAAGCGGAGGCATCGGACCGAGTTGCACGTCTCGCATCTCGAACGGGATCAGTCCGACCCACGCCGATCCGTCGAACGTGTCGACGCGAACATCGGTCGGGAGCAATCGCTGCACCGAGTCGGGGTCGTACCGCCAATGGAAATAGGCGAGCTCCGTCCAGCGCTGCTGCAGGACCGAACGGCTCTGCCACAGCGGTGGCTCGGACATGATGGGTTCGAGGAGCACGATCGACAAACCCTCAGGTGAGCGACGAGACGACGGCCTCGCCGCACCGGCGCCCAGAGTAGAGCGCACCTTGGATCGACGCAGTGTCGCGGTGATCACCGCAGACGAACAGTCCGTTTCCGAGCGAGACGCGCTGCTTCGGGGAGAACGGTGGATGCTGCCGAGGTTGTCCGTGCGGGATCGCGTCCGTGCGAAGATGGCGCCACGTGTCGACGGAGGGACCCCAGATCGTGCGGAGCTGGGCTCGTACGGCGGGCTCGAGACCGTGATCCGCCACGCCGGGACACGCGGCTGCGATCAACGCCGATCCGTCCGGCGCGTATTCAGGCGCGACGTTGCTCATGACCGCCGTGTTGAGCGCCGGTCCTCTGCCCGTGCCATCGAGCACGATGTACTGAGCGGTGATCGGAGCTCGGTCGGCCGCGAACCAGACGCACGATGCCGCATTGGACTCGACCGGTGCCAGGCCCAGCAGCGACGCCGCTGATGGTCCTTCGACGGCGACGATGACTCGATCGGCGGTGATGCGTTGACCACCGCCAAGAACAACCCCGCCGGGCTCGACGGCGATCACTTGGGTGTCGACGTGAACGATGCCGGTCGCGAGATGCCCTGCGAGTTGGGCCGGGATCGCACCCATGCCCATCGCCGGCACCGCCACGCCTCCCGTGGTCAGACTCTGGAGGATGACATCGAACATACGACGGCTCGTCTGCAATGACGGATCGAGTTGGATCCCGCCCACCAAGGGACGGAAGAACTGATCGATCATGCGCCGACTGAAACCCTGGTCGCGGAGTGCCGACAGGGTGCTGATGTCGGTCTGACGCAGCAGTTGGGGCGCTGGAGTGCGGCTGAGCCGGATCCGTTGGCGCACGATGCGGGCCTTGTCGGCGAGCGAACCGACCGGTGCACGAGCGGTCGACATGAGCGTCCGAGGTCGTCGGATTGGATCGCCGACGAGATACGTCGACGTTCCGTTCCACACGAGCGCTCCAGGTTCGAAGTACCGCAGGTCGAGCGCAGCGACATCGAACTGTCTTTGCAACTCGGGGTACGCCGTCAGCAGCACCTGGAAGCCTCGATCGAGGCGATATCCGTCGACGACGTCGGTGCGAACCCGTCCACCGATGCCGTCTGACGCCTCGACGACCACGACATTCCGGCCGGCCCGCTGCACCGAACACGCAGCGGCCAGTCCCGACAGACCGGCGCCCACGACGACCACTTCGGCGCGCTCGGGCAGTGGGGCTGGACCGGTTGAGGCGCTGGATGTCACCGGGTCTCCTCTCGCGAGTGTCGAACGACGAACCGAGATGTTCCCACGACACATCGGTGGTCGGCGCACCGCAGCGCGATGAGCGCACGACGTTGGCGATGAGCCCTCACCCGAACACCATGCTCACGAGTTCGCGATGACTGAGCGTCGGAACCGGCTGCGGTTGCGCCGATGCCAGGGTGGCATCGACTGCGACAGCGATGTCGGCAGCGGTCGACCCGTTCGGCGCGAGCACCGTCGCCGCACCAATGCGCTCGAGGTCGGCGGCATTGACGAACTGGTCGGTCGAGAAGGGCAGGACGAGCTGGCGAACGCCGGCCGCAAGTGCCTCCTGCACGCTGTTGTTGCCTCCGTGATGGATGATCAGGTCGGCGCTGCGCAACATCGCCACTTGCGGGAGCTGCCGGTCGATCACCCAGTCGTCGGGGCACCGGCCGAGCGAGTCGACCGGAGTAGCGCCCACCGCGAACGCCGCTCGGACGCCGACATGACGGAGAGCGTCGGCGATGCGCCCGAGCACGTCGCCGCGATGCGAGAGAAACGTGCCGAGCGCGACGTACACCTGGGCACGGCCGTCACGGCGAACCGACCACGAAAGATGTTCGGCAGGCAACGCCTCCTCGCGAACGAGCGGGCCGACGAACCGATGGCCCGCGGGTAAGCCGGTTCGCGCCGGATCATGCAGGGTCTGAGGGCTGTTGTACAAGACCCGGTGGCCGTGCACGCGAAATGCGTCACGCACCGGATCGGTCGACGGGGAAACCGCGTCGAGTGCTTCATTCCACCGGGCGGTAAACGCTCGTGTCATGCGGTCGACCTGTACCTCGAGCCCGGCGAGCTGATGTGGGTCGGGCGCCAATCGTGACGGCCACGTCGCCGGGACCCCGTAGCGCTCGCCTCCGACCGGCAACTGGCTGGCATGGCCGGGAACGAGCGTGATGAACGAACGGCCGGTTGCATACATGGCGAGGGTCGAAGCGAACGAAACATGATCGACGATGACGTGCTCGGGGTCGAGCTCCGCGCAGAGGACGGCGATCTCGGTCGCAACCCGCTCGGGTTCGTACAAGAGGTCGCGCTTGCGATCGAGCGCCTGACGTCGGAGGGTGGCGATCGGACCCGCCTCGGTCGCGGCGATGAATCGGCGGATGGCGGGGTCACATGCGACCACGCCGCTGTTCGAACCGGCGCCGAGTCGCAGTTCGCGCCACACGAACCCGTCGGCCTCGACGCTCGGCCGGAGGCTGGGTCCCGTCGCCACGACGACATCGCTGCCGTCGAGCTTGGCCGAACGTGCGAGCACGGCGAGCGGTCGATAGTGCGATGCGAAATCGGGGCTGATGACGAGCAGGCTCACAGCGACGCCGGAATCGGGCAGTACAGCTCGACGAGTCGTGCTGCCATCGTGTCGATCGAATATCGGTCCTCCACCATGTGGCGTGCACGACGCATTCGCCCCGGTCGCCCGACCAGGTCGAACGCTGCGCGGATCGCCGTCGCAAGGTCGGCATTGGGTTGAACGAGCACGCCGGTGTCGCCGTCGTCCACATACGTGGACGGGCCGCCCGTTGAGGGTGCGACGACGACCAGGCCGGCTGCGAGTGCCTCGATGACGGCCAGACCGAACTCCTCCTTGAGCGCACCGTCGACGTACACACCGCCGGGTGCCCACAGCCCAGGGTGACCCCGAACGGCCATGACCTGTAGTCGAGCGACGTCGGCTCGCGGTCGACCACCGAGCAGGACCAAGCCGGCCCGACGTGAGTCGTCTCGGGGGACGGCGCGTTCGATGGCGTCCAGCACGGATCGTTCCGAAGTCGACGGATCCTCGAGGTCTCCTCCGACGATCACGAGGTTGCTCGACTCGTGCAGGGTGGGGTCGGATGCCCAAGCCGACACCAACCGGTCCATGCCTTTGACCGGATGCATCCGACCAACGCTGAGCACGAGTGGGAGGCCACGGCGTGCCGCCGGTATCCGAGCACCGAGCTCATCGAGCACGTCCGACGCTCGCACGCCGGCCGGGTGGGCACTGGAACAGCGTGCCGAAGCTCGATCGAGCAGGGTGAGATCGATACCCTCCGCAACCACCGATGCGCGTCGATCCGACGCGTCGGTGTCGACTCCCAGATCGTCGAGGAACTGCAGCGGTTCCGATCGGGGAAACAGCGCCAAGCGATCGGCCTCACGGGCAACTCGTTCGACCAGACGAGCCCGAAACCAGATATGGCTCCCGTCGTCGAGCCGGACGAACGAGTTGCGGTTCAGCTCACCGCGCACTTGGAGTGATTGCACCACGTTGTGCGGGTCCGGCGCGACGCTGAAGCAGAGCGGGATGTTCGCCTCCCGTGCGACCTCGGTACCGGCCAGGGTGCCTGCGTCCGCCATCCGCAGATGCAGCACATCGATCGGCCCGGCGAGGCGCAGCGCTCGTCGTACGCCGCGCTCGATTGCCGGCAGGTGCTCCCAGACCTCGTCGGGTGTCGACGCGTTCCGGACTTCGTCGCCGAACGCGATCGTCGCGTACGAGAGCGGGTTCTCAGTCGACGACAGCGGCGCAGTCAATGCGTCGCCGACCGTGCCCCGTCCGATGGTGAGGACGTGGTCGACGTCGGCGCGGCGCACCAGTGCCTCGCCCAGCGAGACGAGCAGACTCGCGACGCCTCCCGTCTCGCCGCGACCACCGCGGCTCAGTTGTCCGTCGAGGCCACCGGCCAGCACGAGCTGAGCGATGCGCAGACCGTCACCACGACGACCCTGGACGACCGGAATGTTGCGCGTCTCGAACGCTTCGAGCGCGAGCGCTGCGTGAACGCCGAGATCGGCTTCGACACGAGCAAGATGGCGAAGTGTCGTACCCACGCGATCTCCGTTCCGCTCTCCGAGTGCCCCGATCGCTGCGACTCGCGCCGATGAGCACTCGTCGATGTCGACGGCAACCCGGAGCAACACCTCTCGAGCGCCCGGCGACGCCACCATGCCGAGCAGATCGATCAGTCGCGTTCGAGCCGCCGGCGCGTCTTCGACGTCGAGCCTGGTCAGAACGACTCCGACGATCGCCTCGGTGTCCGACGCCGACCAGCTTCGAAGCGTTCGGTGAGCGTGCATCGTGTCGATTCCACCGGCCATGAGCACGTCGAGCAGCGGGCGATACGCCCGCCGAGTCGGAAGTCGGCGACCCAATCGCCACGCAGCGTGTCGGCGAACGACGTGATCCGAGTGCGACAGGAAGTCGATCAAGTGATGGTCGGCATCCGAATGCCGAACCTCGGCGAGCGACTCGATCGCCAGCAGACTGGCGACGCAGTTCTCACGCGCCAGGTCGGAAAGGTCGGCCGCCAGCGACTGAGTGTCCGACGAGCGGCGGACCTGCGTCGCGACTCGCCGGGAATCTCGCAGCATGCCGACGTAGTCACTCGAGTCGGCTGCGCGCCGAAGGTGATCGACCAAGCGGTGGTGCTGGTCCGGTCGACATTGTTCGATGCGGGCGTCGTGGTAGGAGTCGAGGAGCGCTGCGGCAGACATACGGCTATTTTATCGGTCTTTAGTCTGCTTTAGTCTCCTTTAGTAGCAAAATCCGACCAAGAGCGTCTATGGTTGCGTCATGGCACCACCCGGCGACACACGGCTCGACCTGCAGCAGGCAGCCGATGCCCTCGGCGTCCACTATCAAACGGCGTATCGGTGGGTGCGCAGTGGGCGCCTTCCGGCCGAGTTGATCGGTGGGCGCTATTGCGTCGCCGTGGCCGACATCGCGGCAGTCGATCAGTCGAGGCGCACACCCCGGAACCCTCCGTCACCCAGTCACGGCCGGCTCGATCGCGCGGCCGACCGGATGTATGCAGCCCTGATCGCCGGTGACGAGTCGGCCGCCACCAGAGCGGCACACCGACTCGTCGACGAGGGGACGTCGATGGTCGATCTCCTCCAAACCGTCCTCGTCCCACCGCTCGTCAAGATCGGAGATGCTTGGCATGCCGGCGAGCTCACCGTCTGGGTGGAGCATCGGGCTTCGGAGATCGTCGAGCGAATTCTCGGCCAGTTGTCGCCGAACCCGCGTGGCCGGCGGCGCGGCACTGCCGTCGTCGCTGCCCTGTCGGGCGACCACCATTCGCTCCCGACGGCGATGGCTGCGACCGCGCTTCGCGACGACAACTGGCATGTTCAGCACTTCGGCGCCGATCTGCCACCCGACGAGATCGTGCAGTTCTGCGACGGCCACGACGTTGCGCTGGCCGTCATCACGGTCACCAATCTCGCCGTGCGCGGACTCGCCGACTCCACTGCAAAGCGGCTTCGTTCGACCGGCACGCCCACGATCGTCGGCGGAGCAGGACGCACCGTCCACGACCTGATCAAGGCGTCGCGCGAGGCCGGCTCCGCACATCAGGAAAGTTGCGCATCGTGAGACAACTCTGGACCAGACGAACAATCGATGCTCCTGCTGACGTGGTGTGGCACGCTCTCGTCACACCCGATCTCTGGCCGCAGTGGGGGCCGACGGTTCGTGGCGTCGAGTCAGACGGAACCCGACTGCAGCCCGGAACCACCGGTGCGGTCGTCACGGTGGGCGGCGCGCGTCTGCCGTTCGTCGTCACCGAATTCGAGCAAGGTCGTCGCTGGGCGTGGCGGGTTGCGGGCGTGACTGCGACCGATCACCGCGTCGAACCCCTCGGAAACGATCGCTGCCGAGCGAGTTTCGGCGTACCGCTGTTCGCAGCGCCCTACGTCTTCGTCTGTCGAGTGGCGCTCCGTCGACTCGACAGGATGGCGACCATGGTCGGAGTCGGATCATGAAGGTCGCAGTCATCGGAGCGACGGGGTACGTGGGCGGGCGCTTGGTGCCCGAACTCCTCGCCGCCGGACACGACGTGCGCTGTCTCGCACGGAACCCTGACCGGCTCGACCTCGTCGAATGGCGCAGCGATGTCGAGGTCGTCACTGCCGACGTACTCGACGCGTCATCGCTCGATCCGGCGTTGAGCGGGATCGAAGCGGTGTATTACCTCGTGCACGCCATGGGGCATTCCGACGATTTCGAGCAGACCGACCGTCTGGGCGCCGAGAACACACGCGTGGCCGCAGAACGGTCGGGTGTTTCGCGCATCGTCTATCTCGGTGGTCTCGGCGAGGAAGATGCCGACCACCTCTCGACCCACCTGGCGAGCCGGCACGAGGTCGGTGAGATCCTTGCGTCAGGAACCGTGTCGGTGACCGAGCTCCGCGCAGCGGTCATCATCGGCTCGGGCAGTGCCTCGTTCGAGATGCTCCGGCAACTGGCCGACGTCCTACCGATGATGATCTGTCCGCGCTGGGTCACCCGGACCTGTGTCCAGCCGATCGCCATCGGCGACGTGCTGCACTATCTCGTGGCGGTCCTCGAACGTCCCGAGACGTCGGGCAAGGTACTCGAGATCGGCGGACCCGACGTACTGACGTACCGCGACATGATGGATCGATACGCGGCGATCGCTGGTTTGCGGCGGCGCCTCATCATCGGTGTTCCGCTGCTGACGCCTCGGCTGTCGTCGCACTGGATCAACCTGGTCACGTCACTGCCCTACGGCCTCGCCAGGCCGCTCGTCGACAGCCTGATCAACGACGTCGTCGTTCATCCCGACCGCGACATCCGCCAACTGATCGAACACGAGCCCTATCTGCTCGACGAGGCAATCGAGCGTGCTCTCGCAGTGGTCGGCGATCGTGCCATCAGCACGACCTGGATGGACAGCGCTCCAGGGCGCGCACCAGCCTCACCGATGCCTCAAGACCCCGATTGGGCGGGCGGCACCGTGTACGACAACGTCCAGGAGGTCGACACCTCGTCATCCCCGGAGCGACTGTTCGCGACCGTCGCCGGACTGGGGGGCGCCCGCGGCTGGTACGTCGCGAACTCGCTCTGGGCGCTCCGAGGCGCGCTCGACAAGCTGCTCGGCGGCGTCGGGATGCGGCGCGGTCGACGACACCCCGATCAACTGCGGGTCGGGGATGCACTCGACTTCTTCCGGGTCGAAGCGATCACACCTCCGAAGCTCCTCCGGCTGCGAGCCGAGATGAAGGTGCCCGGCGATGCATGGCTCGACTGGAACATCAGCGCGAACGGGGGTGGCGCTCGCCTGCGACAGCGAGCCACGTTTCATCCACGGGGATTCGCCGGCCGGGCCTACTGGTGGTTACTGCTCCCCGTCCACAAGGTCATCTGGAAGCGACTGGCCGAGCGCCTGGTCGCCACAGCCGAAATCGAGGAAGATTCATGAACGACGTCCAAACCACCCAGACTGCCGATTCCGTCGGAGTCGCGCCCGGGTCGCAAGACGGTCAGCTTCGTTCGCTTCGGCGTTGGAATGTCGGTGTCGGTCTCGCTCACCTCGTGCAGGCGATGGCGATTCTGATGCTCAGCAACGGATTCTCGATCCCGGTGCAGGCCAAGGTGCAGGACGGTCCACCCGGTACACCGCTCTCGATCGACAAGGTCTTCTTCGACCTTCGTTTCTCGGTGGCAATCGCCCTCTTCCTCTTCCTCGCCGCGGCCGATCATCTGCTGATGGCGGCGCCTGGTATCGCCAACTGGTACGAGCGCAACCTGCGCCGCGGCGTCAACTACGCACGCTGGTTCGAATACTCGATCAGTGCGTCCCTGATGATCGTGCTGATCGCGATGTTGACCGGTATCACCAACCTCTACGCTCTTCTCGGCCTCTTCGCGGTGAACGCGTCGATGATCCTGTTCGGCGCACTGATGGAGCAGACCAACAGCGGGAACGAACGCGTGAACTGGTGGCCATTCACCTTCGGATGCTTCGCCGGCATCGTGCCCTGGTTGGCGATCACGATCGCGTTCATCGCAGCCCAACAAGAAGGCGACGGTGTCCCGGGATTCGTCTACGGCATCTTCGTCTCGTTGTTCTTGCTGTTCAACTGCTTCGGCCTCAACCAATGGTTGCAGTACCGGGCCCGCGGCCGATTCGCCGATTACTTGTACGGCGAGAAGGTGTACGTCGTGCTCAGCCTCGTGGCGAAGAGCGCTCTCGCCTGGCAGGTGTTCGCCGGCACGCTTGCCGACTGATCTGCCAGTCGTCGCCGTCGAACTCGCCCCTCGTCTGGTCGTGCGCGAACATTGCTCGACCGACGGCGAACGGAGATCCGACATGAGCGGTGACAGCTACCACGCCGCACCCGACACCATCGCAGCAGCTCCTCCGGGTTGCCCCGTGAACCACACCTGGTCGCCGCTCGACGCCGACTACCTGACCGACCCGTACCCGATCGCGGCGGAGCTGCGTGACGAGCATCCCGTGGTCTACGCCGACCAGCTCGGCTACCTCGTGGTCACGCGGATGGAAGACATCGAGCACGTCTTCACCCATCCGGCGATCTTCGCGTCGAGCAACGTGCAGGACCCGGTGTTCCCTCTGGCGCCCGAGGCTGCCGAGATCCTGTCCTCGGACGATTTCGACCCCGTCGCCGTCATGTCGAACCGCCAGGAGCCCGACCACGCCCGCATCCGCGTCTACACGCGGCAGGGTTTCGGCAACCGCCGGCTGAAGGCACTCGAGGCTTACATGCGGGAGCGGGCCGACAACCTGATCGACGAGATGGTCGCGCTCGGTTCACCCGCCGAGTACGTGGCGTCGCTGGCGTTCCCGTTGCCGGCGGAGATCATGTTTCGTTTCATCGGCTTCCCACGCGACGACGACATGATGGTGAAGGCGTGGTGTGTGAACCGTCGGGCGTTCTCATGGGGCCGACCGTCACCGGTCGAGCAGGCCGAGATCGCCGAGGGGATGCTCGACTACTGGCGATACTGCCGCGAATTCGTGGAGCGACGCCGGGCGGAACGCGCCGACGACTTCACGTCCGAGCTGCTCGACGCCCACGAGGCCGACCCCGACCCGCGGAACGGCACGGGCATCAGCTATCGAGAGGTCGAATCGGTCGTGTACGGAATCAGCTTCGCCGGCCACGATCCCGTGACGGCCCTGCTGTGCAACACCCTGGTCTGCCTGCTGCCTCGTCGGGAACAGTGGGACGCGCTCGTGGCCGACCCCTCACTCGTCACGAATGCCGTCGAAGAGACACTGCGGTTCGAGTCGAGCCAGGTCTCCTGGCGTCGTATCACCACCCAGGCGACGACGCTCGGAGGGATCGACATCCCTGCGGGCACGCGCATCTTCATGAACTTCGCATCGGCCAACCGGCAGCCCGACCGTTTCGAAGAACCCGACACGTTCGACATCCATCGTGTCGGCGCCAATCGACACATCAGCTTCGGCAAGGGAATCCACTTCTGCCTGGGATCGGGTCTCGCCAAGATGGAGGCACGGATCGCGCTCGGTCTGCTCGCCGAGAAGCTGCCGTCACTCCGCCTCGTAACAGGTCAGCAGCTCGAGTTCTTTCCGAACATCACCTTTCGTGGCCCCAATGCGCTTCGGGTGGAGTGGGACAGATGAGCCGCGCTTTCGTCCAGAGGTGCTCCACGACATCGGGTTGCTCTTCAACCTGGGTCTCGAGCTGCTCGTCATGTCGAGGCATCTCTGGTTGATTCCCGCACGACGAGTTCGGGCGAGAGCGTCACCGTGCTGGCAGACCGCTCAGTGACCGCCATAAGTGTCGCTACCCATTCTGCTGCAAGTCGGCCAGTCTCATATGCGGACAGCTTGATGGTCGTGAGCGCTGGGGTGAGGTGTGCCGTGAGCGGCACGTCGTTGTAGCCGACGATCGAGATGTCGTCGGGACAATGGAGACCGTGCTCTCTCGCCAGGTGCATCGCTCCGACGGCGATCGAGTCATTCTGAGCGAAGATTCCCGTGGGGTGATCGGAGGCGGTCTGCTCGAGGAGCCGCTCCATGAGCTCTCGGCCTCCGTCGAGGGTCGGGAGGCGGATCGCTTCGTCGACGAGGATGCACTCCGCACCCGCTGCAGCGACCGCCTCGGAAAACCCTCGGGTGCGACCCTCGAACGACCCGATGTCCTGTGGCCCCATGAGCTGGGCGAGCTTGGTGTGACCGAGCGACAACAGGTGCTCAGCCGCGAGACGCCCACCTCGGACGTCGTCGTGGGAGACGGTCGTGATCCCGCTGTTCGGAAACTGTCGGACAGCGAGCACGGTGGGAACTTCCTTCGCGAGACGCTTCAACGTCGCCCGATCCGCGTGGCGGCCCGCCGCACAGATGATCGCGTCCACGCGCTGCCCGAGCAGCTTGTGGCAGATCCTCACGAGCTCGTCGGACGAGTCCTGGGTCTCGGTCATGATCGGAAGCAGTCCTTGTCCCCCGAGCCCACTCGCAATACCCCGCAGCACGGGGCCGATGAAGGGGTTACCGAGGTCTGCGACGATGACGCCGATGATGCCCGTACGTCCCCTGCGTAGGGCGGAAGCCTGCTGGTTCCCTCGGTAGCCGAGCACCTCTGCGGCTTCGATGACGCGCCGACGGGTCGCCGCATTGACCAAGTTTCGCTTGTCGGGGCTGAGCGCCCGCGACACCGTGGAAACATCGACGCCGAGATGTTCAGCGACGTCTTTGAGGGTCACACTTTCCATGGCGGGCTTTCAACAAGGTTTTTCCACCGCTGCTCGAACGGATCCGAAGGCATCGCAAGATTGTCGCGTATCGACAGCGATCTCGGTCGGACCCACGCCGGTGACGGCGATCGGGCCGACGCCGCACTCTCAGAGTCTTCTCGGGCGAGGCCGCCCACACCATTCCTCATCCCATGATCTCGGTCACCTGCGGCAACTCGGCAGGGCTTCGCCGATCGCCCGACCGATTCCCTGCGCGGCTCCGGTCACGATGCAGGTTCGTTCGGTCATGGTGCCCATGTCATGTCCTCGCATTTCGAATTGACGTGGTTGTGGCCGTCGTCGGCCACGGGTATTCCCGGGTGGGCGCGGCGCCCACCCGGGGACCCGGGTTTCGGTCAGAGGCGCAAGATCACCATTCAGGTGCGACCGCCGGGTCTTCGGCGTTGTCGATGGTCACCTTGACCGACGGCATGAACTCGACGATGCGCTCGCCGCCACCACCGGTCAACACGTCGTAGGCAACGGTCGCGGCGTGCTCGCCATCCCACGAGGAGGACTGGAAGACCGTCCCATCGAGCTCGCCGGAGACGACGAGCGGGTTGCCGAGGAACGTGTTGCCGATCGAGGTGATGATTAGCGACGCCGGGTCGATGTCGCGAGCCTTCAACGCATCGATCACACCGGCGACCATCGTGTCGTCGGCCGCGTACACGCCTTGGATGTTCTCGGCACCGACGGCTGTGATCATCTCCGACGCCGCGATCTGTGAGTCGTCCTTGTTCCAGTTGCCAGGCTGCCTGGCGAGGATGGTGACATTGGGGCACTGCTCGTTGACGGTGTCCTCGAACCCTGCCTCGCGGTCGATCGCCGTGGAGTTGCCGGTCAGGCCGTTGATCATGATGATGCCGGTCTCTGCTCCACCGGCGAACTCACACATCAGTTCTCCGGACGCCGCTCCCTGGCCGTAGGTGTCGGGGCCGGAGTACGCCGCAGAGAGTTCCTGGTCCTCGGGGTTGAGGTCGGAGTTCGTCACGGTGACGGGGATCCCGGCGTCCTTCGCAGCCTCGAGACACGGTCGGACGGTGTCACCCACTGCCGGCCACAAGATGATCAGGTCGGGCGCGGCGGCCACCGCCACCTCGCACTCGCTGGCCTGCTTGTCGGCGTCGTACTGCGAGTTGGTGATCGTCAGGTTGAGGCCCAACTCGGCGGCCTTTGCTTCCATCGGAGGAAGATAGGTGGTGCCGTACGGCTGGTCGTTGCCCTGCGGGAGCAGCGCGTAGACCTCATAAGTGTCCCCACTGGCTGCTGGCGCATCGGTGGAATCAGACGCACCGGTGGAATCGGGCGCATCGGTGGCGTCGGGCGCATCGGTGGCGTCGGGCGTGGCATCGTCGCTCCCGCATGCGGCTACGGCCAGCGTTCCGGCCGCGAGCAGTCCGATCAGCTTGACACGCCTCGTTCTCGTTGCTTGATGTTGCATGAAGTTGTCTCCCTCTATGTTCGGTTGTGTTCGTTGACTTGGAGTCGGCTTGCACCGAATCGAGCGCGCCGTGGATGGCTTACGCCTCGGACGGCCGTCGCGCTCGAATGAGCGATTGAGCGCTTCTGACGGCAACGCGAAGGCTGTTGGGGTCGGTGATCACGGCGAGGAGGAGCACGAGCCCGATCACGATGTTCTGCACGTCGACCTGCACGCCTGAAAGGGTCAGGGCGACCTGCAACATGCCGAGCGATGTCGCCCCGAGCAGGGTCCCGACGATCGAGCCGCGTCCCCCGGTCAGGAGCACACCGCCGATGATGGCGGCGGCGAAGCTCGACAGGAGGACGGTCGAACCAGCGGTCGGGTCGGCGGCGGTGCGCTCGAGCGTGTTGATCACCCCGGCGCCGGCGGCGATGAAGCCGGAGATCATGAAGCCGGTGAAGATCCGGCGCTTCACCGGGATGCCGGCGTCGTAGGCCGCTTGCCGGTTGCCGCCCACCGCGTAGAACTCGCGACCGGCGCGTACACGGGTCAGAAAGACCTGCAGGGCGATCAAGGCGGCAATGAAGAGCAGCATTCGCGGCGTGAGCGGGCCGATCACGGACTTTCCGAATGCGATTCCGGCATCGATGTCGTTCAACCGCACCGGCTTCTCGTCAGAGAGCTCGAAGGCCAGGCCTCGGAGGAAGAACAACATCCCGAGGGTTGCAATGAACGAGTTGATGCCGACGACGACGACGAAGAAGGCGTTCGCCGCACCGATCACGAGCCCGGCGACGAGTGCAGCGATGATGCCGAGTGGCAGGTTGTCGATGCTGGCCATGACAACACCCGTCACGGCGAGCGTGCTCGCCACGCTGAGGTCCAACTCGCCCATCAGGATAACGGCGGTGAGTCCGAGCGCGATCAGTCCGATCAGGGCGATCCGACCGAATGTCACCTCCCAGGCCGTGAAGACCAGAGGTTCGGTGATCCATGATGCGACCCCGATGACAATGAGGAGCGCGACGGCGCGACTCTCCGGACGTCGAGCCACGGTCGAGCCGAGCCGACTCATGAAGTCGCCGCGTTCCTCACCGAGTGCGAGTGTTTCTGTCTGGCTCATGACGAAACCACCCTTCTTGCCAGCGCGTCGACAGAGACGGCGGCGACGATCAGCGCCCCGATCGCCATCTGCTGACGACCGAAGCCCCAGCCGGAGAGGACCATGATGTTCGTGAGAGCGCTGACGAACACCACGCCCAACAAGGTGCGCATGACGCTGCCCCTGCCGCCGAAGACGCTGGTGCCACCGACGATGATCGCCGCCAATGCCTCGAAGTCGTAGCCGGTCGCCATCGCTGAGACCGCCGTGTTGGAGAAGGCGGCCAGGACGAACCCGGCGATCATGGCCGCCAGAGCGGTGACGCCGAATGCTCCGATCACGACCCAGGCGGTGTTGATCCCTGCGAGCCGCGTGGCCTCTGGATTGGAGCCGTACGAACGAACGAGGAATCCGAAGTTCGTCCGAGTGAGCACCAGCGAGAGCAGCACGGTCATCACGATCAGCAGGATCATCGAGAGCGGGAACGGTCCGAGTTCGGTCGTGCCGAACGAGCGGATCACGCCGTCCTGGGGTCCGAAGTAGATACTGCCCCCGGAGAGCCAGCGCAAGATCCCCAGTCCGATGAAGGTCGTCGAGAGTGTCACGATCACGGCGTTGGCCTTGAAGACCCCGACCGCGACGCCATTGACGAAGCCGTAAGTCAATGCGATCAGCAGGGCCAGGCCCATCGCCAGTGGAATGTTGTGGTCGTTGCTCACCCCGATCA
>JBBKWQ010000228.1:0-5566 GCA_037969115.1 Ilumatobacteraceae bacterium
AGCGCATGATCGGGCTGCGCCCGAAATCCGAGTTCTCGGAGTTGCGCTGCAAGTCGCAGCTCTCGACCCTTGCCCATGTGATCGCCGCCGAGCTGAACGACGGCGTAGCCGCGCCGCAGCGAGTCTGCTTCGGACGTGTACTCGAATCGCAGTTGAGACTGCTCGGCGAGTTCGGAAAGCCCGACCGTGAGCCGGACGTAGGCACTGGGTGTCGGCGTGCTGATCAGCACTCGTCCCCGAACATACGCAACTGCGCTCCCGTTCGAGTCGGGAGCCCAGTCGATTGCGCTCCATGGATCTCTTCTCGGACTTTCGTCTTTCACGATGCCGTTCCCCTCAATCGATAATCCGGCCGCCGATGTGTGCCCCTTAGTGTGGGCCAAGGTACAACCCCGACGTTAAGCGAGATCGATTCTGAACGTGGCCAATTATTCCTGGGCATCCGATTCCAGCCCCGAGCGGGTGCTCCAGGAGTTCAACGCGCTGCGGGACGATGCCACCAGCGATCCGGCCGCTCCGGCTTGGTGGGCAGCGGGGCGCGCGCTGCACGAACTCGGGCGACCTCAGGAGGCTGTCGACTGCTTCACCGAGGCCCTGAACCGGGCAACCGAGGACGATCGAGACAGGATCGTGATCAGCCTGGCAGCCGCGCTGCACAGTGCTGGTCGCACCGCTGAGGCAACGGTGGTGCTCCACGACCTCACCGGGTCGACGTCGGGTGTGACCCAGGCCGTCGCCCAATCGCAGCTGGCCTGGGTCGTGATGCACTCCGGAGAATACGAACGCGCCCTGGTCCTGCTCGACCAGGCTCTGCCGGTGATCGACGCGTCACCCGACCACGTCGATGTCGCCGCTCGCGGCTACGCCAACGCGGTGCACTGCGAGCTCCACTTGGGTCGCCTGAGCGCTGCGGTCGATCGAGGCCACCACGCCATCTCGGTGGCCGAGCACAGCGGTCATGCCGAGATCGTCGCCGGCACGCTGCAGAACATCGGGTATGCGTACATGAAGCAGGGACGTTTCCCGGAGGCGCTCAGGGAACTCGAGGCGGCAGCGGAGAGCTTTCGTGCGCTCGGCAGTCCGGCTCGCACGATGGCGGTGCTGTACGACGATTTCGCGGAAACCTATCGAGCGGCCGGATTGTCGACCGAAGCGATCGGGTCGGCTCGGCGCAGCCTCGATCTGGCAGTGCAGACCGGACAGGCCGCACAGTCGGCCGAAGCGTTGCTCCAGCTGGCCAGATGCCTGCTCGATGCGGGCCGGAACAGCGAGGCGAGTGGATATGCCCGTACTGCTCATCGAGCATTCGAAGAGGCGGGGCGTCCACTGTTCGCCGTGCGCGCTGCGCTGCTCGAGCTCGAGGCCGTTCACCCGGAGGAACGAGCGAGTGACGAGGTGAAGAACCGCGCGTTCGTGTCGCTCGATCAACTCGTGAGTGCGGGCTGGCACAGCGAAGTGCCCGCGCTGAGAAATCGGTTGGCCCACTCGCTTCTCCAGTCCGGCGATCGTGCGGGTGTGATCGCCCTCATCGATCGACCGACCCCGGTCGACGAGTCGGTGCTCGGCCAGGTCGAGCGCCTGTACGGCGAGGCGCTTCGTGCCGCTGCGCGCGGCCAATCGGTCGGTCCGGCGGCCGGCGAAGCGCACGACCTGCTGATCGAGCATCAACTGCGGCTGGCCGACGCCGAGCTGCGGGCCGGCGTCGCTCGAACCCGCGACAGGTTCAGACATCTCGTGGTCGGGGAGGCGCTCGATCTGGACGACGCAGCGAAGGTGCTGATCGAGGAGGAGCGCTGGCGCGCCCGCTCGTTCGATCTGCCCGTCCACGCCGTTTCGCGGCACAGCGGAGTGGCCGACCTGCTCGAGCAGCTACGACTCGCTGGCGACGAGGCCGACAGCGTGGTCGAGCTCGAGGAGCGGCTCCGTCTCGTGAGTCGCCAGGCTCGTCCCGGGCCGCGACAGAACGACGACGCGGAACAGGTCGTCGATCGTCATGTTCGCGATCTCGACCTCACCGCGCTCCAGACGTCGATCGCTGACGGGGTCTTCGTCGAATGGATCGAGGTCGTCGGGCAGCTGTGGGCGGTCGAGGTGTCGGCCGGGGCAGCGCATTCGTGGCACTGCGGAGAGCTGGCGGCGCTCGAAGCGGAGACGACCACGGTGAGCCGAACGATGGCTCGGCTGATGCGTCCCGGGCTCAGCCCCTCGATGCAGACCGTCCTCTGGGACGCGGTCCGAGCCGACTGCGAACAGATCCGTGCCCGGCTCTTCGCCGGGTCGGCCGCCGGCGCACAGCGGATGGTCATCTCTCCACCGGCTGAAGTGGTGGGTCTTCCCTGGCCGTTGATCGTGCCCGAACGCGGTGTTCGGCTCACGATCACGCCCAGTGCGACGCTGTGGATGCGTACCAGGACGCACCCCACGCTGGTCCGAGCCGGAGCGCTGGTCGGGCCCGACCTTCCCTTCTCGCGCGGCGACGTGGGCGCGTTGCAGGCTTCGATTCCGGACGTGTCGGTGGTGGAGGGAGCTGCAGCGACGGCGAAGGGTGCGCGAGAGCTCATCGGTGAGGTCGACCTGCTGCACATCGCGGCGCACGGCGTGTTTCGCTCCGACAGCCCCCGGTTCTCGTCGCTCCGCCTCAGCGACGGCGCGTTCACGCTCTACGAACTCGATGAGGTCGCACGTGTACCGCGCACTGTGGTGATGGCGTCGTGCAGTGCAGCAGCCTCTCGGAACATGGGCGGCGGTGAACTGCTCGGCGCGGTGCCCGCGTGGCTCGACGCCGGATCCACCACGGTGATCGCCGCGTCCGCTCCCATCCCCGACCGCGAGACGGGCCGCGTCATGGCCGAGTTCTACCGGCATCTCCCAGGACGCTCGCCCAGCGAGGCGCTGGCACGAACACAGCAGGTCACTGCCGTCGGGGGGTCGATCGCGGAGTCGGCGACTGCGGCGCTGCTCGTCGCGTTCGGCGGCAACGACGCGTCGAATCCGCCCGCCTGATCGCCGCATCGTCGAGATTTGCGTATCAATTCGATCGCACCGCGCTCTGTCGGGTCATGAACGCAACGTCCGTGCCGCTCCGGCATCGTCACTACAGTGGTCTTTCGATGCCTGAGACGCCAGCAGATCCCTATCGGCTGACCGAAGCGCTCAACGGGGACGAGGCCGCCTGGGCAACCCTGGTCGACGAGTTCAACGGCACCATGTGGCGGTGGGCTCGGGGGCAGGGACTCCGGCCCCACGATGCCGAAGACGTGGTGCAAATGGTGTGGTTCAGGTTGAAGGACCGAGGGCACACGATCAGCGATCCCCGTCGCCTGGCGGCGTGGCTGGCGACCACGACTCGGCGGGAGGCACAAGCAGCGCGTCGACGGCTCATCCGGGCGGGTGAGCCCATGGCGGTCGAGCTCGACCCGACGCCGATCGTCAGCTCCGAGCCGTCGGCTCATTCACAGGTCGAGTTCGGCGACACCAAGGCGAGTCTGGTTGCGGCATTCAAGAAGCTCAGCACGAAATGCCAGGAGCTTCTGTCGATGTCGATCGACCAGAAGTTGTCGTATCAGGAGCTGGCCGAGGCGTTCGGTACGACGATCGGCTCGATCGGGCCGACCCGACAGCGCTGTTTACAACAGCTTCGAGTGTTTGCGGGGTTGTCATGAACGACGGACGCGATCTCGAACCGAGCAATGGGGCGTCGCCCGACGACGAGGCGTTGCTCACACTCCTCGGCGAGGCCCTCGACGCGACCGATCCGGCGCCGGCGAGTCTGCGTGATGGTGCCATTCGTGCACTCACCTGGGACACCGAGTTCGCACGGATCGCCGAAGCATCGTTCGACTCCGAACTGACGCCGTCGGGCCTGCGGAGCGACACCGTCACCCGCGACCTGTCCTTCACCGTCGACGACATCGAGATCCATATCACGGTAGAGGGTGACGAGGGCGCCGCGACCCGTATCTTCGGATTCGTGGCCCCGCCGCACATCGGCGAGGTCGAGGTGTTGCAGCCCGGGCGAGATGCCGTCGTGGTCAGTACCGACGACACGGGACGTTTCACGGCGCTCGTCCACTCGGTTGCCGTGGCCATTCGGCTGCGCGCGGCTACCGGCGAAACGATCCGCACACCGCTGTTCACGTTGTGACGATCTGCTGACGTTGGCCGTCAACGGCGACGGCCGACGTCAGCTGAGGGCGGCGATCGCGTCAGCGACAGAGAGGATCCGACGGGCGTTGTCGACGTGGAGGTTCTCGATCATGCGTCCATCGACGGTGATCACACCACGTCCCTCCGCCTCGGCCTCTTCGAACGCGGCGATCACCCGGCGGGAGTGATCGATCTCGTCGTCGTCCGGCGCCCACACGGTGTTGGCGGGCTCGACCTGGGAGGGGTGCACGAGCGTCTTGCCGTCGAACCCCAGCGACTTGCCCTGCCGGGCCTCGACGACGAAGCCGTCGGCATCGCGCACGTCGTTGTACACCCCGTCGAGGATGACCTTGCCGGCCTCCCGAGCGCCGAGCAGTGCACGAGTCAGATGGGGGATCAGTGGCCCACGATCGGCCGGTGAGCCTGCCCTGAGTTCTTTGACCAGGTCGTTGGTGCCCATCACGAGCACGTTGACCCGGCCGTGCGCCGCGATGGAGCGAACGTCGAAGATCGCTGTCGGTGTCTCGACCATCGCCCAGATCTGCATCGATGCCGGTGCTCCGGCGTCGTCGAGAAGGCGCGACACCTGATCGAGGTAGCCGACCGAGTCGACCTTCGGAATCACCACCGCTGCGGCGCCGGATCGTGCGGCAGCTGCGAGGTCGGAGGCACCCCATGGTGTGTCGAGTCCGTTGCACCGGATCGTCACCTCACGACTTCCGTAGGCGCTTGATTGCGCCGCGCCGACGGCATTCGCCCGTGCCGACTCCTTGGCGTCGGGGGCCACAGCGTCCTCGAGGTCGAAGATCAGGGCATCGGCGGGGATGGTCTTGGCCTTCTCGAGCGCTCGCTCGTTGGCGGCCGGCATGTAGAGGACCGACCGGCGCGGACGGATGGGGCTCGTGCTCATCGTGGTTCTCCCAGGTCGATTCGGTGTCGCTCGGTGTTCAGAATCCGTAGGCGGCGGCGAGTTCGGGATCGCGCGCGGCGAGTTGCCGGGCGAGTTCGATCACCACGTGGCATTGCTTCACCGATGCGTCGTCCTCCATCTTGCCGTCGAGCATGAGTGCGCCCGTGCCGTCGCCCATCGCGTCGATCACCCGCTGGGCCTGTGCAACGTCGGTCGGTCGTGGCGAGAACACCCGCTTGGCGATGTCGATCTGCACGGGGTGCAGCGACCAGGCGCCGACGCACCCCAGCAGGTATGCGTTGCGGAACTGGTCTTCGCAGGCAACCGTGTCGTTGATGTCGCCGAACGGGCCGTAGTAGGGCAGGATGCCCGCCGCAACGCAGGCGTCGACCATGCGCGCGATCGTGTAGTGCCACAGATCCTGCTGGAAGGTGTGGCGGGGTGCTTCGGGGTCGTCCGGGTTCGGGTCGTGCCGCACCAGATAGTCGGGGTGTCCGCCTCCGACACGCG
>JBBKWQ010000229.1:0-3009 GCA_037969115.1 Ilumatobacteraceae bacterium
CGGTATCCCACGAAGACGTTCCTCACCTCGTACGACATCGACACACTCGAGCGGCTGTCGTTCGACGAGGCGCCGAACAGCGGCACCTTCCCGACGTACGGATTCGCGGTCGCTTCCGATGACGCCCACAGCTACTTGTTCGCCAACTCGAACATGTTGAACTTCAATCGCGAAGGCGGCTACGAGAACGGGCCGCACTCAGCCACAAAGACGTACATCGGTCGAGTGCCGCGTCTGCAGTTCGAACGCGAGCCCGAGTACTGGGACGGGACGAGTTGGTCTGATGATCCAACCGAGGCGGTTCCGATCTCGAACCGATTCTGGGCGGAGAACACCATGCAACCCCGCTACATCGACGGACGCTGGATCTCGGTCGTCAAGCGTGACGGTTTCTTCGGCAAGGAAGTCATCGTCGACGTCGCAGACAACGCGTGGGGCCCGTGGATCGAGGCCGAACGCGTCGTGTACACGCCGCATCCTGTGGAAGACATCGCGAAGAACTCGTACCACCCGGTGATCGCACCGTGGAGTTCTGCCACGAACGGCCTCGTGATCATCATCTCCGAGAACGCGATGTCCTGGCCCCTGGCTCTGGAACGGCTGGACGTGTACCACCCGGCAGCGTTCAAGATGGCCTGGCCACCGGCGCCGAGCGAGATCAGCGCTTCTCGGGGCCAGGCCGGATAGCATCGCCCCTCCGGCACGTCGCCGGACACATAAACGGGCTGTAGCGCAGCTTGGTAGCGCACTTGTCTGGGGGACAAGGGGTCGCAGGTTCAAATCCTGTCAGCCCGACCGTAGAAGCCCCAGGTCAGAGGACATTTCCTCCGACCTGGGGTTTCGTTGTTTTCGACGAGGGGGTTCTTCGGGGGGTTCTTCGAGACCGATTCCGGGCGACCGATTCGGCCGGAATGAGTACGATGCGGGTGTGGATCTGATGTCGTTGATCGAGACTCGCCCTGGCGTGCGGAGCGGAAAGCCGACGTTCGTCGGCACGCGCATCACGGTCTACGACGTCCTCGAGTACCTCGCGTCGGGGATGACGTCCGAACAGATCGTCAACGACTTTCCCGAACTGACCGGGGACCACGTGCGGGCGGCACTTGAGTTCGCCGCCAATCGCGAACACCGCCTCGCCTCGCCGGCGTGAAGCTGCTGTTCGATCAGAACCTTTCGCGTCGTCTCGTCAGCCGACTCGCATCAGAGTTCCCCGAAAGCACTCACGTCGCCGAGGTCGAACTCGATCGAGCGACGGATGAACAGATCTGGACATACGCCGCAGCGGAGAGGTTCGCCGTGGTCTCGAAGGACTCGGACTTCCGTCAGCTCGCGTTCCTCCATGGTCCGCCACCGAAGGTCGTGTGGCTTCGGGTCGGGAACGTGTCGACCGATACGATCCACGAACTACTCGCAGCCTCGGTCGACGTTGTCGAAGCCTTCGCCCGTTCCGAGGACGAGGCGTTACTCGTTCTCGACGACAACCGGTCGATCTCAAGCGGCTGACCGTCGTTCCTACCCAACGTCGGATCGATCGGCGACGAAGCGTTCCAGATGCTCGATCGAGAATCGGACACTGCGACCGATTCGGATCGGGACGAGCTGATCGGTCCAGATGAGTTGGTAGATCGATGATCGACTCAAGGCGAGCATCTCGGCCGCTTGGGCCACGGTGATCAGCAGCGGCCTCTGTTGGGTCGTTACCTCGTGCGATGTGACTGACACTGTCGTGCTCATGCCTCTGTAAAGGCGTGCAACTCGACAGCGAGGGACATCGACGCATTCCTGCGTACCGGACACGATCGGGTCTGGTGGTGTCACGCGATCGGGTGAGGCGTCGAGCGCTCCTGCATCGGGACCAGGTCGTCAGCGAGAGGCGGGCGACGGCGTGAACGACGTCGCAGAATTTTGTCCCGTCTCGAGCGGACGCCCGCCTTTACATCGGCAATGGGACTACGTCGCCTGCCGCCCGATTGCGCCTGCCATTTTGCGTTCGGACCATCGTCGCTGCCCGTCGGCGGGCGCATCTCGCCAGAGCGGCTCGGCTGGGTTGCGGCAGCTCGCTGCCCCTCGCCGGGTTCCGCAGTCCGGTCGGCTCCGGCCGGTTGTGCTGTTTCGGTTCGTGTCTTCCTGTCGGCCCCTCCATGGCCGTGTGCTCGCCCGGCTCCTCGCGCGGCGCCCCCGGCGCTCGCCGGTTGGGTTGGTGGGGGAGAGCAGTTCAGACATTTGCACCAGGGTGGTCGTGCGCGAGTCGTGTCGTGTTGACGGTCGGCAAGGTGGGCCCGGGCAACGCCGGCTACTACGAGTCGGCGGTCGTTGCGGGCGTGGAGGATTACTACGCGGGCGACGGTGATGCGTCGGGTGTCTGGGTCGGCCGGTGCGATTTGGTGGGTGTTGTCGCCGGCCGTCTGGCGACTGCCGTTGACTCCAAGTTGTTGCTGGAAGCGAAGTGCGCACCGGACGGATCCCGCCTCGGCAAGACGGCGGTGTAGGAGCGTTCGGTGACGGCGTTTGATCTGACGTTCTCTGCTCCGAAGTCGGCGAGCGTGCTCTATGCGCTCGGCGATCCGGCTGTGTCGGCTGCGGTGGAGGCGGCGTTCACCGCTGCGGTCGAGCAGGCGATCGCGTCGTTGTCACCACGGATCGCTCACACACGGACCGGTCATGCGGGGGCCGCGGTCGTGGACACCGATGGGGTGTTCGGTGTGCGGTTTCGTCATCGCACGAGCCGAGCCCTCGATCCGCAGCTCCACGACCATGTGTTGGTCTCAAACGCGGTGCGCACGAAGTCCGACGGAGAGTGGCGCACGCTCGACGCTCGCGGGTTGTATCGGAATGCGAAGGCGGCGGGTGTCGAGTTCCAGTCGTGCTTTCGGTCGGCGCTGGGGGCGTCGTTGGGTGTCGAGTTCGGTGACGTCGATGCGAACGGTCAGGCCGACATCGTCGGCATCGACCAGGAGCTGCTCGACGAGTTCTCGACACGAGGCGCAGACATCGAAGCGGCACTGGGGG
>JBBKWQ010000230.1:0-9733 GCA_037969115.1 Ilumatobacteraceae bacterium
CTGGCGTATTGGCGCTACGGCCTCTTCCTGAAGCAAGGTCAGCATCTGCTGAATGCGATCACGGTCATTCCTGGATCCAACTCCGTCTTTCGAACCGATGTGATGACGGTGTTGCTGCAGCGAGAAGTGCGCTACATCGTCGACGACACACAATGGCTGCTCGACATCCAAACCGAGAAGCTTGGTCGCGTCGTCTACGCCAGGTCCGCACGCGCCTACGTGCAGGATCCCGCCGTGTTCGCCGAGTGGTACAGCCAAACACTGCGTTGGCTACACGGCACGATGCAAGGTGTTCGCGGTCATCGAATCGGGCGAACGTGGTCGTGGTTCTCCCTCTCCTATTCGGCCCTCATCGTCGACTGGATCCTCTACGTACTCGTCTGGCCGCTCGTGCTCGCCTTCGTGTTCTTCCAAGCCTGGGCCGAGCACCGTCTTGGGATCGCACTGACCGTCTACCTCGGTGGGTACGCAGCCTGGGCCAGCATTGGGGCAATTGTGCTGAAGAACTGGCGTCTTCCTTTCATGTTCCCGACATTGATATTGATGGACTGGGCGCAACGGGTCGTGTTCTTCCATGCGTTCTTCCGAACCTGGCTCGTTCCTGTTTCCGAGTGCAAGTGGGATTCTCCCGCTCGCCACGACACACGACGAGAGGCACTGATATGAGCAATACGTTGACGAGCGAAGTCGGCCTCACGCCCCTCCCCGTGACCGGCGCCGGCCCGTTCACGATGATCGTCGGCATCGTCGGCCTCACCTCGGTCGCAATCGGCGGACTTCTCGCTCAAATCGCGCGACGTCACGAAGAGGTCGCAAGCCCAGCAGGTGTCGGCGTCGAAACGCAGGGCGGATGGTCTGACGTGCAGATCGCTCCTGCGATGATGGCCGATGCGGTCCGCTGGCTCGACATGCAGCTTGCGCCCGCAATCCTGGCCGATCCGGTCCGATGGCTCGACGCTCAGCTCTCCTTTCCAGCTCACTACGCCTGAGCGACTTGAGATCCGCACGATGGCGGACCTCTCACCTCCGACGAGGCCGTCACGCAGAGACCTATCCGGCGGTCTCCCATTCGGGACAGGTGGCGTGATACGGCGCGTCCGGCCAGAATTGATCCCACTCCTCGGGTGTCATGTTGCGTCCGGCTGCGCGGCAGGCGATGTCAGGCCATTCTTCTGGCGTGAGGTTCCAGACCAGGAAGTGGTCGCTCGTTGCGGTCACGGCGCCACGCCCCCCGTCGGCGATCGCTGTACCGAATTCAAGGTTGTTCGAAGGGAACTGGTCGCCGATCAACTCTCCCGTCGCAGCGTCGACGATGTTGAATCCTTGGCCAGCGACCACGACGTAGCGACCGTCATCAGTGAACTCGAGCGCGTTGATCGAGTAAATCGAGGCCGGTGAGATCGTTTCGACTGCGAGCGCACGCGCTTTCCCCGACTCGAGATCGTGAACGAGGAGTCCGCCGCCCGAGTCCAAGATCACCAGTTGCTGGCCGTCTGGCGAGAACGCGACGTGGTGGTACGTCTCGGTCGAAGGTGCTTCCACGGCAGCGACAAGAGACCAGGTCGCGGTCTCCCATATACCAACTCCTACACCGTTCGACGCGGCGAAATACTGCCCATCGGCACTGAAGTCGGCGAAGAAGACGCCGATGCCCCCCGGGAGTAAATCGGTCAGTGTGGTCACGAGTTCTGCGGTTGCAGCCTTGTAGATGTTGACCTCTGGATCCTCGAGGTCGCCCAACGCTCCGACGGCTATCGATTCTCCATCTGGGCTGACTTCGATCGAGGCCCACGTCTGGGCGAACAGGTCGGGCGTCATCGGGGTGAGCGTGCGGGGATCGGCGATTTCGATCGTTCGGTCGAGCGAGGAGAACGCGATCAGATCGCTGCTGCTGTTGAAGAAGATCCAATTACTGCCGACCTGGTCCTGTTGAATCGATGTGCGACGCTCCATGTCCCAAACCACCCCACTTGACGCGAATGATCTCTCCAGGTGGAACGCTGCCAGCTGCGCGCCATCGGTGCTGAGCGTGGCCACGTTGGCGCCGGCCCGTTCGATTCCCTGCGCGATGAGCTGGTCACCATCGAGCGACCAGAGACTTAAGCCGTCGGCGTCGAGGGCGACCAACATCGATTCGTCTTCGGTGGCGACGACCCGTGCGAGCGGAGAGAGGCCGTCGAGTTCCGCAGACACCAGCCCGTTGTCGATCAATTGATTTCCAACGATGAGGCCTCCGTCGTTCAATTCGGTGACTTGACGCAAGAAGCCAGATGTCTCCATCTCCCACAATGGAAGTCCGTTGTCGGCGTTGCTGGCGGTCAGTGCGATGCTCAACACGTAGAGAACGGTTCCATCTTCGCTGAAGCGGAGTTCGCTGACGACGTTTTCGAGTTGAGGCAGCGTCTCGATTGCAGGCTCAGTCGGCGGACCGCCATCGACGAGACCAAACAGGATGCCCGGCAAGGGCTCGAGTGGTTCGACGTCGGTTCGCCAACGCTCTGGATCGCTTCGCGTCCGCGTCTGTTTTGCCGAAGCCGTTTCTACGTCCCACACCGTCGTCGAGCCCTGAGCATCTTGCGTGGCAGCAAGTGTCGCGTCTCCGTTTATGGCTGCGGAGGTGACCCGCACGGGATGGCGACCCAAGCGAATCGTTTCGGTCGACGTCTGGACTTCGACCCTGCCGTCAGCGAACCCCAACAGCAGCGACCCGTCCAGGCCGACTTCGACGGTCGTGACCTCGCCAGCGACGGGGAGCACCACTGCCTCAGACGAGCCGGGTTCCACAGTCATCACACCACCGGAACCTGTCGCAGTGGCGAAACGTCCAGCCGCGACCGATCCGTCCACGTACGTTCCCCAGCTCGGCGAATTGGACGACGCCGGCGTCGACTTCACCAGCTCGCGACGTTCGAGGTCATAGACATCGATGGAATTCGTGGTGCGGACGACGGCGGTCTGATCGTCGAGCAGACCGAGCCACTGGTCGTTCGCCCAGCCGGTCCTGAGCGGGATCGTTCCGAGGTATCCGTCGGTTCGTTGCAGGGTCGACAACAGCGCTCCGAGCGTGTCCGGGCCCGGTGCTCGATCGTAGACCTCGCGCGCCAGAAGGAGCGCGAGCGTCGGCGCGTCAGCCCGGAGGTTGGCCGAGCGCAGGATCTGCTGCTGAATCACTGCGCTCTCACGAGCTTGGCGCTCGAGTTCTGCAGCGTCGAGGGCCTCGTCCCCCAGGGCTGCGGCTTCGTCGCGCGCCAACTCGGCATCATCTCGCGCCTGCTCGGCCGCGACGCGTGACTCCGCTTCCAGCTGGGCGAGCTCCTCAGCAGTTTGCCGTTGACGTTCGGCCTCCGCCGCGCTGTCGGTCGCATCGTTGCGCTGGAACACGGCGACGACGGCCGCGAGCGTCGCGAGGGCCGCCAGGAGGGCGACCGCAGACAGCACACCTCGACGCCGGCGCCTTCCTGCCGCCGTTGCCGTGTCGCTGACGACGCGGGACTCGTGGAGAAAGCCATGTTCGGTCTCGGTCAGCCGCACGTCTGTCGAGTTCGCCCACTGCTCGTACTGGTCGAGCTGTCCGCCGCCGAACAGGAAACTGTGCTCGCGTTCGCTCGCATCCCATTCGGTGGCGGCTGTCTCGAGCCGCCGCTCGAGGAGCAGATCCTCACGGCGTTCGTCGACCCAGGTCCGGTAGCGCGGCCATTGGCGGATCAGCGCTTCGTGAGCGACCTCGACCGTTGGCCCGCGGGTGACCGGATCGCGATCGAACGACAACAAGCGGAAGGATCCATACGCATCGAGAACGGTGTCGAGTGCCGCCTCGCCGAGGCCGAGCGAGTCGAGCTCGGAGCGGCGCACGCGGCGGCGGGTGTCGTCACCCGTCTCGTCGACAGCGACGAGTCGAAGGAAGACCTCACGGGCGGCTTCTCTCGATGCTGCGGGAAGGCCCTCATAGATCTCCTCGGCACGCAGCGTGAGTGCCCCGGCCACTCCACCCGTGCGCTCGTATCCGGCGAACGTGAGCGCGGCATCATCGGAGCTACGCACGAGTTCGGTGAGCGCGTATTGGAGCAGCGGTAGCGCGCCTGGCTCGTCGGCGACGTCGTGGACGATACGCGGGATCAGGCCCGCCTCGAACTCGAGCCCAGCCGCGGCCGCGGGTTGCGCGATCGCCTGCGTCAGCTCGTCATGGCTGGGCATCGCGATCGGGACGAGACTCGTGCGCAGGAGTGCTCCAAACTCCGGGTCCACCAGCGGCCGGTCGAAGTGATCGGCTCGCATTGTGATGACGATGCGCACGCGGCTTCGCTCGTCACCGGCCACCGTGACGAGACTCGCGAGGAACCGCCGGCGGGCATCGTCGTCCTGGGTGAGGAGGAAGAGCTCCTCGAACTGGTCGATCACCAGGAGTAATTCGCTTTCGTCATCGGGGAGCAGTTGCTTCGACATGCGGAGAAGCCCGCGGTCGTCGGCCAGGAGCTCGCCGAGTAGACCGTCCTGCCGATCGACGGCGACTCGAAGCAGTGCTGCCTCCAATTCCTCGAACGGATACGAACCGGGGAACATGTCCGTGACGAGAACTGCACCCGGGCCGGTCGCTGACATCCGCCGGATCTGGGGTAACAGGCCCGCACGGACCAGGCTGGACTTGCCGCTGCCCGAAGGTCCGACGACGGCGGTGAGGCGGTGGGTTGAGACGTGATCCACGAGCTCTCGAACGAGCTGGTCTCGACCGAAGTAGTCGTGGGCGTCGGTCTCGGCAAAGGCCCGCAGACCTTTGTACGGGTTTCGAACCTCGGCGGAGCCGGCGCGCCGCTGGTGCGTCACCACGTCAGCACCGAACGACTGACGCAGAGAGCGGAGGAAGTCGTCGACGCGGTCGAAACGTTTCGTCGGGTCGCGGTCGGTCGCTCGAGCGAGGACTTGATCGAGCGACGGTGGGAGGTCTTGACGGCGGTCCGCGATCGGCGCCGGCTGCTCGCCCAGCGCCGGACGATCGCCGACGAGGATTTCGTACGTCAACAGCGCAAGGCCGTACATGTCGGCGGCAAGTCCGACCTCCTCGCCGGCGAGTTCTTCGGGCGAGACGTACGCAACCGAACTCCCGACGGGCACGCCGACCGCCTCGACGTGATGCGATGCGATCCCAAAGTCGCTCAAATACGCGTTTCCCTCGCCGTCGAGCAGGACGTTCGCCGGTTTGAGATCGCGGTGAATCACTCCCTGCCGGTGCGCGTAGTCGAGCGCAGCCCCAACTTGATCGAGCAGCTGCAGCGCCGCCGGGGGACGCCACGGCGCTCGTGCGAGCGATGTCGCCAAGCTGCCCCCACGCAAGACCTGCATCACGAGGTAGGCGCCGTCGGGATCTCGCCAGTAGTCGTACAGCGAGACGATGTGCGGATGCTCGAGCTGCGCGACGAACTGGGCCTCGGCCTCGAACCGTTTGACGAACTCGGCGCGGTTCGCGTGCTCGGGGCGGATCACCTTGATGGCGACCTCGCGCCCTATGGCGGCCTGATATGCACGGTAGACGACCCCGTGTGCGCCCTCGCCGAGACGCTCACGCAGCTCGTAGCCGCGAATCGCCCGTCCGAACCCCTCGCGCATCGTGGTTCTTGGTGCTCGGTCGGTTTGGAGGTTGGGAAACTCGTCTGGCACGCCGGGGATCACGAGTTGGTCGACGTCGAGGCGACCGACACCTCTGTAGTCGGCACTCCCGAGTTGTCGAATCGGAACCGGTGATCGCAAGGCGAGCTCGGCCGGGCAGAGCACCTGGCCGCCGTGTCCCGATGACATGAGCCGGCTGACCCGATTCAGCGCCGGACCGAAGTAGTCGCCGCCTCGTACGGATGCCGGCCCTTCGTCTACGCCGATCCGTACCAGGACCGGCTGCGCAGTCGACCACTGCTCGGCGTGCAACGCCTGCTGAGCGTCGACGGCCGTCTGGAGCGCATCGGCCGCCGCGGCGAAGACTGCGAAGATCCCGTCACCCGTGCCCTTGAATACAGTCCCCGCATTCGAGGCGACCGCATCGGCGAGTATCTCGTCGTGGCGAGCCACCGCTCGCTGCATCGCCTCGGGCTCAGCCTCCCACATCGCCGTCGAGTCCTCGATGTCGGTGGCCACGAACGCGAATCGATCCTCTGCGCTCGTGTCCTCGAGATCGAGCTCCGTTGCCTGCTCGAGGATCTGTTGGTGAAGCGCCTGAAGGCTCGGCCCCGGATTGATGCCGAGCTCGTCGACCAGTTCCGAGCGCGTCCGTTGGTAGGCCCGCAGCGCCTCGGTCTGACGGCCGGAGCGATACAGGGCCAGCATGTGTAACTCCCGGAACCGCTCCCGGTATGGATGTTCGGTGCAGAGAGTGGCGAGCTCGCCGACGACGTCGGTGTGACGACCCACGCGCAGGTGGCCGTCGACGCGAACTTCCAACGCCTGGAGCCGCAGTTCGGTCAGACGGGTGATTTCTGGGACCAAGGCGGACTCGTCGGCAAGGTCGGCGTAGGCCGGTCCACGCCACCTGGCGATTGCATCGGTGAGGACGCGCTCCGTACCGAGCGGATCGGTCCGCAATGTGGCCTTTGCGGCAGCCAACTCACGCTCGAACGACACGACGTCCACACACAGATCCGCCGACTGGACCATGTAGCCGCCTGGAGCTGTTCGCAGCGGGAACGCGTCTCCCAGAATCCGGCGCAGATTGGAGACGTGTACTTGCACCGCCTTGCGGGCTGTCGGTGGCGGATCGGCGCCCCAGATCCTTTCGATCAGGCCGTCGGTGCTGACCACATGGTCGATGTCGGCGATGAGCACGGCGAGCGTGAGACGCTGCTTCGGTCCGCCGAGATCGAGTTCCGTGCCGCCCTTCAAGACGGTGAGTGGCCCGAGAACGTCGACGTCGTAGTCGGTTGTGGCCATCGGTTTCGCCATGTCCGGAATCCCCTTCCGTGTCCATAGTCCACCACATGGGTAAAGGTTCGGTTACAGGGTCCAGCTCTGAGGCCGCTGCGGTCCCTCCGGCGCAGCACGTAGAGGCTGGTTCACAGGTTGATCGTCAGGAAAGTTGGTCGGTAGACGGACAAGTGACTGTGAGTTTCCGAACCGTTCCATCGGTTGTGGCCGATCGCCCAAATGTGGCCGCCGTGACCGTCGTTCCAAGGGATCCAGGACGCGAAGTAGGTGTTGCACTTCGTTCGTTCACACTTGCGGGGCTCATCGAGCGACGTGATGTGCTCGAACGGACCTTGAGCCTCGGCCGCGACACCGAACTCGATGGTCGTGCCCCACCAGTCATCGCGTTTCTCGACGAGCAGAAATCTTTCGCCATCGAAACGAATCTGCGCCGGGTTGTTCGCAGACCCGATGAAGCTGGCATCCACGACGGGAGCGGCGCGCCTGTGATCTCTCGTCCAGCGATGACCGTCCCAGAATTCGCGACTGGCCTCGAACTCGCCGATCGGTATCCGTGCGAGTTTGACTTCGACGACGCACTCACCAAAGCCGAACAGAGTGTCGTAGCCGAACTGTTGGTAACAGTGCGAGTAGAGATAGGTGTAGTTCGCGTCACTGGTCACGCTCCATCCGTAGAGATCGTCAGCGGTCGATTGCTCCTCGACCACCTCGGTCACGTCGAGCGTCAAAGCGTCGAGGACGACCCTGCGGAGGGCGGTCGGCCGGGTTCGGTTCAGGTACGTGGTTCCCGTTTCGTTCATCTGGGCAACGAAGAGATGGAATGTTGCGCCATCGGTGCCCATGCCGCCACCGAGAATCCAATGCCATTGATTCATGTTCGAGGTCAGATCGTCGAGCAGCCACGAATGGGTTCCCGAGTTGAGGGTCGTGAAACACCTGCCGGATTGGATCATGCCGACGTTGTGCACGAGCGTGCCGGCGACAAACGCGTCCTGGAATGTCCACAGCACGCGATCGTCGACGAGGCGAAATGCGCGTTGATAGTCGGCGCCTTGAAAGCTGCCAATCGGCTGAGAGAAGAACTCGGTGATGTCGACCGCGTCGAGGCCGGACGCGCAGTGTTCGCCGACGTCGGGAGACGTGATCGCTGCAAACGGATCGGCGATCGGCGAGGGGGCGATCGAGTCTGCGCTTTGCGGCCCTGGTGTGCTGGGCTTCTGCCCAGGTGGCCGAGCCGTCGGCTGGCGGACGACCTTGACAGGAGCCTCAGCCGCCGCGCTGGACGTGAGTTCGGAGGCCTGATGCCACGTCTCAGTGGTGCCTCGCCCGAGAGCGTCTCCGCTCGCGGTGAGATCCCGAGGACCGAGGACTTGAGCTTGCGTTTGTTTGGCGCTGCCCGAAGCCGAGGTGTCTGCGCCGGCCCGGTCGCCGGTCGTCGCCGGGAGGCTGGTCGCGAGAGCAACCACGATTGCGCATCGGCGAACAATTCCCTTGGGAGCGGTGTGATCGGCGAACACGATGATCGAATCCCTTCGGCCATCGCTGTTGTCTTTTGTCGATGGCTGTTGACCAACGTCCGCGTCGGCGGTAAGGGCAGGGCAATCACTCGGTTTCGAACCTGGTTCCGGCGACGCTCACCGGTCTTTAACCGGGTCGGTCAATTCAGACCCCTGAGGTCATCTGCAGGACGACGGAGCGACGGGGAGCGCAGGAGCTGCCGGGGGAGTAGCGCTCCCGATGGTCGGTCCTGAAGTAGTCGTCGCGTCAAGTTTCGACGCTCCCGTGTCGCCGCTCTGGGCGGCTACGGCCGAGCGGGGATCGTGACGGCGTCGGGGTACTCGAGGACGTGGGTGCTCGTCAGCGGACGAATCTGGTCGCCGACCTCGGCGACTTGGACGAGTCGATGCGCCGAATCGACCCAGACCTCGAGTGGTGTCCTACCCGTTCGATCGAGCGTGAAACGCGTCGTGACGACTCCGTCGAGATCCTCGCGCGTTGGCCGCTCCGGCTTGCCCGAGCCGAGCCAATGAGCGATGACGTCACGCAGCGATGTCAGATCTTGCGGGCCGTTGGTCCCGAGGAAGCTCGCCAACCCCCCGTTGACCGGCTCGGCGGGCGCTCCTTCGATCGACTGAAACTGGTTGCCGGACTCGAACCACACCTCGGCGATCGGGTCCAGCCCGCGTCCGTCGATGCCGGCCGAATCCGACCGAAACCCGTACATCTTGGCCAGGTCGAGATCGCCGGACGTGGACAGGACGACCGTCGACTCCGACGCCATGTCGACGGAGAAGGTGATGCTCGACGCGCGTGACGTCGCGTCGACCACCTCGGCGATGTCGACCGTCGCTTGTTCGGGCGATGCATCGGAGTCGGTCGAATCGGCGCACCCCGTCAGCGCGACGACGACGGCCACCGCCAACGACACCACGGCAGTTCTCGACACAGACCTCACGACAGTTTCTCGTCAGAGCGACAGCGAATCATGAGGAATAGCCCGGCTCGCGGTCAGGGAGGGGCGGAATCGACTGTCCATTCGGCGTGTTGGTAGAGCTATGGCTACCGACAAACTCAGAGTTCGTCTCGAGCCGAATTCCCGGTGGATTCGAGGCACCATCGACGGGGAGACGGTCATCGACAGCACACACGCCAGCTTCGTGTGGGAGGTTCCGTATTACCCGGCGTGGTATTTCCCCGTCGATGACGTCAGCGGCAAATTGGTCGAGAATGGCGAGACGCTGCGGTCGCCCAGCAGGGGAACGGGCACCCGCTACGACCTGGTCGTCGGCGACCGGACGATCGCGAACGCGGCGTGGCGCCACCTCGACTC
>JBBKWQ010000231.1:0-28323 GCA_037969115.1 Ilumatobacteraceae bacterium
AGCATCTGGCCCTCGGCACGGATGCCACGGGACTTCGATCTCTTCGATCCGGATGCAGCGCCGGATCCCGGAGGTTACGCCCGCTCTTCTGGAAGTGTGACCGTGTATCCCGCCGACGATGGTGAGCCCGTCGTGCTGGCCAACAAGCTCGATCAGCCGACGAATATCACCCTGTCCGACAATGCCCTCTACATCTCGCTCGGCCAGGGCACGCCGGGTCGGATGGTCATCGGCCCGACCGGATCGACGCCCATCACCGGTGAACTTCACCGCATAGCGCTCGACGAGATTCTGAAATGTTTCCGGGACGATTGCGACGCTGACGCAGGCGAGTGATGAATGGGATCTTTCCTTTGGATATGCAAGCGCTTACAGTTCTCTCACCACGAACAACCTGGAGTGCACCAACATGAGGGGCGACGTCATCGTTCTCGAGGAACACCACGTTCGCGCCGCGAGCGCGATCGTTCCCCACATCCTCGAGGCAATCGCAGCCAAGACCAGCCGGTACGTCATCACGGTCGCTGGTGAGTCGGGAAGCGGAAAGTCCGAGACCGGCCAGGCGATCGGCGACGAACTCGCGACGCATGGCATCACGTCGGTCCTGCTCGGACAGGACGACTACTTCGTGCTGCCACCGAAGTCGAACGATGCCAAGCGGCGCGAGGACGACACCTGGCTCGGTCCACACGTCGAAGTCCGCTTCGACGTCCTCGAACAGAATCTGGTCGACGCGATCGACGGCAGCGACGAGATCGTCAAACCCCTGATCGATTACGACGCGAATTCCGTCGAGGAAGAGACCATCGACTTACGCGGCGTCAAGGTCGTCGTCGCCGAAGGCACCTACACGACGCTCCTCAAGCACGTCGACGCCAAGGTGTTCATCGCGCGCAATCGCCTCGACACCCTCGAGCACCGTCAGAAGCGCAACCGCGGCAACGAGGTCGGTGACCCGTTCATCGAGAACGTCCTCAAGCTCGAACACAAGATCATCGCCGGTCACCGGCAACTCGCCGATTTCGTCATCACACGCGACTACGACGTCAAACCGGTCGCATGAAGGGCAACCTGCCGAACCAGGTCATGCTCAATGCGTACCCCGACAGCATCGACGGCGACCTCGCAGGTATGGTGCGCATGCTCCAGCGCCCCGAGTTCACCGACGTCTTCGGTCTGTTCTACGTGCTGCCCTCCATCTTCAACAGCGACCTCGATCGAGGGTTCTCGATCATCGACTACGACCTGAACGCAGATCTCGCGTCCGCAACCGATCTCGAGGCCCTCGACGAGCTCGGCATCCTGTTGAAGTTCGACCTCGTGCTCAACCATCTCTCGGTGGGATCGCCACAGTTCCAGGACATGTTGGCGAACGGTGACGACTCCGAGTTCACCGACTTCTTCATCGACTGGAACCAGTTCTGGGAGGGCGAAGGCGAACTCCACGAGGACGGCTACGTGGTCCCGTCGCCCGAGCATCTCGACAAGTTGTTCATGCGGAAACCGGGTCTGCCCATCCTCCAGGTTCGCTTCCCCGACGACTCCGATCGCTTCTACTGGAACACCTTTTACCAGCAGGTCGACGTCGTCGACGGCGAGCGAACCTATCTCGGTCAGATGGACCTCAACGCGCAGTCCGACACGGTCTGGGACTTCTACCGCGAGACGCTCGACAAGTTGTCGGCGTTCGGCGCGAAGATCCTGCGGCTCGACGCCTTCGCATACCTCCACAAAGAGGTCGGCCGGGTCAACTTCTTCAACAGGCCCGGGACGTGGGAGTACCTCGACCGGCTTCGCGCGATCGCCGATGACTACGGGCTGATCCTCCTCCCCGAGATCCACGCCGAATACGGAACAGCGATCCACGAGGAACTGGCGCAGCGGGACTACCCCGTCTACGACTTCTTCTTCCCCGGGCTCGTGATCGACGCGATCGACTCCGGGAGCAGCGAGCATCTCGTCCGTTGGATCAACGAGATCGTCGAACGCGGCATCAAGACGGTGAACATGCTGGGTTGCCACGACGGCATCCCCGTGATCGACCTCAGGGGTGGGGCCGACGGCAGCGGACTGCTCCCCGATGTGACGATCGAGGCGATCATCGAGCGGCTGCTCGCACGAGGCGGCCGGGTGAAGAACCTCTACGGCGCCGACGGCACCAAGATCTCCTATTACCAGGTGAACGCCACGTTCTTCAGTGCGCTCGGCGGGAGCGAGGATCGGCTGCGGCTTGCTCGGGCCATCCAGCTCTTCATGCCAGGCACCCCGCAGATCTGGTACCTCGATCTGTTCGCCGGGCCCAACGACGATGAAGCTGCTGACCGGGCCGGGAGTGGTAGTCACAAGGAGATCAATCGCACCAACCTCGTCCTCGACGACATCGATGCCGGTCTCACCCGCCGGGTCGTCCTCGACCAACTGGAGATGATCCGACTGCGGAACACCTCTGCCGCATTCGACGGCCACTTCGACACCCTGGCGACCGGAGCGAACCGATTGGTGTTGCGCTGGCAGAACGGCGTAACCAGCGCAGTGCTCGATGCCGACCTGGCGACGGAGACCTTCGTCATCACCCACGTGCAAGACGGTCGCGACACCGTGCTCGACTACAGCTGATCCCACCCTGCACGAGCAATCCGCTCGGTTGGGGGCGCCCGCTGCCGGAGGCGCTGAACCAGCACCTGACGCGTCCGCCGAGACGGTGTTGCTGAGCCGGAGGTCTCGGATTCGCGACCGCAAACGCTGTGTCGGTGTAGCGGGCCGACGATCGAGAACTACCGTGGAGATCGTGATCAGCGCTGAGGCCGCTCGCATTCGAGACTCCTTGGAACTCGAAACGGTCGACCCGGCCGTCACCCCTCAGGTCGAACGCAGAATGTGGGAGGAAGCGGCCGAAGGCGGCCCGATCGCGCCCGGAACGAGCGAGAAGGTCGTCGCGCTCGGAGGAGTGCATTGCGTGGTGATCGAACGCACGAATGCATCACCTTCGACCTCGATCGTCTACCTCCATGGAGGGGGCTTCACCAGCGGCTCGCCGACAACTCACCGTCAGTTCGCCTCTCGTGTGGCTGCGGCGGTCGGATCGAACGTCGTCTTGGTCGACTATCGACTCTTGCCCGAGAACGTCTTTCCTGCACCGGTGGACGATGTGGTCGCCGTGGTGAAAGCGTTGGCGTCGTCGGACCTTCGACGACCGCTGTCGAAGATTCTTCTCGCAGGCGACTCCAGCGGAGCAAGTCTTGCTGTGGCGGCGGCTTGCGAGCTGCGTGACGCCGGCGACTCTCTCGTCCACGGCATCATCAGTATCTCCGGCGCATTCGACGCCACGCTCTCAGGAGCGAGCATCGACGCAGGGTGTGACCCGCAGCTGTCCCGCGCCGCTCTCGATCATTGGAAGGGCGTCATCTCCTCGTGTGCCGATCCAACCGATCCGTTGGTGTCGCCCCTTCTCGGAGACCTTCGTGGCCTGCCTCAGATGCTGCTCCTTGCCGGCAGCTGTGAAGCTTGGCTCAGCGACTCGGTCCGCTTGGCCGACCGAGTCGGACAAGCCGGCGGAGACGCAACGCTCGAGGTCTTCGATGGCATGTGGCACGTCTGGCCGATGTACGGCGACTTCCCGGAGGCGGAGGCGGCGTTGCGATCAATCGGCGAGTTCGTCGGCAAGGCTCGCGGACCCGCACCTGATCCCCTCGAGCCGGGCCGGATCAACGTCTTCGAGTGCTGACGGATCAGACGATCGCCGTCAGCCAACCGGCCAGGTCTGCGAGTACGACCTGTTGCTCCGGCTCGTTGAAGATCTCATGGAACAGACCTGCGTAGTAGTGCGTCGTCACGTCCGCGTTCACCGCACCCGCCTCGAGCTCCTTCGAGCCGTCGATGTTCGCGAGTTGGTCTTCGGAGCCGTGCATGATCAGCAGCGGCAGCGTCAACTCGCCGTAGCGGGGCGGAAAACTTTCCATCGCACCCATCAGGGCAGCACCGAGGCCGGCGGAGATCTTGCCGGTGAACACCAGCGGATCGTTGCGGTAGGCCTCGACCACCGAGGGATCTCGGCTGATCGCGTCGGCGCTGAGGCCCTGTGGTCGGAATCCGGGTGCGACCTTGGCCACGACCCGGAAGACCTTGATCGTGAGTGGCGAGAAGTCGTCGCCGACCTTCAGCGCGGCGCCGCTCAGAGCAAGTCCAGCGACTCCAGCCTGGTGGTCGAGCACATGGCCCATTGCCAGGTTGCCGCCCATGCTGTGACCCAGCACGACGAACGGAACATCCTGATGGGCGGCTTCTATGTGAGCGCGGAACAGAACCAGGTCGGCCATCAGTTCGTCGTACGACTTGACGTACGCGCGTTTCCCTTCGGACTTGCCGTGCCCGCGGAGGTCCAGCGCGTGGACAGCGCAGCCCGTCGTCACCAATGCGTCGGCAACATGTGCGTAGCGCCCCGAGTGCTCACCGAGACCGTGGATCAGCATCACCGCTGCCACCGCATCGCCATCGGGGCTCCACGACTGGTGGTACAAGCGCAGCCCGTCGCTGCTGGTGATGTGTCCCTCGTCGTGCTCGGCCATGCCCCGAGTCTTGCATCCGCCGTGAACCCGAGCCCAGTGCGCCACCGTCCCTCGCCCGTCCGCGAAGCGCTGGAAATGGAACGACTTCGGTGCGGCGACGGTCAGCCCCTACGCTGCCCGGCGTGGCACAGTCATGGTTCGAGTCGGTAGCGATCGCCCAGAAACGGGCGAAACGCCGCCTGCCGAAGTCGGTGTACGGCGCGCTGATCGCCGGAACCGAGCGAGGGCTGTCGACGAGCGACAACCTCGCGGCGTTCGACGAGCTCGGCATCCGCCCGATCACCGCTGGGCAGTCGCCCCAACGTGACATGTCGACCACGGTGATGGGTCAGTCGGTGTCGATGCCGGTGGTGATCTCTCCGACCGGGGTGCAGGCGGTGCATCCCGAGGGTGAACTCGCAGTTGCCCGGGCGGCGGCCGCACGAGGCGTCGCAATGGGCCTCAGTTCGTTCGCCAGCAAGCCGCTGGAGTCGGTGATCGAAGCGAACCCGCAGACGTTCTTCCAGATCTACTGGGCGGGAGACCGAGACTCGATGACCGCCCGAATGGAGCGAGCGCGGGCGGCGGGTGCTGTGGGCATGATCCTCACGCTCGACTGGTCGTTCGTACACAGTCGTGACTGGGGCAGCCCTGCCATTCCGGAGGCGATCGATCTCAAGACAGCACTCAGGCACGCCCCCGAGGTGGCGTTGCGTCCCTTGTGGCTGCTCGACTGGCTGAGATCGGGGCAGCTCCCCGGCCTGACCGTGCCGAACTTCGTCACGGGCGATGCACCCGCTCCCGGGTTCTTCGAGGCCTACGGCACCTGGATGGGCACGCCGCCGCCGACGTGGGACGATGTCGCCTGGCTGATCGAACAGTGGGGCGGTCAGTTCATGGTGAAGGGGATCGGCCGCGCCGACGAGGCGCGGCGCGCCGTCGACGCCGGAGCCACGGCGATCTCGGTGTCGAATCACGGCGGCAACAATCTCGACGGGTCGCCGGCACCCATTCGGGTACTCCCCGAGGTCGTGGCGGCGGTAGGCGATCAGACCGAGGTGCTCCTCGACGGCGGGATCCGTCGTGGCAGCGACGTGGTGAAGGCGCTCGCGCTCGGCGCGCGTGTCGTCATGATCGGCCGGGCCTATCTCTGGGGTCTCGCGGCCAACGGGCAGGCGGGTGTCGAGAACGTGCTCGACGTGCTCCGCATGGGTATCGATTCGAACCTGCTCGGACTCGGTAAGTCGTCAATCGGTGAACTCGCGCCGGATGATCTCGTGATCCCTTCCGGTTTCTCACCACCAGAGCGCGACCGTTGACGATGATCAGCGCGGCGTGGTCAATCGGCGAGGCCGACGAGATGATCGGCGAGCCGCGCCGCGAGCGCCACGATCAACAGCGTCGGGTTGAAATGGCCCGTCGTCGGGAACGTCGAGCTGCCGACCACGTAGAGGTTGTCGACGCCGTGGACCCGGCAGTTCGGATCGACGACACCGTCCTTCGGTGATGCGCTCATGCGGGTCGTACCCGACGGGTGCTTCATGTCGATCAACTCGAGTTCGTCATCCGGGCGATCGAGCACGTCGCTGCTGAAGCCCGTGATACCGACTCGCTCGAGGGCGTCGCGGAACAGTTCGTGCATGCGGCGTTGCGATCGCCGCGTGGAATCGTTGATGCGCCAGTGCACCGTGACGCGGGGAAGACCGAACCGGTCGAGATTGCGTGGGTTCACGGTGACCCGACTCTCGGGGTCGGGTTCGTGTTCCATCTGGTCGATCACCACGAACTCGGTCGGGGTGCTCCGACCGCGCACCCGATCGAAGCCGAATCGTGTGAGCTGCGGTGCCCCTCGCACGATCGATGCGATGTCGCCGGCAATGGCGCGGCGGTCGTCGAACTGCCGCCGCCGGACACGATCGCGCATCCGTTTGTAGCCCTCGAATCCCTCGCTCTTCTGGGCATCGGCGACGAGGTGGCCGTGGAGACCGTGGTTGAGCAATTGCTCCGACCGCTGCAGCTCCTCGGAGAACACGACGCGCAGCTGTGTCGTGCCGAACTCACTGTCGGCACGCTCGTCGAGCAGAGCCAGCGTGCCCAGCTGCGACGGAGAAAGCCCTCGCAGATCGACGCGGGCGAGACCTTCGCCCCGCGGATGATCGAGGTAGTAGCGCCCGACGTTGTCGTGTTCGTTGCCGACCCCGGTCTCGGACGAACCGGTCGACGCGAGCAGCAGTCTCGGGTTCTCCAAGCCGCCCGCGGCGAGCACGAACTGGGCGGCCGTCACCTTGAAGGGGCGACGTCCGGGCCCGACGACGCTGACCGACGTGACTCGGCCGCCGTCGGTGACGAGCTCGTTCACCGTGGCGTCGGTGATCGTGGTCACGTTGGGCGAACGTTCCAGGATCGATCGTGCGGCTTTTGCCATGTCTTGCGCGCCCGACCAGAAGAAGACATCGAGGTCGGTTTCACCGTCGCGACGGAACGTTTCGATCGTCGGGTGTGATGACCATCGACCGATGTCGAACCGGTCGTGGTGAGCAACATCGAGAATCGTTGCGGCCGACACCAGCCACGGATCGAGGGCGTCGAGGCTCAGCGGCCAGCCGCTGTGGGGCACCCAGGAACGCTCGGCGAAATCGATCGCGTCCGGGACGGCGATGCGACCGAACCAGAGATTGGTCGCACCACCCAACCAGCGCCCGCGGGACGGGATCGGATTGTGATGAGGCACACCGGTGTGCTCGACCTGGAAGCTGTCTGCTTCGGCGGCCGCGTCGTGCTCGACCCCCCCAGCTTCGAGGAGCAGAACCTGACGGCTCGACCCGTCGAGGCAGCGTGCGAGCGTGATCCCTGCAGCACCGCCACCGATCACGCAGATGTCGGCGGTGAGTGTGTCGTCGATGGCGACGTCGCTGGCCTCCCGGACGCTCATCAAACCCTCCCGTCGGACCGTTCGAGCGCGTCGTCCGGCGGCGCGTCGTACATGATCGTCGCTCGGTCGAACGGGGTTCGTAGGCCGTCGACGAGACCGCGCACGAGCATGAGTGGCCGGCGAAATCCCTGTGGCCGCCGACCCGCGAGCAGGTCGCGTGCGGGACCGACGACGCCGAAACGCACGAGCCACGTCACGATGAACGCCACGATGGCCAGCTTGCCGGCGCGCAGGTACTTCATGGCGGTGCCACCGACGCCGTAGAAATCCCTGACCACCAATTCGCGCAGCTCGTCGAGGTCGCGGAATCCATCGTGCATGACGGTGACGTCAGCGGTCTGATATGTGGCCCAGCCCCTGAGCAGGCAGCGCCAGCTCAGGTCGTTGTCTTCCGCCGCACCGAATTTCGATCCGGGGCCGAGCATGAGGTCGAACCCACCGACGTCATCGAACGCCGCCCGTCGAATCGCCATACCCGCACCCAGACAGAGGCCGCCGCGTGCCGACGCCCACGCTGATCGCGTGCTGGTCACCTTGCGGTTCCGATCGAAGATGATGTGTGGCGTGTGACCGATCTTGTCGACCGGGACCGGACGTACCGTGCAGAAGACCACACCGACCTGTGGGTCGTCGCGCATCGGGCTGGTGATCGCCCGCAACCAGTTGGGTGGCACGATGCAGTCGTCATCCGTGATTGCGATGAACTCGGCGGTCGTGTTGGCGATTGCCAGGTTGCGGGCGCGGCTGAGACCGACTTGGGATGACCGAATGAAGGTGAAGCGGTCGTCGGCGAGGAATGGTTGCACCGCCTGTTCAGTGGAGTCGTCGGAGCTCTGATCGACAATGACGAGTTCGAAATCGTCGAGATCGCTCTGCACGATCGACTCGAGCAACGGAGCGATCTTGTCGCCTCGGTTGCGTGTGGCGACGATCGCCGCGCACGAGGGCGTTCGCAACGGTGCCGTCACGTTCCGAGGCGCTTCATGAGCACACGGAAGACGGGTGAAGGGAGCTCGGGAGCAACCTCGACGGTACAGGTTCGGGCGAGGATCTCGAGCGTTCTCGGACACGTGTCGTGGTCGTAGTCGATGGGCCGATCGTTCCACGAGTACGGATCGAGGCTCGGATGCTGCGGATGCTTCGAGATGATCGACTTCCAGTTCGTGTACACGTGTCGACCGGTGTCGATGAGGCAGCGGGCGCCCTTCGTCTCGCCGAACGCCGCCGCCTTTGCGGGATCGTCGAACGCGATGGCGACCCCGACGGCCGACGCCGGGTCGTGATGCGGTGACATGCGAAGGTCGCGATCGTCGAGTTCCTCGAGGCGCTCGATCACCATCGCGCGACGCTTCTGTCGCAGCGCGAGCTGCTTGTCGAGGCGGCGGAGCTGCGGCCGCAGGATGGCGGCTGACAGCTCGGGCATCCTCGCGTTGATGCCGACGAAGACCGGTTCGTCGCTGGCGAACTGCTCGGCGCGTTCGTAGCTGCCGACGTCGTGGTACATGCCGGCACGAGCGTGCATCTGGTCGGAGTTCGTGAGGACCGCGCCGCCTTCACCGCTACGGATGTTCTTGTGCTGGTTGAAGCTGAATGCTCCGGCGTCGCCGATCGCGCCGACGCGCCGGCCCTTGTACTGCACGCCGATCGCCTGGCAAGCATCCTCGATCACGACGAGGTTGTGGGCCCGTGCGATGGTCATGATCGCGTCCATGTCGCACACCAGGTTCAGCATGTGCACCGGGATGATCGCGCGTGTCGCGGGAGTGATGCGGGCCTCGATGTCGACGGGGTCGATCGTGAGGCTCTCGTCGATCTCCACCAGGATGGGGACCGCGCCGACGGCGAGGACCGCGGCGGCGGTGGAAACCCACGTGTAGGCGGGGACGAGTACCTCGTCGCCCGGCCCGATTCGGGCGCCGACGAGCGCACAGATCAGCGCGCTCGTGCCGCTGTTCACCGCCAGCGCATGGCTGGTCCCCATCGCGTCGGCGAGTTCGATCTCGAACTTCGACGTCTCGGAGGTTCGCGACGTGTGGTAGCGGGCGAGGTCGCCGCGCGAGAGCACACGCACGGCGGCGGCGATCTCGCGACTTCCAATTGCCAACATCATTCCTCCAGGATTCGAAAGGGGTGGTTGCGGAGTTTCATGCGAGTGCGGTGCCGCGGCGAGCGAGCGCTACCAGACGTGCGGCGTTCACGTCAGCGTCGAACTCCTGCTCGGCTCGTCGCCGGGCCGCCGCTCCCATCGTGCGTCGAAGCGATGGCTGCTCGGCGAGCGATCGGAGGTGAACGACGAGTGCGCGGTCGTCGTCGGGTTGCATCGAGAACCCGGTCTCGCCGTCGACCACGAGTTCGGCGAGCCCGCCGACGGCCGTGACCACGAGTGGGAGGCCGGCGGCTGCCGCCTCGACGGCTGCGATTCCGAACATCTCCGATCTGCTGGGGAGAACGAACACGTCGCTCGTCTCGAAGAGGTCACGCAGTTCGGGGTCGTTCTGCGAGAGCCCGTTGTAGACCTCGACGCCCGGCTCTGTTTCGATCGATGAGCGCGTCACGAGTCGAAGCACCGCCGTGCCCGGCTCGAGCGACCGGAATGCCTTCAGCAGGACATCGCCGCCCTTTCGTTCGAAGTCGCCACCGACGAAGAGGATCCGCAGGGGCCCGTCGTCGTCGTGTCGAGTCGGGTCCCAGGACGACATGTTCACGCCAGGAGGGATCACGTCGATCTTGCTCGGATCGACGCCGTAGTCGTTGATGAGTGACGCCCGCACCCAATGGCTCCACGGCGCGAGACCTGCCGCGTGCTGGAGCACATGGCGGCTCCAGCGGTACTTGAGCCAGCCGGTGGGCCCGGAGTCGGGTGTGTGTTCGTAGCCGTCGGCCATCGCGTTCATCAATTCGGGCGTGTCGTCCATGCAGACGACATACGGCCGGCGGCGAGCAGCCCGACCACCGAGGACGGCCGGTACCTGCGTGTTGTAGATGCACGCGTCGACGCGCTCGTGCACCGCAGCCAGTCCTTTCTGCACCTCTGCACGCCCCCGCCAGGCGGCTTTCACCGACTCGACCGGGATACGTTCCCACCACGCCGAGGTCGATGCGTACGTCACGGGAACCCAATGGGTCTCGAGTGTGGAATCATCGGCGAGCGACGACCGCAGATTCTCGGCGTACGTCCGGTGGCCGAGGTGCTGTTCCATCACGAACGCCAGCCGCAATTGGCGATCGGACTCCGTCGTCGTAGCCGTCGAGTCGGGCGCCGGGTCGCCTCCAGTACTCGCCGACACGCGGCTGGGATTTCGCACTCGTCAAGTATAAACGGAGGCTCCGGTCGAGCCTTCATCGATGACACAGCACCGGCGATCGAGTTCCGCCGTCGCGCATGCCCAGTCGTCGGTCGCCGCTTCGGTCATGTGGAGCGGACGAATCCTCCACCACGTTCTGTGTACATCTCCTCGACCGCGTCCGCGTTGTTCTCGATCACCACTGCCCGTTTGACCTTCATGGTGGGCGTGAGTTCGCCGCCCTCGACGGTGAACGCGCTCGGGAGGAGTCGCCATTGTTTGATCTGCTCGACCGGGGCATGTTCGCGGTTCACCCGGTCGACGCCCGCTCCGACCTCGGCTCGTAACGCACCGTCGCTCACGAGCGCAGCGATGTCGCCGAAGGCGCCGTGCTCTGCCGCCCAGTCGGCTGCGTCGTCGGGGTCGAGCGTCAGGAGCGCGACGAGGTACCTGCGTCCGTCGCCGACCACGACCGCCTGCCCGATCAGGGGCTCGATGGCCAATCTGGTCTCGATCTCCGACGGGGAGATGTTCTTGCCGGCGGCGTTGATGATCAGGTCCTTCTTGCGGCCGGTGATGGTGACGTAACCGTCGTCGTCGATCGAGCCGAGATCTCCGGTGGCGAGCCAACCGTCGGCATCGACCAACTCCGCCGTCGCGTCCGGGTGGCCGTAGTAGCCGTCGCACACACTCCCGCCGCGCACGAGCAGTTCGCCGTCGCCGGCGACTTCGACTTCCAGACCGGGAAGTGCTCGTCCGACCGTACCGATGCGGATCGCGTCGGGTGGATTCACCGTGGCTGGGCCACAGTCCTCGGTCTGTCCCCACACCTCTGCAATGGGCAGACCCAGTGCATGGAACCACCGAACCAGGTCTGGATGGATCGGAGCCGCCGCCGACACCACGATTCGTGCTCGGTCGAGCCCGAGCTTGCGGCGCAACATCGCCCCGAGCGTACGATCGAGCGCCCGGTATTGCCGGCCGATGTTCCGAGGGGCCGACTGGCCGCGTTCCTTCGCTCGGACGCATTCGAGGCCCAGTGCGATGTACCGGTCGAAGAGTGATCGAATCGGACGCGGTGTGGCGGCGATCTGGTCGAGGATCGCGTCGTGGAACTTCTGCCACACCCTCGGCACCGCGAAGAAGATCGTCGGCCGACATGCCCTGAGGTCGTCGGGCACCGTCGCCAGGCTCCGAGCGAACCACGTTTCGCCGCCCGACACGATCTGTCCGACATGGCTGGTGACGCGCTCGGCGATGTGGCTGAGCGGGAGGTAGCTGAGGAACCGGTCGTCGGGTGACAGCCCGATCATCGTTTCGACCGCAGACACCGTCCACTCGATGTTCCCGTGGGTGAGCACCGTGCCCTTCGGCGGGCCGGTCGTGCCACTGGTGTACACCAACGTGGCGGTGTCGGACGGGCCGATGTCTGCGGCGCGTCCGGAGACCAGCGTCGGCTCGTCGTCGAGTGCGGCTCTGCCGCGGCCGCGGAGGTGGTCGAAGTCCACCATCACCGACTCGCGGTCGAGCCCGGGCAACGAGTTCAGGGCGAGGACCCGCTCCACGTTGGTCAGTTGTTCGTAGTGGAGCAAGACCTTCGCGAGTTGGTCCGTGCTGTCGACGAAGCAGAGCCGGGCACCCGAGTCGCCGAGGATGTAGGCGACCTGCGACGACGAGCTCGTCGGGTAGATCGGCACGGTGATGGCGCCGATCGACAGGATCGCGAGATCGGCGATGTGCCATTCCGGTCGGTTCGCGGAGAGCAGTCCGACCCGGTCACCCTTGGCGACACCGAACTGCACCAACCCGGCCGCTACCTCGTCGACGGCACTGCCGTAGTGTCCCCAGTCCATGGCGTGCCAGGTCCCGTCGACCTGGTGACGCAGTGCCGGGCGCTCCGATTGCGTCTCGACCCGACGGCGAAAGCGGTGCACGACGGTGCCCTCTCGGGCGGTGTCCGCCTCGGTACGTCGGTTGATATCTTCGGTTTGGCTCACGGCACGTCCTCCTGTGTCGATCGTGCGAGCGGTTCACGGGTTGCGCCTAGAGCCGAACGTCCTCATCCGGGTCGATCATGACCGCGGCGAGGGCGGTCTGGAGCTGGGTGAACTCGTCGGCGATCGCGGCCGCGAGCGCATCGATGTCGTGACACACATCGGGGTCGGCGAACAGGGAAACAGTAAGACGGTCGACGTAGGACAGCACAGCGATCCCGAGCCCGAGCCCCGGCCCGAGCGGAACGACCGGAACCATCTCGTCGATGCGTGAGCCGAGGAAGTAGAGCGGATCGCTCGGACCCGGTACGTTCGTGACCACGAAATTGATGAGCGGTTGTGCGGCGATCAGGCGGGTCGCTGCCCCGTATCCCAACGCCGGGAGATGATCGAGCGCATCGAGCACGAACGCAGAACCCTGGCCTTCGTGTGCTTCTTTCAGGCGATGCATCCGATGTTGCACCAACTGGAGTCGCCTCACGGGGTCGGGCTCGCCGACCGGCAGGTCGACGAGCACGCCGCCCACCTGATTGCCAGGGGCTGCTGTCATGCCCTCGGAGCGAGTCGAGACCGGCACGAGGACGTGCACATCGGCGAGCGGTTGCTCGGCGGCCTCGAACCATCTCCGCATCGCTCCGGCCACGACCGCGAGGACCACGTCGTTCACGGTTGCGTCCACCGGCTGGCGAAGCCGTTGAACCTTACCGAGCTCGAGGTCGACACTGCGGAGCTGCCGGCGTGTGCCGATGGTCTGGTTGAACGCCGTGCGCGGCGCACGGGCCGAGGGTCTGATCACGTCTCGTGCTGTTGCCGCGACACTTCCGATGCGGTTCATCAACTGCTCGGGCCCTGTCCGCATCGCTGTGGTCGTTCGGCGAGCGATCACGACCGGTGTCGTCAACTGCTCGACCAGCGCGTCGGTGATACGACGCATGGCCGTCGGTCCACGATTCGGCCGAACCGTGATGGGCTGCTCGGGTTCGTCGGCCGGTTCGGCGTCGAAGATCGCAGCGGCCAGTTCGACCCCGCTGATGCCGTCGATCAGTGCGTGATGGACCTTCTCGACGAGTCCGACGCTGCCGTCCGTCAGACCATCGACGAACCAGAGCTCCCAGAGTGGATGCGATCGGTCGAGTGATTCGGTGTGGAGTTCAGCGCAGACATCGAGGAGCTCCTGACGGCCGCCCGGAGCCGGTACCTCGGTCATCTTGACGTGGTTGTCGATGTCGAACTGCTCGTCGTCGACCCACAGCGGCCGACCGAGGCCGAACGGCACCTCCGACAACCGGCGGGTGAAGCGGCGGAGGCGGCGGACGCGAGCCTCGATATGGCGTCGCGCGTCGCCAAGGCGAATGTTGCCGTCGGCGTCGCGTAGCCCGTCACCGCTGATGGTGAATACTCCGCCGATGTGCATCGGGGTGGTGTGCGTCTCGAGTCGGAGGAAGCCCGTGTCGAGCGCCGAGAGTCGCTCAGCCGCTGGGCCCGCCGTGTGATCGATCGCCGAGGCCGAACACGTCGGCTCCTCCGTATTCCCGAGCGCAGCATCCTTCGCCGGAGCCGGTGTGCGCTCCGCCGCGTTCATCACGTCGACGAGCCCGCACGCAACCAGATCGCGAAGCAGCCGGGGGTCGGCAACGGCCGCGTCGTCGCTGAGTGTTCCGATGCACGCAGTATCGAGATGGGAGACCAACCCGATGTTCAATGCCGAGCCCGCTGTCGGAGCGAACGCGTAGATCCGTTCGACGGCCGCGCCACCGAGGTAGTGGGGTTCGGTCAGACCGGGCACGTTGGTGAGGGTGACGTCGACGCCGCGCATCATCCCGCCGACCACGGCGCTCGACAACATCGCCGGTAGGACTTGGACGAGGCCGGCGAGTGACTGGCTGAACGACAGAGCGGGCTCTTTGCGCGACGAACGCACCAATGCACGCATCGCCAACATTCGCTCGACGGGATCATCGATGTCGGCCGGTGCGACGAAGCGCACCGGGGCCCACTGATTCCCGGCAGCGGAGCTCTCTCGCTGCCGGAAACTCACCGGCATCGTGATGCGAATACGGTCGAGCGAGGCCCCCAGCGAGTGGTGGTAGGCGGCAATCCCGCCGACAGCACCCGCGATGAAGGCGTGGTTGATCGTGCAGCCATGCGACGCGGCGGCGGCGTGCAACCGTTCCAGGTCGACATCGCTCAGCCCGACACTGCGGTCCATCGAGCGGTCCGTCATCAAGGTCGACAGCGGAGCCGACGTCGGTGCGAGCAGCCGCGCGGCCGAGCGGGCCCCACCCCACGTGGCGCCCGCGGTACGGAGCGGATGCAGGGCCGACGACAGCACGGCCGACGAAACTTGCCACGGCAGGTTCACGGCTCGCTGAGTCGCACGGCCCAGATCGTCCGCGCCCGAACTCGACGGGTCCTTCCGGACGGGTTCTGGGATCATCGACAGGTCTCGTGGAGGCGCTGCCCGCTCGCGGTCGAGCAAGACGTCGAGCATGCCGATCCCGCCCACGCCATCCGTGAGCGAGTGGTGCATCTTGAGGACCAACGCCGATCGGCCGGACGTGCCGCCGAGGTAGACGCATTCCCACAGCGGGCGGTCGCGGTCGAGCGGTGTGCTCGCCATCGATTCGGCGGTTTCGGTGATCGCAGCGTCGAGTTCGCTCGAGCCGATCGTTCCACCGAGGTCGACGCCGGCCAGGTGATCAGCGACGGCGAAACGGGCATCGAGCTCCCAGTGCGGTGTGCCGATGCCGCCCGGAAGGCCGACGACACGCTGACGGAATCGTGGTACCAGTCGACTGGTGGCTTCGAACATGTTCGCCAGTCGTGTGAGCTCGACCGGTCGGTCGAGGACCAGAACGGCCACGATCGTGGTGCGCAGATTCGGATTCCGTTCGATGTCCCAGAGCGTGGCGTCGGTCGGGTTGAGCTTGCTGGGTCCCACCGCGAGCCCGGAATCGGGGGTGGACGTCTTCGTTGGTGCCATGGTCTCAGTGTCGTGAAATCTGAGGATCACCGCCCGAGTCTTCAGTCCCTTTCCCAATCGACTTCGTACGTTGCGATGTACGACCTGACCGCCGTGCCAGTGGTGGCATGGAACCGATCGTCGCCGATTCGGTCGTACAGGCCATAATGACGGAGCCGGTCCTTCACCGGCCCCTTGAGTTCGGCGAATGCCAACTCGACGTCATTCTCTTCGAGGTGCGCGATGAGCGTCTCGAGCATCGCTGCGGCGCTCGTGTCGATGTCGGTGATGGGTTCGGCTGCGATCACGAGGCACCGCACCGGCGTGCGCGCTTCGGCGATGATTCGATGCACACGCCGCTCGAAGTGGTCGGCGTTGGCGAAGAACAGGGGAGCGTCGAACCGGAACAACACCAGTCCAGGCACCTGTCGAGCAGTCGGATGGCGGCCGAGATCGTGGTAACCCTTGCGATGGTCGACACGTCCGAGCACCGCGTCGTACGGTCGCCAGACCCGTCGGATGAAGTTGGCCACCGACAGTCCGACGGCAACGATCAGTCCGTTGAGCACGCCGAGGATGACCACACCGACAGTCGCACTGATACACAGCAGGAACTCGCTTTGACGAACCGAGTACAGCCATCGCACCTGCCGGGCGTCGAAGAGCCGGATCGCCGCGGCGATCACCACGGCAGCCAGCGCGGTCGACGGGAGAAATTCGACGAGATCGTTGCCGGCGACGAGTAGCACCATCAACAGCAGGGCTCCGATGACGCCGACGAGTTGGCTGTTACCTCCACTCGCGTGAGCGATGGTGGTGCGGCTCGAGCTGGCGCTCACAGGGAAGCCCTGGAACAGTCCGGTGGTCATGTTCGCAGCCCCGAGCGCGATGATCTCCTTGTTCGGGTCGACTCGTTCACCGGTGCGAACCGCGAATCCACGGGAGAGCGCTGTGGTGTCCGACAGCGTGACCCAGGCCAGACCCACCGAAGCCAGGAACAGCGACGACAACGAGCCCGTGTCGACCGAAGGCCACGAGGGCGCAGGGAACCCGCTCGGTAGCACGCCGACGACGGCGACGCCGTCCGCGACGAGATCGAACACACGGACCACGACCGTGCTCGCGACGATGGCGATCAGCACGCCAGGAATCGACGGCGACGATCGTGACAACGTCACGATCAGGGCCAGTGCCGCGATTCCGAGAACGAGAGAAGCGGTGTTCAGGAGTCCATCGGCGACTCCCTGCACGATGTCGCCGACCTGTTCCACGGGAGTGTCACCATCGATCGAGAAACCGGCGAGCTTGGCTGCCTGGCTGACCACCATCACGATGGCCAGGCCGTTGAGGTAGCCGAGCTGGACGGGACGCGAGAGCAGTTCGGCGATCGATCCGAGGCGGCTGAGTCCGGCGAGGGTGCACAAAGCGCCTGTCATCAGCGCCAGCATCCCCGCGATCGCGATCGCTGACGCCGGGTCGCCACCGCTGCTGATGGCGATGGCCGCGGCGATCAATGGCGCGAGCGACGAATCGGGCCCGAGCAGCAAGACCCGCGACGGGCCGAAGACCGCGTACGCCAGCAGCGCCGTGATCGTCGTGTAGAGCCCGGTCACCGCCGGTACGCCGGCGAGTTCGGCGTAGGCCATACCGTGCGGAATCATCAGCGCCGTCACCGCGACCGCAGCGACGAGGTCACCTCTGAACCAGTCGCGTCGGTAACGTCGGATGAGTGCGAGTCCCGGCAAGCGGAGGACGCCTGCGAACACCCGATCGACCATCGACTCAGTATTCCATCACGCATGCGTCGTGGGAGCGGTGAAGCGACACTCCGGTGCCGACGCCAGGTGTGACGTTCGGCCCTGTGGAAGCGGCGCCGCAGCGCTCAGGCTGGACTGATGGCCTTCGAACACGAGCGCGTGGCGCCTGCCGAAATGGATGCCGGCAAGGCCGACGGTGCCGGCAAGGCCGACGGTGCCGTCGAACGGATCGACCTGCCGTCGGGCCGAACGCTCGAGATCCGCCCGTCGAGTGCGGAAGACGGGCCATTGCTCCATTCGTTGTACTCGAACCTGTCGGTATCCGACCTCAATCGGCGGTTCTTCACCGGTGGGCCACCGAAACAGGCCTGGTGTCGTACGTGGGCCTCCGTCGGCGAACGGGGTGGCCACGGTGTCGTGGCGGTCGTCCACGACGACGACGAACAGCGCATCGTCGGTGAAGCCGGGTACTCGCTCCGCCATGACGGTGACGGCGACGTGGCCGTCACGGTCGCCGCCGGATGGCGGAGCTGGCTCGGCGCCTACTTGGTGGATCTGTTGACTCGTCACGCGGCGACGCACGGCGTTCCGAATCTCCAAGCCGATGTGCTCCTCGAGAACCGGGCGATGCTGGGCGTCTTCCGGAATCGTGGATCGGTGAATCTGGGGCACCCCGATGGCACCGTCAGGCTGTCGATCGGCGCGTCGGGTCATCTCCCGTCGTGGCCGCCGGTGCGCAGCGGTACGCGGGTGCTCGTCGAGGTGGCGAGTGGGCGCTGGTCGGGCGAGGACGCTGCTGCGGATGCCGACTGCGTCATGGCGATGTGTCCCGGACCGGCACGACTCGGCCATGGAGGGTGCCCGGTCCTGGCGGGCGACAGTTGTCCTCTGGCCGATGAGGCAGATGCGATCGTCGTGCTGCTCGACCTCGACGACGAATGCAATCGGCAACTGGTCGATCGCCATCGAAAGCGACGTCCGGGCATTCCGATCTTCGTGGTCCCGTTGGCGCTTCACGATCATCCCGATCTGTCCGACGGGTGCATTTCCGTCGGTCCGACTGGTTCCGAGACCGTTGCGCAGATTCTCTCAGTGGTGGCCACCCCGCAGACTGTGCCGCTCGATACCGATCGATGCATCGGAACGGTCACGTGATGTCTGCCGCAGGTTCGGATCGTGAGGGCGCAGATGTTCACTGATCGAGCCGATGCCGGCCGCCGTCTCGCCGAGAACCTGTCGTATCTGCGCGACGATGACGTGGTCGTGGTCGGCATCCCTCGAGGAGGCGTTCCCGTCGCGCTCGAGGTGGCACGGGCATTGGCTGCGCCCCTCGACGTGATCGTCGTTCGCAAGATCGGAGTGCCGACACAACCTGAGTTGGCGATCGGAGCGATCGGCGAAGGTGGAGTCGGGCTCATCGATCACGACGCGGCGCGCGCGATGCGCGTCACCCAGGACGAGATCGCCGAAGTTCGGGAGAGAGAGCAGGCCGAGCTCGACCGCCGGGTAGATCGGTATCGCTCGGCTCGGGCCCGCGTGCCACTCGACGGGCGGGTAGTCGTCGTGGTCGACGACGGCCTTGCGACCGGCTCGACCGCAACGGCAGCGTGCCGCGTCGCCCGTGCCGCCGGCGCCGTGCGAGTCGTACTCGCCGTTCCAGTGGCCCCCGACGACTGGGTTCATCGCCTCACTGGTGTCGCCGACGAATACGTCTGCGTCGACACGCCGGAGCCGTTCTACGCGGTCGGCCAGTTCTACGACCACTTCGGGGCCACGAGCCACGACGCAGTGATCGAATGCTTGACGGAGGCCGAACGTGAGCAGTGACGCGGCTGCGACGATCGACCTGGACGGCCTGGGTTCGTTGTTGGGCGAGCTGGTCGACCGCGGGTACGACGTGTACGGGCCGCGGGTGACGAACGGCGTGATCGCACTGGACCTCCTGCGGTCGGTCGACGATCTTCCTCTGGGCTGGACCGACGAGCAAGCGGGTGGTCACTACCGGTTGGTGCCGCGCGACGACGATGCACGATTCGGATACGCGGTCGGCCCCGAGTCGTGGAAGTCGCTGCTGCATCCGGCCCGGGCCAAGGTGTGGTCGATGGACCGGTCCGACGGTGAAGCCGTGCGGGTCACGATGCAACGTCCGCAAGCTGTCCGCCGTGCGTTCGTGGGCGTGCGACCGTGCGAGGTGGCGGCGATCGCAAAGCAGGATCGCGTGCTGCTCGGCGGCCCGCATCCCGACCCTGCGTACCGGGCCAACCGTGAGGATCTGTGCATCGTTGCGGTGAATTGCGGCGATCCGGCTGCGACGTGTTTCTGCACCTCGATGGGCACCGGCCCCGAGGCGCTCACGGGCTTCGATCTGGTGCTCACCGAACTGGTGGACGGACACGACGTGTGTTACGTCGCTCAGGCGTCCACGGACCTCGGCCACGATCTGCTCGGCTCGATTCCCAGTCGGCCGACGACCGGTGGCGACCGCTCCGCCGCGCGAGCGGTGATCGCGGGGGCCGTCGAGCGGATCTCCAGACGCCTCGACACCAACGGCATCAAAGAGCTGCTCTACGAACAACTCGACAGTCCGCATTGGGACGACATCGCCGCACGGTGCCTCACTTGTGGCAACTGCACGATGGCGTGTCCGACCTGCTTTTGCACCGACCTGGAAGATGTGACCGATCTGAGTGGGGACCACGCCGAGCGCTGGAGGGTCTGGGACACATGTTTCAGCCTCGAATTCTCGCACCTCGGGCCTGGTCCACTGCGCGCCTCGGCGACATCTCGGTACCGGCAGTGGATGACCCACAAATTGGCGACGTGGATCGATCAGTTCGACGAGTCCGGCTGTGTCGGGTGTGGCCGCTGCATCACGTGGTGCCCGGTCGGCATCGACATCACGTCGGAAGCAAGCACCTTCCGAGAGGCTGCCGGGCCATGACCGGTACGACCGACGTGACCGCCCGCCTCGACGCCCCGATCGATCCACTGCTGGTGCCTCGCCCGTATCGAGTGATCGACAAGGTCGAAGAATGCCCGAACGTCGTCAGTCTGCACGTGGTGCCGACGGTCGGATCGTTGCCGACGTTCCTGCCGGCTCAAGTGAGCATGCTCGGGGCATTCGGCGTGGGGGAAGCAGCGATCTCGATCAGTTCGCCGACCGATGAGGACACCTATCACGCATACACGATCCGACGAGCGGGACCGATCAGCGGAGCACTCGTCGACACGCCGATCGGTGGCGACATCACGGTTCGTGGCCCCTTCGGAACTCCGTGGCCGCTCGACTCCGTCGAAACCAAGCAGCTGATGATCATCGGCGGAGGCCTCGGAATCGCGCCACTCCGGGCGCTCATCCACGCCGCCATCGGGCATCGGCAACGCTTCGATCGAGTCGCGCTGCTCTACGGCGCGAAGTCGCCGAATGACCTGGTGTATCGGCGGGAGTTCGACCAGTGGAAAGACCGGGACATCGAGGTGTACCTCACCGTCGACCGGGCCGACGACGGTTGGGATGGTCCGGTCGGTGTGGTGCCCGATCGGCTGAGAGCGGACTCGGGCGTGGAGCTCGACTGGCCCGATACCACGGCCTTCGTCTGCGGTCCCGACGTGATGATGCACTACACCGCGGCCGCGCTCGAGTGGCTCGGTGTGCCGGACGAGCGGATCTGGCTGACCCTCGAACGCAACATGCAGTGCGGCAACGCCCTCTGCGGTCACTGCCAACTCGGGCCGTTCATCGCGTGCCGGGACGGCCCGGTCGCCAACTTCGCCGAGATGGCACCGTTCCTCCGTATCCAGGACTTGTGAAGTGAATACGCCACCGAACCCGACGTTGGCCGTGTGGAAGTTCGCATCGTGCGACGGGTGCCAGCTCAGTCTGCTCGATTGCGAGGACGACCTGCTCGCCGTGGCAGGGCGCGTCGACATCGCCTACTTCCCCGAGGCATCGAGCGGCATGGTCGACGGCCCGTACGACGTGTCGCTCGTGGAAGGTTCGATCACCACGCCGCACGACCTCGATCGGATTCGGCAGATCCGAGACGAGTCGGCAGTGCTCATCACGATCGGAGTATGCGCAACCGCAGGTGGAATCCAGGCGCTCCGGAACGGTGCGGACATCAAGGAGTTCATGGGCATCGTCTACGCACATCCCGAGTTCATCTCGACGCTGGCCACGTCGACGCCGATCTCCGACCACGTCGACGTCGACTTCGAACTCCGCGGTTGCCCGATCGATCGGGGACAACTCGTGGAGACCATCGCCGCTCATCTCAGCGGTCGTCCTCCACGGATACCGACGACCAGCGTGTGTGTGCAATGCAAGGCGCGGGGCAATCCGTGCATCATGGTGGCCCACGGCACCCCGTGCCTCGGACCGGTCACACAGGGCGGCTGCAACGCTCTCTGCCCGTCGTACAACCGCGGATGTTACGGCTGCTTCGGCCCGATGGAGAGCCCGAACACGCAAGCCTTGACCGAGCAGTTCGTGCAGCTCGGTCTGTCGGACGCAGCCATCGCCCGGAGCTTTCGGAGCTACTCGGGTTGGTCGCCAGAGTTCCGGGAGGAAGCCGATCGGAGGGATCGATCATGACCCACAAGAACATCGATTTCCACGTGCCGGTGCTCGCACGTGTGGAGGGTGAAGGCGCCATGCACGTCAAAGTGACCGACGGGCACGTGACCGACATCCGGCTCGAGATCTACGAACCACCGCGCTTCTTCGAGGCGTTCTTGCGCGGACGCGACTACACAGAGCCGGTCGACATCACTGCTCGAATCTGCGGGATCTGTCCGGTCGCCTACCAGATGAGCAGCACGCACGCCATCGAACGGGCGTGTGGCGTCGAGGTGGGCGGCAGTCTCCGCGACCTGCGACGGTTGCTGTATTGCGGCGAATGGATCGAGAGTCATGTGTTGCACGTCGGCTTTCTGCATGCCCCCGACTTCCTCGGCTACCACTCCGGCATCGCCATCGCAGCAGACCACCCGGAGATGGTCGAGCGAATCCTCGTCCTGAAGCGCACCGGCAACGAGATCGTCGAACTGCTCGGCGGACGACCCATCCATCCGGTGAACGTCCGCCTCGGCGGGTTCTACCGCGCCCCGACCCGTCGCGAACTGGAGTCGCTACGAGTTCCGCTCGACGACGCGAGGCAGACCTGTGTCGACCTGATCCGGTGGACAGCCGGGTTCGACTTCCCCGACCTGTCGCAGGACTACGAGTTCGTCTCGCTGCGGCATCCCGACGAGTACCCGTTCAACGAGGGTCGCATCGTCTCGAATCGAGGGCTCGACATCGACGTGTCAGAATTCGAGGAGCGCATTGCCGAGGAGCAAGTACCGCACTCGACGGCGCTGCACGCTCGCCTCGTCGAGCGTGGCTGGTACCACGTCGGCCCACTCGCCCGGTACGCGAACAACTTCGACCTGCTCCCAGCCGACATCCAGGAGCTTGCTCGTGAAGTCGGTCTCGGGCCGGTGGTGAGCAACCCGTTCAAGAGCATCGTCGTTCGCGGGCTCGAGACGTTGTACGCGATCGGCGAAGCGTTGCGGATCATCGACCAGTACGAGCAACCCGAACAGCCATGTGTCGAGGTGCCCGCCCGGGCAGGCGTCGGTTGGGCGGCGACCGAAGCGCCACGCGGACTGCTGTACCACCGGTACGAGATCGACGACGCCGGCACGATTCTGACCGCACAGATCATTCCGCCGACGTCGCAGAACCAGCCGACGATCGAATCCGATCTGCGTCAGTTCGTCACAGATCACCTCGACCTCGAACTCGACGAACTCGAGTTGCGATGTGAGCAGACCATTCGGAACTACGACCCGTGCATCTCGTGTTCGACGCACTTTCTGAAGCTGACGGTCGATGAGTCGTGACGATCGGCGCACGAGGTTCGTCGTCATCGGTGTCGGCAACCGCGATCGTGGCGATGATGCGGTCGGGCCGTTGATCGCAGACGCTGTTCGTGACCTCCACGGCGACGGCGTCGACACGTTCGTCTGCGAGGGCGATCTCTCCGATCTGGCCATGAGATGGAGCGCTCACGATCGCGTGGTCGTCGTCGACGCGATGGTCAGCGGTCGGCCACCAGGGTCGATCGTGGAGACCGATGCCTGTCGGTCCACGATGCCGACCGGCGAACGAATTCTGTCGAGCCACGGTGTGGGTCTCGCCGATGCCATCGAGTTGGGCCGGCTGCTCGATCGGCTTCCTCGTCAGCTCACGGTGATCGGGGTCGAGGCGTCGTCGTTCGAGCCGTTCGAACCGGCGAGCTCACAGGTCGTGGATGCCGTGCCGGAGGTCGTCCGTCGTATCGGCGAGATCGTGACGTCCCAGATTCCGTAGGTCGTCGGGAATCATGGGCCGTACGACTCTGGAGTCTCTCGTGCCGGCCAATTAGGTTGGCCGTTATGGAAGCTGCACCGGACTATCCCGCATCGATCGAGGTCTCGACGCCCGAGAAGCTCGCCAACTGGCGACCTCTGGTGCAATGGATCCTAGCGATCCCGCACCTCATCATCGCCGGTGCGCTGCAGTACGCCGCCGGGGCTCTGTCGCTCATTTCGTGGGTCGTGATCCTTTTCACCGGGAAATTGCCGTCGGGCCTCGCGAACTTCCAGGTGATGATCCTGCGATACAACGCAAGGGTCGAACTGTACGCGGGGTTCCTCTACGACCAGTATCCGCCGTATGACTACTCGATGTCGGCCGCGGATCCCGGAGGGAGCCCGGTGCTGGTCGACGTTCGTCCCGAACTGGAGAACCGCAATCGACTCACGGTCGGACTTCGCATCATCTGGGCAATCCCAGCGTTCCTGTTCGTCTTGGTGATCGCGATCGTTGCGGTCGTGTGCTGGTTTCTGGCCTTCTTCGCCGTGTTGTTCACCGGCCGCTGGCCCGAAGGGCTGCGATCGTGGGTGCTCAAGTCGCTGCGCGTGTCGATCAGGTTCAATGCGTACGCATTGCTGCTGACCGACGAGTATCCGCCGTTCTCCACGGACTGAGCGGAGTGACCGACTGATCAGCCCGGCGTCGACGAGTATGGCGCTCGGAGCAGGGCGGCGACACCTTCGGCGATGTCGAGGTCGTGCGACACGATGACGTCGGCGCCGGTGTCGAGCGCCTGCTTGGCCATGCTGTTCGCATGCGAACGATCAAGGTTCGATTCAGAGTCGAGGAACAGCACCCCGACACGGTGTTCGCCGAGTGCTCGCCCAGTGTTGACGAGGCCCGAGACCGCACGGTCGCGCTGACCGAGTTCCTCGCGAAGCCGATCGACCGAGTGCTCGATGCGGCGGTTGCGTGCGTCCTGAGCGAGGTCGGACGCGGCGCGGTGGAGACGTTCTGGCGTCGAGGGCTCGTGACGGCCCCCGGCCTGGACGCGATGTACCGTGAACCGACCGAACGACGCGAGGTGCTGTTCGACGAACAAGGCGGCTCGTTCGTCTCCCGTGATGACGATGAGCGATGCTCCGGCGTTGTCGGCCTGTGATGCCAGTTCGGCCGCGTCGATGTCGGCGTTGCGATCCCAGGTGAGCTCGGCACGACGCTGGAACCTGGGTTGTGACCAGCCGCCGGGCGCGCCGCGGTGGACGAACTCGTCGTCGCCCTCCACCGTGACCGCATGCGTGGAATCGACTCGGTCGATCACGAAGACCTCCGCCCCGATTCGATCGACAATCGCTCCCACGATCGAGTCCACGTCACGCAGTTCGGTGATGACGGGGAGCAACATGGGCAGCTCGTCGACCACGGTGACGGTCGAGGACTTGATGTGGTGGTTCGTGTCGGACAGCCAGCAAGAGGCCGCGTCGGTGCCGTCTGCCGTGACCAGCGCGTGCAAACCTCTCGGAGGAAGCGAGGTCACGACCCGTTCGAGGCGATCGATCGTCGCGGCGTCGGCACCGTGTCGTCGAAGGTCGGCTCGCGTCGCGTTCCACCTGGTCGACCGGTCGTCCGACACGTCGCCAGGGCGGGACAAAGGCACGATGATCGTCGCGTGTGGTCCCTGCCGACCGTAACGTTCGCGAACGTCGCTGAGCTGACTGAGTTCGACGGTGACGTCGTTCATGTGCCCAGTGTGAGCCTCGTCGGAGTTGCGACGCAAGAGTCGTACGTCCTGGTCAGGAAGCTGCGCCGTTCCCGGTCGAGACGTAGTGACTGATCGCGTTCAAGGTCAACAGCGTGGGGTAGTCGCGCTCGGGGATCTCGAGTCCGGTCGCTGCAGCCAGGCGGGTCATCACCGAGAGGTGGTCCATCGAATCGAGCTGGAGCTCCTGCCACAGGTCGGTGTCGCGGTCGAGCTCGGAGAGCTCTTGCTCGAGTTCGGGCGCCACGTCGCTAATGGCAGCGATCACGACGTCGAGAGGGTCATCGGTCGGGTTCATGGTTCCTCCGGGTGTTCGAGTCGGTGGGCGATGGTGGCAAGGAATCGGCTTCCTTCGGCGCCGTCGGTGGCACGGTGGTCGGCGGCCAGGGTGACGGTGATGATCTGCCGGATCGTGATGTCGCCGTCCACGACCCAGGGCCGCTGCACAGCCCGACCGAAACCGATGAGCGCGACCTCGGGTGGCGAGATCACGCCGTACAACACGTCGGCCCCGGTGTCGCCGAGGTTCGTGAGCGTGATCGTGCTGCCGGACATCCAACTTCCCTTCAGCGTGCCGTTTCGAGCGGCAGCGACGATTTCGCGCAACGCGGTCATGATCTCGTCGATCGAGCGCCGATCGGTGTTGGAGATTGCCGGCGTCACGAGTCCGCCCGCTCGCAGCGAGACGGCCATGGCCACGTTGACCGCAGAGCCCGATTCGAAGTGGTCTTTGATCCAGTGGCCGTTGAACTCGGGATGTCGAGCGGCGGCGAGACCGACTGCCCGCACATACAACGCCGCCGGGAGGATGCGCTCCGAGATGCTCCGCCGTTCGTTGCGATCGTTCAACCAGCGAATTGCACTGGTGACGTCGACGTCGCGCTGGAGGTAGTAGTGCGGGATGTCACGGTTCGCCTGCGACATCCGTTCGGCGATCACCGATCGCATCGACGCAACGCGGCGGTGCCCCGTGGGTTGCGGCTCGATGGCCGGTCGCGCACTCGCGGGCGAGACGGCCGGTTCGAGAACGTCTGCTCCCACGACGGCTCCACCCGGGCCCGAACCTCTGAGGCCCGCGAGCTCGACGCCGCGTTCGGCGGCGAGTCTCCTCGCACGCGGTGATGCCCGTACGACATCGACTTCGACATCGAGCGGTTGACGCGGAGCGTCGAGCGTGTCGGATTCGGCGAGTCGGATCAGCGGTGTGCCAACCGGAACTTCACGCTGCGGCTCGACCAGAAACTCCTCGACCGTGCCGTCGCGCCAGATCTCGATGTCGATGTCCGACTTCTCGGTTTCGACCACCGCTATCACATCGCCACGGCGCACCGTGTCTCCGATGGCGACCTTCCACGAGACCACCCGACCGCGGTCCATGTCGGCGCCGAGGGAGGGGAGCACGTAGTCGAACCTGGCGGTTCGATCGACGTCGGTCATCGATGCCCCACCAGGTCGGTTGCGGCGTGCACGATGTCATCGATCTGGGGAATCGCGGCGATCTCGAGGTGCTTCGCATAGGGCACCGGCACCTCGGCGCCGGCGAGTCGTGCAATTGGCGCGTCGAGCGACCAGAAGCAGCGCTCGGACAACGATGCGGCGATCTCTGCACCCAACCCGCCTGTGCGCCACCCCTCCTCCACGACCAGGGCCCGGTGGTTGCGATCAACCGACGTGGCCAGCGTGGTCAGGTCGAGGGGTCGCAACGAACGGAGATCGATCACCTCGGCCGAGATGCCGACGTCGGCAAGTCGGTCGGCCGAGGCGATCGCCTTCGTCACCATGCCGGCCCATGCGACGATGGTGACATCCGTTCCTTCTCGTCGGATGGCGGCACCCTCCAGGTCGACCGGTCTGCCGTCGGCCGGCAACGTGGCCCGCTCGTTGTAGAGCCCACTGTGTTCGAAGATGATCACGGGATTCGGGTCGGCGAGCGCGGTCGGCAGCATCCAACGGGCGTCTTCCACCGTGGACGGGACCACGACCTTGAGGCCCGGCACGTGGGCGTACCAGCCTTCGAGACTGTGAGAGTGCTGAGCCGCGAGTTGTCGTCCGGCGCCGGTGGTCATGCGGATGACGAGTGGCACGTTGAGCTGACCACCCGACATGTGCAACACCGTTGCCGCCGTGTTCACGATCTGGTCGAGCGCGAGCAGGCTGAAGTTCACGGTCATGATCTCGACGATCGGTCGGAGACCGCCGAGCGCAGCGCCGATGCCGGCGCCGACGAAACCCGACTCCGACAATGGCGTGTTGCGGACACGATCGCGGCCGAACTCCTCGTGGAGGCCGCGCGTGACGGCGTAGGTGCCGCCGTAGTCGGCGACGTCCTCACCGAGCACGATGACGCGTTCGTCGGAAGCGAGTGCGTCGCGGAGCGCGGAGCGCATCGCCTCGCGGTACGTCGTTTCGACGACCCGGATCGAGGGGGCGGTGTCAGTCACGGCGCCACCGCATCAGGCAGCCGGACGACATGGTCGTGCAACGTGTCGACCGACTCGAACGGTGCCGCGTCGGCCGCAGCGACCGCATCGTCGGTCTCGCGGCGTGCAGCCGCCCACATCTGCTCGATCCCGTCATCATCGACGACACCTTCCTGACACAACTGTTCGCCGAAGGTGACGATCGGATCGCGTCGCTTCCACGTGGCGATCTCGGCCGGGTCTCGGTACAGATCGGGGTCGAACATCGAGTGGGCGCGGAATCGGTACGTGACGAACTCGATGAACATCGGGCCGCCGCCCGCACGTATTG
>JBBKWQ010000232.1:0-15836 GCA_037969115.1 Ilumatobacteraceae bacterium
GCCTACGACCGCGCTGTCGCCGACGCTCGAGCGGCGCTCACCGGCGACCCGGCCGGCGTCGCCGCTCTGCTGCACGAGAAAATGGCCGGGCTCGCGATGCAGAAACGCTACGAAGAGGCTGCGAGTATCCGCGACCGACTCTCGGCACTGCTCGGTGCGACGAAACGCCACCAATTGGTCGAGGCGCTTCGATCAGCGCAACGCGTCGAGGTGCAACGTGGCGACGTCACGTGGTTCGTCGACTCGGCCAGGCTCGTCGACGTCGCCGTGACCGGGGCGGTCGGTCGGGCGTTGCCGGTCGACCCTCCTGCCGAGCTCCTTCCGGGGCGGCCGCTCGACCGCACCCAGATCGACGAGGCTCTGTGTCTCGCCCGATACTTCGAACAGCACGCGGCGCGACTGCGTGTGACCTCCAGCGATGGCGAATGGCGCTTTCCCATCTCGATCACCGACCAAATTGCTCCACTCCGGAAGACGGCCTGATCACCACAATCGCTGTTGCACCACCTGAGTAGCGTGCACATATGCCGGCACGGAACGAGTTCGGGCAGTTGGTCGGAGATGAACTCCCGGGTTGGGTCGCTCCGCCTCGACCACCCGCCGAGAACATCACCGGTCGCCACGTCAGGCTGGAGCCGCTCGAAGGGGACCGGCATGGCGGCGCCCTGTTCGACGCGTTCACACAGGCACCGGATTCGTTGTGGACATACATGCCATTCGGGCCGTTCGCATCGGTCGAGCAGCTCGCGACCACCATCGACCTCGTACGTGGCTATCCCACCTGGCAACCGTTCGCCGTCGTCGTCGACGATCTTCCCGTCGGCTTCCTGTCGTATCTGCGGATCGATCCGCCCAACGGCTCCATTGAGATCGGCTCGATCGCTTTCCACCCCGACCTCCAACGCACGACCGCAGCGACCGAGACGCTGTATCTCCTCATCAAGTTGTCGTTCGAACTCGGCTACCGGCGGTGCGAATGGAAGTGCGACGATCTGAACCTGCCGTCACGAGCCGCTGCCGAGCGCCTCGGTTTCGTCTACGAAGGAACGTTCCGACAGGCCACCCACTACAAGGGCCGCAACCGCGATACAGCGTGGTACGCAATCATCGATACCGATTGGCCGGCGCTCGATCAGTCCTTTCGGACGTGGCTCGACGACGACAACTTCGACGAGGCGGGACATCAGTTGGCACCCCTGCGACCACGCTGACCACCTCGAACGAGGTCGTCATCGCCTCACCACGTATCAATCGACCGAGTAGCCGCTCAGATGGGTATGACCTCGGCGACTGGTGGACTGCTGACTGCGCTCGGACTCATCGTCGTGCTGGCCGGGCTCGACCTCCTCTCCGCGCTGTTCGCGAAGGAGTGGAGCGTGCACAAGAGTTGGTGGCTCCTCGCCGCCGGACTGCTGTGCACCATCGTCATCTACGTGGTGTTCGCGCTCGGTTTGAAAGTCGTCGAGATGTCGACACTCGCTTTCGGATGGATCATCGTGGTCGAGTCCGGCATCGTCATCGCCGAGCGGGTGCGCTACGGCCAGTCGTTGCCGGTCGGAAAGTGGTTCGCAATCGCCGGGCTGATGATCCTGCAGGGCTACTTGCTGCTGGGCCCGTCATCGGCCGATGCGTCGACCAGTACCGGGCCCTCGTGGTCGATGGTCAAGACCTTGGCACCTCCCGAGGCAGGAAGTGCTGCGGCGATCGAGGCCGCCTCGGACGCGTCGCACAGTATGCCGATCGTCGGACCGCTGCCCGACAGCCACGCTGCCCATGCGCCCGCGTCGAGAGCCTGCTGAATTGCTGCCCTGCCGTCGGGCACGTCGCCGAGGCGGTGCTGCTGATGCAGCCGGTCTTCCGTGGCGTCGCGCAGAAGTGTCGAGTCACCCGTAACACACGCGGCGACGAACAGCGCCGCCCGACCGATGTTGAACGCAGCATCGGCGAGCGGAACCAACTGCGGGAGGGTCCCACGCGAGTGTTCGGTCGATGTGGTCACGGGTGGGATCCACGCGATGAATGCCGGGTCGAATCCGAGTGGCACCGACGTGGCACGCCCGCCGGCCGCGACGATCAAACCGCCGAACAAGGAGGCCCCGACATTGTCGGCGTGACCCTCGAGCGAACTCGTCAGCTCGAGCACTTCGTCGCGCACCGCCGCCGACGAGAGTGCGGCTTCGCCGTCGCGCTGCACATGAGCCACCAGTGCACCCGCGACACGCACACTGCCGGAAAACCCGAGGCCGCGACCCATAGGGATGTTCGTGCGCACCCAGATCGGTCCGTCTCCCCCGCTGCGGAGGAACGCGATCGTGGCCGGATGACCGCCTTCGGCGATGTGTGCTCTCGGAGGGGGTTCACCGACACCGACATCGGCGTACAGGCTCACGGCCAGCCCGAGCGTGTCGAATCCGGCGCCCAGATTGGCTGACGATGCAGGCGCACGGACGGCACACGACGACGCCATCACGATGCACTTCGGGCGGCGAGTTCCCGAGTGACTTCCGCGACTGCATCGAGCGTCGCCGCCGCCTGACCCGAATCGATGCTGGTGCCGGCCAACTCGATTCCCGCGGCGAGGTCGACCGAACGACCTGCGATGACGAGGGCCGCACCAGCATTCAGCACCACGATGTCACGATGTGGACCGCGGTCGCCGGCAAGCACTCGACGGACCGCGTCGGCGTTCTCGTCGCGATCGCCGCCGACGAGTGCCGCTGGGGTGACCCGTGGCATGTCGTAGTCGACCGCGTCGACCGTGAACCGGGTGACGTTCCCGCCCGAGAGAGCTGTCACGGTCGACGGAGCCGTGGTGCTCAGCTCGTCGAGGCCGTCACCGTGCACGATCCATGCGTCGGTGACGCCGTGTCGTTGCATGGGGACGAGCATTCGGTCGGCGTAGCTCGCCACCGCCACTCCGATCAATCGACGTCGTACCAATCCGGGGTTCGCCATCGGCCCGAGCATGTTGAACACAGTCGGAATCCCGATCTCGCGACGAGATGGAGCGGCAAATCGGAACGCGGGGTGGAAGCGCGGAGCGAAGCAGAACCCGAACCCGGTCCGATCGACGGATTCCTTCACCGCTTCGGGCGACAGCTCCACGGCAAGACCGAGCGTCTCGAGCACATCGGCAGTACCGCACTTCGACGACGCCGCGCGTGCTCCGTGTTTGCAGACCGGCACGCCGGCGGCGGCGACCACGAGCGCCGCCATCGTCGACACGTTGATCGAATTCGACTGGTCACCACCGGTGCCGACCACGTCGAGTGCGGTGGACCGCTGATGTTCGGTGAGCGGAACGATGGCTGCCTCCGCGAGCGCGGCACCGAGCAAGCCGGTGAGCTCGTCGGCCGTCTCACCCTTGGCGCGCAGTGCCACCACGAACCCGATGAGTTGAGCAGGGGTCGCGTCTCCGCTGAGGATCGTGGCCATCGCAGCTCGCGCTTGATCCTCGGTGAGATCCTCGCGGTCGAGCAGCTGCGTCAGGAGCGCGGGCCACCCCCCGAATCGGTCGAGTTCAGACATTCCGCCGACACTAGGCGGCAAGAGTCAGGCAGAGCGACGCCGTTGGCGCAGGATGCGCCGCCGTTCGCGCTCGGTTGCGCCTCCCCAGACGCCCACCTTCTCACGGAACGTCAGCGCGTGCTCGAGACAGGCAGTCTTCACGTGGCACTGCTCGCAGACGCGTTGAGCGACCTCTGCCTCTTCGTCATTGTCCGGATAGAAGATCGTGGCGTCGAGCCCGCGGCATTCGCCGAGCATCCGCCATTCCAATTCGTGAGCTGACACCGTATTCGGCCCCCCAATTACTGGTCGCTGTCAGGGCTGACACTAGAACGACGACGGCGGTTTGGCCAGGGGAATCTCAGCCTTCGTCGGAGATGCCGTACGCGCGGGCCATCACGGACAACGGGTGCAGGGGTGTCTTTCCGGTCTGTTCGGTGATCGCCGTGTTGGCGAGGTGGCAGTCGCCCGTGACGATGTCGCCACCGGCGTCGCTGATCAACCCGCCGAGTTCGCGGGCGATGGGGATCGAGATCTGGTCGTTCTCGGAGCGGATGCCCCACAGGCCGTCGATGCCCGAACACTGTTGCACCAGCTTGACCTTCGCCCCGGTGAGCTTCATCAGGTCGCGGCTAGCGAAACCGATGGTCTGGGCACGGAGGTGACACGACGCGTGGTAGGTGATCGACCGGTACGTTTCGCCGATGAACTGCGTGTCGAGTCGGGTGCCGCCACCTTGGTGCAGGTTCAACAGGTATTCCGATGCGTCGTACGTGTGTTCCGCCACCAACTCGGCATCCGCACCCCCGACATAGTCGAGATAGTCCTTCCTGAGCACATAGCTGCACGTTGGCTGCGGTACCACGATGTCGGTGCCCTTGCGGACCTCGCAAGCCAGGATCCTGACGTTCTTCTCTGCAACGTTCGTGAAACGCGCGAGATCGCCGGAATGGAGCCAGGGCGCACCGCAACAACCGGCGTCGGAGTTGGAGCACTCGACGCCGTTGCGTTCGTACACGTGGACGAGATCCTTGCCGATCTTGGTCTCCTGGTACTCGACGACGCAGGTCGGGAAGACCGTGACCCGACCTTGGCGATTCGTGAAGGTCGGGTGCACCCGATTCTTGAACCAGGTCGAGAACCGCTGCTTGGCAAAGAGCGGCAAGAGCCGAACAGCGGACACGCCGGTCACGGCCGAGACGGCCTGCCGGAGCAACGACCCCCGCTTGGCACCGACGACTTGGTTGGCAACCGGAGCCGCCAGGTTGGCGACCGTCCCGATCAGATCGGGTCGGCTCAGAACCTGCGAAGTGACTCGACGCCTCAGCGACACCTGTCCGGTCGCATGCCGCATGGCCTGCGCTCTCAGCATCAGCCTGGGGAAATCGAGCGCCCGTTCGTGTCGGCCCGGGGTGTACGGACAGCTCACCGCACAGAGCTTGCACTGGAAACACTCGTCGATGACCTGGTCCTGCTGCGTCGACGTGAGCCGACCGGCGTCGTGATCGTCGCGCTGGTCGATCATGTCGAACAGCGTGGGGAATGCGGTGCAGAACTTGGTGCAGAGCCGACACGCGTGACACAGGTCGTGGACCCGTGTGAGTTCGTTGCGGACATCGGCCTCGTCGAGATACGCCGCGTGCTTCGGGTCATAGGTGATGGTCATGGCGACAACTCCGTGTGCGGGACGTCGATGGGGTCCGACGACGCGTCGATCTTGACACTCTTCCATCGTTCCATCGTGCAGAGGGCGGGTCGCGCCGCCCACCACGCTGCGTCCTAGCATGGCTCGGTGCCCTCCACCCCGTTCCACCGAGCCGACATGCTCGAACGGCTCGCTGTCGAGGAGTTCGACGTTCTCGTGGTCGGTGGCGGCATCACGGGCGTCGGCGTCGCACTCGACGCGGCGACGCGTGGCCTTCGCACCGCACTCGTCGAACGCGACGATTTCGCCAGCGGCACGTCGTCGAAGAGTTCCAAGCTCATCCACGGCGGCCTGCGGTATCTCCAGCAGGGTGACGTCAAGCTCGTGTACCAGGCGCTGCGAGAGCGCCAGCGGCTGTTGCGGAACGCCCCCCATCTCGTCTCGATCCTGCCCTTCCTGATTCCGGTGCTCACCCGCGACAGCGTCGTGTCGAAGAAGATCTCGAAGGCGCTCGGATCGGCGATGTGGTTGTACGACCTCAGCGGCGGTTGGCGGATCGGCAAACGGCACCGACGTCTCGACGCAGAAGAGACCTTCACCCATTTCCCGACCCTGCCGCCCCACAAGGTCTCGTCCGGATTCCTGTACTACGACGCCACCGCCGACGACGCCCGCCTCACGCTCACCATCGCCCAGACAGCAGCCGATGAAGGCGCGGTCGTGGTCAACCGTTGCGAGGTCGTGCAGATCTCGACCGGCGCATCCGGTCGCGCTGACGGGGCCGTCGTTCGTCACAACGGCGTCGACACCCACGTACGGGCTCGAGTCGTCGTCGCCGCGGCCGGGGTGTGGTCCGACCACGTTCGTCGGCTCGACGAAGGACAGCAACCCGATTCCATTCGACCGGCCAAGGGTGTTCACATCACGATTCCATGGGACAAGGTTCGCAACGACGTCGCCGTCGTCATCTCGGTACCGGGTGACAAACGCAGCCTGTTCATCACACCGTGGAACACGCGCGACGACGGGTCGTTCACACACGTGTATGTCGGAACGACCGACACCGACTACGACGGCCCGCTCGACGACCCGCAGTGCGACGGCACCGACATCGATTACATCCTCGGCACCCTGAACAACTCGCTCACCACATCGGTATCGCGTGCCGACATCACGGGCACCTGGGCTGGGCTCCGCCCGCTCGTCAAGGCCGCGGCGTCGGGTCGCACCGCTGACCTGTCGAGACACCATCGCGTCGAAGTGAGCGACGCCGGTGTCATCCGTGTGACCGGCGGAAAGCTCACTACATACCGCGAAATGGCCCAGGACGCAGTCGACGAGGCGCTGCGACAACTCGGCGCGAAGGCGCGATGCCGTACCGCCCGTTTGCCACTCCGCGGGGCGCCGCGTGGCGCTGACCGCAGTTCCGGCGATCGCCTCACTCGCCGGTACGGTACGGCCGCCACGCAGATCGCCCGCCTCATCGAGGTCGATGCCTCGCTGGGGAATCCGCTCGTAGCCGGGCTCGCGTACACGCGAGCCGAAGCAGTGCACGCGGCGCGACACGAGATGGCACTCACCCTCTGCGACGTCTTACTCCGTCGGACCCGGGCTCACCTCGAAGATCGGACGGCCTGCCTCGATGCGGCGCCGGCCGTCGCGGAACTGCTCGCCGGCGAACTGGGATGGGACTCCGCCGAGCAGGCCGCTCAGCTGCACGAGTACCACACGATCTGCGATGCAGAGATCACAGCCGCGATACCTTCGGAGCGCACGTCATGACGACCAACCCGTTACCCCGCACCACGGTGACCTCGCCCATCGAGTTGACCGGAACCGGCGAACACCTCGCGGGTGAACCGGCGCCGCTTCCGGTTCGTTTCGTCGAGCGGCTCAGCGCGATCTGCACGGTCGTCACCGACATCGAGAGCATCGCCGAAGCGAGTCGTGACTGGTGGCCGCTCGCACTCCATTGGTCGCTGGCGGGCAACGTTCCCAAACGCGCCGCTGTCGTCGCACGGCCATCGTCGACCGGCGACGTCGCCGCCGTACTCACCGCATGCAACGAGGCTGGTGTGCCGGTCACTCCGGCGGGTGGTCGCAGTGGGGTGTGCGGCGCATCGGTGCCCGTCTTCGGTGGCGTGTTGCTCGACCTCACCGACCTCTGCGGCGGCATCGAGGCCGACCCTGTCTCCGGGATCGTCGAAGTGCTGGCCGGCACGTTCGGCCCCGACCTCGAACGCACGCTCCGCGACGAGTTCGACCTCACTGTCGGACACTTTCCACAGAGTTTCGACCTGGCAACGGTGGGCGGATGGGTCGCGTGCAGGGGTGCGGGGCAATACTCCACGAGGTACGGCAAGATCGAAGACATGGTTGTCGGTCTCGAGGTCGTGCTCGCCGACGGCCGTGTCGTACGAACGGGTGGCGCCCCGGCTGCCGCTGTCGGCCCCGACCTCAACCACTTGTTCGTCGGGAGCGAAGGAACGCTCGGTGTGATCACGCGGGTCTGGCTGCGGTGCCATCCGGTCGCACCGGCCGAGCGGCGGGCGGCCTACTTCTTCGCGTCGATGGCCGAGGGCTTCGAGGCGTGCCGGACGATCCTCCGGAGCGGCGCCACCCCGGCGGTGCTTCGTCTCTACGACGCCGACGAGTCGGCCCGCGGTCGCGGTGGCGACGGCGAGAACTGTCTGTTGCTCGTGCTCGACGAGGGCGACCCGACACTCATCGAAGCGACCATGGTGGTGGTCGATCGGGCGTGCGCATCGGCGGAACGCGCCCCCGACGGACTCGTCGACGAGTGGATGGAGCATCGCAACGACACGTCAGCACTCCAGCCCCTGACCCGAAAGGGCTACGTGGTCGACACGATGGAGATCGCGGCGCCATGGAGCAAGCTCGACGGCGTGTTCGAATCAGCTCGTGCGGCGCTCATGTCGGTGCCGCATACCGTCGCCGCCACGTGCCACCTCTCGCACAGCTACCTCGACGGGGCTTGCCTCTACTTCACGTTCGCCGCCGTCCCTCCGCCCGAAGAGATCGAGCAGACGTACGTCGCGCTCTGGAACGCCGGACAACGAGCGGTGCTCGCCGGCGGCGGCAATTTGTCGCATCATCACGGCGTGGGGCTCAACCGTGCCAGGTTCATGGCGGAAGCCTTGGGTGCCGGTCACGGCGTGCTCGCCGACCTCAAGACAGCCCTTGATCCGCGAGGCATCCTCAATCCCGGCAAACTCGGCCTCGACTCGACGTTCGGCTCACCGTGCTGGCCGGCATGAACGTGCCGGGACGAATGTGCGAACGATGACCGACGGCGGGAATGACAAGCTGAACATGCGGTGGGACCACCACGCCTTGCTGGCGGGTGCGATGGTCTCGTTGGTTTTCGCGGTGCCGTTCTCACTCGGTGCACGTTGGGCAGCCGACAGCCGCGACGACTCCGGCCTCGCCTTTGCGCTCGTGCTCGGCGCCCTGGTCGGGTTCGTGCTCGGCGCAGGTTGCGCAGCCTGGGTCCAGGAGCTCGGACTGCCGCTCAGCCACGGGCTCGTCACCGCCATCGGCACCTACACGATCGCACAAGCGGTCTTCATCGTGATCCGGCTCGCCCGCGATTCCGAGGTGAACTGGTTCGGCGCCCTCTTCAACCTGTCAATGGTCTCGGGAGCCGGCTTGATCGGTGGCTGGCTCGGCAAGAAGTTGCGATCAAAAGGATTTCGACCGAGCGGCGCTCGCTCGAATGAAACGGAGATGCCATGACCGTCCTCGTCATCGACGTCGGGACCACAAGTTTGCGAGCCGGCGTGGTGGGGCGAGAGGGCGGGCTGCTTGCGATGCACAGTGCGCCGTTTGCTCCGAGCACCCCGTTTGCCGGCCTGGTCGAGTTCGACCCGACCGCGATGGCGGCAGCCGTTCTCGACCTGGCGAACGCGGCAATTGCCGATATCGGATCGACAAACGTCACAGCCGTCGGGATCGCTACCCAGCGGGCCTCCACGATCGTGTGGGACCGCACGACCGGCGTTCCCATCGGCCCGGGGCTCGGCTGGCAGGACCTTCGTACCGTCGGCGAATGCATCGTCGCGCGGGCCGAACACGGCCTGGCGTTCGCCCCCAACCAATCGGCAACCAAGATCGCCTGGTTGCTCGCGAACTCGGGCGACCTCGATAGGCGTGACCTGTGTTTCGGCACGGTCGACACGTGGATCGCCTGGACGCTCTCGGGCGGCGAAGCGCACATCACCGACCACACCAACGCGGCGGTCACTGGGCTGATGCACCACGACGCCAGTGGCTGGAACGCTGCCGTGTGCGACACGTTGGCCATACCGGTCGAGATGCTGCCGACCGTTGTCGACTCTTCCGGTATCTGCGCCACCGCACACGCGCTCTCCGGTGCGCCGCCGATCGCCGCACTGGTCGGTGACCAGCAGGCGTCGCTCGTCGGCCAGAGCTGCGTGCGACCCGGACTCGCCAAGATCACGTTCGGCACCGGTGGCATGCTCGACGTCTGCGGCGGCCACGAAGCGCCGGTCACCGCGAATCGATCGGAGTCCGGCACGTACCCCGTCGTCGCGTGGTCCGCAAACGGGCGCCTCACCTGGGCCACCGAGGCGATCATGTTGTCGGCGGGGACAAACGTCGAGTGGCTCCGAGACGACCTCGGACTCATCTCGACGAGTGCCGACAGCCACGACGTGGCGGCATCGTGCGATTCCAGCGCCGGTGTCGTGTACGTACCGGCGCTGCTCGGGCTCGGCACGCCCCACTGGGACTACGGAGCACGCGGCACGCTGCTGGGCATCACCCGCGGGACCGAACGGTCGCACGTGGTCCGAGCGGTGCTCGAGGGCGTCGCTCACCGGGGTGCCGACATGGTCGAGGCGGCCGAGGCCGATTCGGGCCTCGACATCGCCGTTCTGCGACTCGATGGCGGAATGAGCGAGAATCCGACCTTCGTCCAGGCGGTGGCTGACGCGACCGGAAAGCCGGTCGAGGTCTCCCCCATCGTCGAAGCAACGACGATGGGCGCCGGGTACCTCGCCGGTGCTGCCACGGGGTTGTGGTCGAGCGTGGAGGACACCGCACAGCTGTGGAGTCCCCGTCACGCTGTCGAGCCGAAGAACCCGTCGGAACGGTCTGCCGCGCGCAACCGTTGGCAGCGGGCCGTCGAGCGAAGCTTGGCGTGGATTCCGGAGCTGACGGCCTTGGACTTCTAGAATGGGCGCGACACGCCACGACAGTGCATGCTGTGACACGAACACGATCTCGAAAGGACCCTCCCCTGTGACTCACCCTGCAGTTGGGGATGCTGCGACAACCGAAGGCTCCACCCGCCGCAAGGTCTTGGGTGCCGGGTTGATCGGTGCCGCACTCGCCCTCACAGCCACCCGATCCGCAGTCGCCACGTCCGGAGGAGCGCTGTCCGAAGCCGACCTCGCACTGCTCGGGTTCGACCAGGGATTCGAACTCGCGGCCCGAGACCTGTACGACGCTGCAATCGCGGGCGGCGCCGACGACCCATTGATGGAGACGCTTTCCGAGCAGCACGAGGCATACGCGCAGGCGATCGCCGGGCTCACGGGGATACCGGCGAACCAGCGCAACGACGACGTGTTCGACGAATTCAGTGCGGGCTTTTCCTCGGGCAGCCTCGGCGACGTCCTGCAAACGGCGTACGACTTGGAAGCGACGGCAGCAGCGACCCAGGTCGAACTGATCGCCGAGCTCGTCGACCTCGACAGCGCGAAGCTCCTTGCGTCGATTGCAGCCATCGAAGCTCGTCACATGACCGTGCTCGCCGACGTGAAGGGTGACGGAGCCGACCTCGACGCGCTACTGCTCAGTACGGCGCTACCGAATCTGCCGAAGGACAACGCCTGATGCCAACGAATCCCACTCCACGGCTCGGCCGTCGACAACTCCTCCAGCAGGGCGGGGCGGTCATCACGCTCGGTGCCTTCGTAGCAGCCTGCGGAAGCGGTCGTGGCGGCAGCACCGACCCCGGCCGAGTCGGCCTCGCTCCCCCGCCTGTTTCGCTTCCCGACGGCGAGGTGAACGATGTCGTCCTGCTGCGCACGGCACAGTCGATCGAATACTCCGCGCTCGACGTGTACGCGGCGGCCTCCGACCTCGGGGTGCTGTCGGCGGGCCAGGAAACGCTGGTGAACCGGTTCGTCGCCGACCACACGGGTCATGGCGACCTGGTCGGAGGCTTGATCACCGACCTCGGGGGTGACGAGTTCCGCAAGGGCAACCCGTGGCTCGCCGAGCGAACCCTCGCGCCCGTCTTCGCTGCGCTCGCCACCAGCGACGACCCGTTACGCGACGTGATTTCCACGGCCTACGCGTTCGAGCAGCTCGCCGCTGAGTCGTACCAGGCCCTCGTGGGCTTGCTGACCGATCCGTCCCTTCGCCGCGAGGCGATGAGTATCGGTGTCGACGAGAATCGGCACGCCGCAGCACTCGCCATCGCTTCGGGTGGCGCCGGCGCCTACGTCAACCCCGAGATCACCGGGGGCGAGGCCGAGGTCGGCGAACTCGGCGTCAGCGTGCCGTACGCGATTCCGTCCAGCTTCGGACAGCTCAACGCCGTCCAACTCGTCGTGGGCGCTGCCGACGAAGAGGGCTCCCGCACCGACCTGCTCCTCCAAACCCCGGCAGCGAACGCGCTGGTGTACGAATACCTCGTGTGACGTTCCGCGGCCACGGTCGGGCCACGCCCGAACCGTCGGGGCCCGACCTACACTTGGCGTTGCGTTGGTGAGTTGGCCGGATGGTCGCGGCACGGCCTGACCGTGTCGAGGAAAGTCGGGACTCCGCAGGGCAGGATGCTGGCGAGAGCCAGGTCGGGGCGACCTGACGGAACAGTGCAACAGAGAACAGACCGCCGATGGACCGGGCAACCGGTCACAGGTGAGGGTGAAACGGTGCGGTAAGAGCGCACCAGCGTGCGGAGCGATCCGTACGGCTTGGTAAACCCCGTCCGGAGCAAGGTCGAGCAGAGGGACATGCGGCCCGCACGTTCGTGGCAACACGAGCGACCCTCGGGTAGACCGCACAGATGGATGGCCATCGGGGCTCGCCGTCAGGTGAGCACCACAGAATCCCGCTTACAGGCCGACTCACCAACGCACCGACGCACCCACGCCGGCATCCCGGGTCGTATCCGCCACACGATTGACAGGTGAGTATTTACTCACCTATTGTGCACTGCGTGGACGGGGTTTTCAAGGGCATCAACGACCCGGGGCGCCGGGTCCTTCTCGATGCCCTGTTCGCTCAAGACGGGCAGTCACTCTCCGGACTGTGTGGTCACCTGCCCGACATGACTCGATTCGGGGTCATGAACCACCTCCGGGTGCTGGAAGACGCGGGGCTCGTCACGACACACAAACAAGGTCGCGAGAAGTTCCACTACCTCAACCCCGTCCCGATCAGGTTGATCCACGACCGCTGGATCAGCAAATACGCGGAACCTCGGTTCGGCGCCGTCGCCGCACTGGGGCGCCGCCTCGAGAAAGGAACCACCATGGACAAGCCGGCGCACATCTACAAGGCGTATATCCGAGCCTCGGTCGACGACGTGTGGAACGCAGTCGTCGATGGCGACCAGACCGTGCAGTACTTCTACGGCACACGGGTGGAATCCGACTGGAAGGTCGGCAGCCCGATGAACTACCGAGACGCAGGCGGAGGGCTGGTCAGCGAGGGCACGATCATCGCGATCGATCCGCCCAATCGCATCGAATTCACGTTCAAGGCGTTGTGGGACCCGGCCCTCGCCGACGACGAACCGGCACGCGAGGTGTGGTCGATCCGCAACGTCAACGGTATGGCCGAACTGAAGATCGAGCTCTACGACGTCGTGGTCGGCGGACCGACCTACGAGGAGTTCGTGAACGGCTTTCCCTACATCGTGTCAGGGCTCAAGAGCCTGCTCGAGACGGGGACACCGCTCCCTGCTCCGTACTGATTGCGGCAGGTGATTCCCCGGGTGTGATCGCAGCCGACAACGCTGCGGTCAGCCAGTCCGGACCCGTGAACCGGATCACGCCACGCTCGACCAGGTCGCCGAGCTGCTCCCAACCGTTGCGCACGTTGTACAGGCTGCTCAACGAAGCGCTCAGACATCCGTCGCACGCCACCGTCGGGTCGTACTCGCAGATCTCAGCACGCGGATGCGCGGATGAATCGGCAACTTTGACGAGGAAACGTTCGTCGTCGATGCACACGTCGACGACGAACGGTCGTGCCGGCAACACCTCGCGCCGCACCACGAATCGGAGCCCGAGCTTGCGAAAGTGGTCGCGGAACTTCTCGGAATCGCGCTGAAGCTCCAGCATCGGGAGACCCCAACGACCGAGTTCGGCGATCACCATGGTCAGCGATCGGCCCCGGTCGGTCAGCCGGTACAGGGGCGCTTCGTGCACGAGAACCTCGTGTTCGGCGAGCGCCTTGAGTCGCTCGCTGAGCAACGTGGGAGAAATGCCGATCAGGTCACTGCGTAGCTCGCTGAACCGCCGGGGAGCGTCGAGCAGGTCTCGCACGATCAGCAGACTCCAACGATCACCCACCACATCGAGTGCACGAGTCATCGGACACATCTGCCCATAAGTTCTCGCTGTCATGTGATGACACCACCGACACCGTCCGAACGGTCACCGCCTCGCATCCGATCAATCTGTCACAGACGCGTTCGCGTGGTGACACTGTGCGTTCAGTAAGAAATTTCGTTGAACGAGTGCACGATCGGTTGGCCACGCCGGATGCCGATGCGAGTCAGCGACGCCTGCGACAGGTGGGTGCGCCACATCGTTTCGGGAGCAACATCGAGCGCCCAGGCGAACGCAGACTTGATGGGCGACACGTGGCTGACGACGACGACGTCGAGATCGGCCATCCGATCAAGAATCTCGGAGCACGCGCTGCGGACACGAGCGTCGAGCTCGGCAAACGATTCGCCGCCACGAGTCTTGAAGTCCGGATCCGAGCGCCAGCTCGCCCACACCGACTGCGGTACGTCTCCGACGGGAGCGCCTTCGTACTCACCGTACGACAGCTCGATCCAGCGATCGTCGGTGATGATCGGCAGCTGAAACCGTTCGGCAGTTTGCTGAGCGCGTCGTAGCGGGCTCGAGATCACTTCGTCGACGTCACCGATCAGCTCGGCAATGGAGTCGGCCTGAGCCCGACCGACATCATCGAGGTCCTGGTCGAGACGGCCCTGCAACTGCCCGGCTGCGTTGGCTGCCGTTCGACCGTGACGCACGAGATAGAGCACGAGCCACAGTGAAGCACACCGGGCGTCATGGTGCCGGACCAATGCAGCCGACCTGTTCGAACACTCGATCCCGGCAGATCGACCACCTGAAGCTCCGGTCAGTTCACGCCGAGCGTGAGGCGACCGGTCGATGCGAAATCGGAACGTATCGCTGGATCTGCCAGGTCGGCCGCGCGGTAGATCCACCACAGCAGGATGAGACCGATGACCTCGAGCGGGACATTCAGGAGTCCCCTGTCGACGAACAACGAACTCGAATCGTCGAATCGCAGACCGCTGACAGGCCACCAGAACAGCTCGGTGTCGACCCAGGCTGCCGAGAAGACCAGGTGCAGCAATGTGCCGAGCGGCAGACCCAGCAGTGTCCGTCGAAGCGGCCGACGGCCGGTCGTTGCCACCATGATCACGCCGAGCAGCACCACGCTGAACACCACACTGTGCAGCATCCGGGCTCCGCCGGCGATCAGGTCGACCACCGATGGAATCAGGCTGCCGACGATCAGCAGCCGGTAGTCGAACGTCGGATCGCGGAACACGTACCAGGTCGCGAGAACTGCGGTCGCGACGAACCAGGCGAGCACGGTGTCAGATGGCGAGCAGGCGGCCGCATTGCGGGCACTCGGCCAGTTCGCCGGGACCGACCTCTTTGACCGTGTCGACTTCGGCCGCCGACAGGTCGAGATGGCATCCCTCACAGCGGTGACCCTTCAGAACCGCGACTGCGACGCCGAGTTGGGACCGCAGCCGGTCGTACCGTTCGAGCAGTGGCTCGGCGACCTGTGCGCGTAGTTCTGTGCGCCGATCGGACAAGTCGGACAACTCTCGGTCGATCTCGACCAGGGCGGCGGCGAGCGCCGCCTCTGCAAGCTCCTGAGCGGCGCGCAGTGCCGGCTCATCGGCCGTCCGGGATCTCATCTCGTCGTCGATTGCGGCCTGCTCCTCGAGAGCGGCGAGTTCGACATCGTCATTGGCGCTGCGCTGTTCATTGAGCGTACTGATCTCGTGTTGCAGCGCCTCGGCTTCGCGCAGGGCGATGACGGTCTTCATCTGCTGTTGCAGCCGGGATCGATGGGCATCGATGTCGGCCGAGTTCGCTTCGGCCTTGCGGATCAAGATGTCGAGCTCGCCGAGCCGGTCGAGATTGGTGTTGCGGTCCCGCTCCCAAGCGGTGACCAAGGCACGTGCCTCGTTCGCAGTGGTCAGCTCCGGCAACTGGGTTCGGCGATGTGTGAGTTGGTCGGCGGCGGTGTCGGTGGACTGGAGATCGATCAGCACGTTGTTCATCAGCAAGGCCGCACACTAATCGCCAACTCGGCCGCCGGCAGCGGCGCGTCACGATCGATCACATCGGGCGGAATCGTGGTGCCGCTGTCGATTTGTCGATAGATGGGCCGTGGCGGTGCC
>JBBKWQ010000233.1:0-25814 GCA_037969115.1 Ilumatobacteraceae bacterium
CGGCCGTGGTCGTGGACGAACACGACGAAGCCCTCCAAGACGAGGCGAGCCCCACCTGGCAGGCCCGCGAGGTGCTGATCGAGCGTTGCGCCCGTGCGGGTGCCGCGCTGCTGCTCCTCTCACCATGCCCGTCGCTCGAAGCCGTCGAGTGGCGACCCGTCGTGCGCCCGCCGCGCGAGCGCGAGCGATCGGGGTGGCCGATCGTGGATGTGATCGACCGGACCGACGAGGAACCGTGGAAGCGGTCGCTGATCACGTCGTCGCTCATCACTCATCTCCGCGACGGGGCCCGGCGCGTGGTGTGCATCAGCAATACGACCGGGCGGGCGCGATTGCTGGCGTGTCGCTCGTGCCGCGAGCTCACCCGATGCGCACATTGTGACGCGGCGGTCGTCCTCACCGACGATTCCGCACTCGCGTGCCCGCGCTGCGACACGGTTCGGCCGCAGGTGTGTCTCGCGTGCGGTGGATCGGTGTTCGCGAATCTGCGGCCCGGGGTCACCAGGCTGCGCGAGGAGTTGGAGGCAGCGGCCGGTCGTCCGGTCACGCTCGTCACGGGCAGTACCGACGAGCGACCGCCCGACTCCGGGGTGTACGTGGGTACGGAGGCGGCGCTCCACCGGGTGAGTGGTGCCGATACGGTGGCATTCCTCGACTTCGATCGGGAGTTGTTCGCCCCGCGGTACCGCGCCGGTGAACAGGCGATGGCGTTGCTGGCTCGGGCAGCTCGGCTCGTCGGGCCGCGTGGCCGCGGTGGCCGAATTCTCGTGCAGACGTTCAGTCCGGAGCATCCGGTCGTTCGCGCCGCACTACTCGCCGATCCCGGTCGGGTCACCGATTCCGAGCGGCAGCGGCGGGTGCTCCTCGGGCTCCCTCCGTACGGCGCGCTGGCCGAGGTGTCGGGAATCGGGAGCGATCAGTTCGTGGCGTCGCTGCACGATGTTCAGGTCGGCGAATCCGCAGGTCGCTACCTGGTTCGATCGACCGATTGGATGACCCTCGGCGCGGCATTGCGGGCGGGCATACGACCGAGCGGTTCTCGTCTCCGTGTCGCCGTCGACCCGCCTCGCTGAGTCGTGCTCGGTGCTCGGTGCCCCGCTACTGCCCGAACCTCGTGCGAAGCAGTCGGAAGCCGGCCTTCGAAGTGAGCCGTTCGGTCGGGAAACCCTGATCGGTGAGCCATCGCTGCAGCGAGTCGGCACCGAGGTGCTTCTGCACGACCAGAATGGCTTGGCCGTCATCGGTCAAGCGTTTCAGCCAAGCAAGGAGCAGCTCGTGGAGTGCTTGTTTGCCGATGCGGATCGGTGGGTTCGACCAGATCAGGTCGAACCGAACCGACGGATCGACCTCGTCGGGATGCACGACCCGGATGTTCGTGAGATCGTTCGCAGCCGCGTTCGACATCGTGAGGTCTCGTGCCCGCTCGTTCACGTCGACGGCGTAGACCAGGGCGTCGGGCGACCGGGAAGCCAACGTGAGCGCAATGGCCCCGGAGCCACACCCCAGATCGAGCAGGTTGCCGGTCTGGAGGGGCGCGGGAGCCTCGCGGAGCAGGAGGGCCGTGCCGGTGTCGAGCCGCCCGTGGCTGAACACACCGCGATCGGTCGCCATGACGAACGATGCATCGGGGAGCACGACATCGACCGAGCGCGCCGACGATCGCGAGTCGGGGTGTTCCGAGAAGTAATGCGACATCGTCGCTAGCCTGGCATGCCATGGCCTATTCGATCCGGACCTATGGCGACCCTGTGTTGAAGTCGAAGGCCGCGCCGATCACCGACATCGACGGCAAGCTGGTCCGACTGGTCGACGACATGTTCTCCACGCTGCTCACGAGCGGTCACGGCATCGCCCTGGCGGCTCCGCAGATCGGCGTGCAGAAGCAGATCTTCGTCTGGGATCTCGACGAGCAGCAGCAGGTCATCTTCAACCCGGAGATCGTCGAGTCCGACGGCGAGTGGGTCTACGACGAAGGTTGTCTCTCGATTCCCGGCCTGTACGTCGAGATGGTACGCCCCAAGACGGTGTTGATGCGTGGGGTCGACATCGACGGCAACACCGTCGAGCGTGAGGCCGACGAACTCGAAGCCCGGGTGTACCAGCACGAACTCGACCACTTGCACGGTGTGCTGATGTTCGATCGGATGACCGGCGACCAGCGCCGCGACGCGATGATGGAATATCGCCGTCTCAAGGAAGAGGCGGAAACCGCGTCGGCGCCGCGTCGGCGCCGACTCCGCCTGCCGTGAGGCTCGTCTATCTGGGCACGCCCGACATGGCGGTGCCCCCGCTCGAGGCGTTGGCCGATGCGGGCCACGACATTGCTCTGGTCGTGACCCGTCCCGACAAGCGCCGTGGACGCGGGTCGGCGACGTCGCCGAGCCCGGTCAAGGCGGCGGCCAACCGCCTCGGGCTCGTGGTGTCTCACGATGTCGGCGACGCAACGACGGTTGGTGCCGCTCTGGGCGTGGTCGTGGCGTTCGGCCAGATCATCCGGCCGCATGTGCTCGATGTGCTCCCCATGGTCAATTTGCACTTCTCGTTGTTGCCGCGCTGGCGCGGCGCCGCGCCGGTCGAACGCGCGATCCTCGCCGGTGACGAGATGACCGGGGTCTGTCTCATGGACGTCGAGCAGGGTCTCGATACCGGCGGTGTCCACGCACGTGTCGACGTGGCGATCGGCTCCGACACGACGTCTGACGAACTCAGGCTGGAACTCGTCGAAGTGGGCACGACGCTGCTGGTCGAATCGCTCGACCGCGGTCTCACCGAGGCGCGGCCACAACTCGGCTCACCGCTGTATGCCGGCAAGATCCACGTCGATGAGCTCAGAATCGCGTGGGATCGCCCGGCCGTGGAGACATACCGCCTCGTACGGATCGGCGGCGCTTGGACCACGTTTCGCGGGGCTCGATTCAAGATCCATGGCGCCAAGATGGTCGACGGCGAACTCATGCTCACCGAGGTGCAGCCGGAGGGCAAACCCCGAATGACGTATTCCGCCTGGCGCAACGGCGCACGACCCGGACCAGGGGAGTGGTTCGAATGACTTCCGGTCACGGCACGGTCGAGAACGGTGACACCGGAGCAACGGGCGCATCGGCGCGCCGAGTTGCCTATGACGCCCTCCGGCGCATCGACTGGCAGGGGGCGTACGCGAACCTCGTGCTGCCGCAAGCGCTCGAGCGCAGCGGGCTGTCCGATGTCGACCGTCGGTTCGTGACCGAGCTGGTGTACGGCACGACTCGGATGCGGCGAGCGTGCGATCTGCTCGTCGATCGGTTCGTGAACAAGCCGCCCGACGATGCCACTCGCACACTCCTGCGACTCGGGGCGTATCAACTCGCATTCGCCCATGTCCCCGCCCACGCCGCAGTGTCGGAGACCGTCGGACTCGCTCCCAAACGAACGCGCGGCTTCGTGAACGCCGTGCTCCGCAAGGTCGCCGGTTCGGCCATGACCTGGCCCTCCGAGATCAGCGTGCTGAGTTATCCCGAATGGATGGGCGAGCTCCTCATCGCCGAGTTGGGTCACGACGATGCAATCGCGTCGATGAAGCGGATGAACGAGCCGCCACCGGTGACCACACGTGACGACGGTTACGTTCAAGACCTGTCGTCGCAGTGGGTGGCCGATGCCGTCGGCGCATCCGAGGGCGATCGTGTGCTCGACGTGTGTGCTGCCCCTGGCGGGAAGGCCACGGCGATCGCATCATCCGGCGCCACCGTCGTGGCGGCCGACATCCGTGAACATCGCGTTGGCCTGATCCGCGAGAATGCCGAGCGACTGGGCCTCGACATCGAGACCGTCACAGCCGATGCAACGGCTCCGATCTTCGATCCGGCGTCGTTCGACGCGGTGCTGGTCGACGCCCCGTGTAGCGGGTTGGGAGCGCTCCGCCGCCGCGCTGACGCTCGGTGGAGGATCGAGCGGCACGACATCGCCGAACTCGCCGAGCTCCAGGCGAAGATCCTCGCGGCATCGGCCACGCTGGTGAAGCCGGGCGGCCGGCTCGTCTACTCGGTGTGCACCATGACGGCCGCCGAATCCGTCGACCACGCGACTCCCGATGGCTTCGTCGTCGATGGTTCCCGGCCGGCTGGAGCGTGGCGCCGGTATCGGCAGGGATGGCGGGTATTGCCCCACGATGCCGATACCGACGGCATGGTGCTCATTCGGTACCGTCGTGAGCCATGAGTGCTCCGCACACTTCCACGGCTGAAGCTCCGCTGATCGCGAAGGTCCTCACGATCAGCGACGGCGTGTTCCACGGCGCACGCGACGACACGGGTGGGCGCGGTCTGGTTCACTATCTCGAGACGAACGGGTTCAGGGTCGTGGAACACCTCGTCGCTGCCGACGGCGTCGAAGGGGTCGCTGCTCGGCTCACGGTGATGGCCGCTGGTTTCTCGGGACTGATCGTCACGACCGGAGGCACCGGGTTCGCACCGCGTGACCAGACACCCGAAGCGACTCGATCCGTGATCGAGCGTGAAGCGCCGGGCCTGGCCGAGGCGATGCGGTCGATCAGTCCGTACGGGCGACTCTCACGTGGTGTGACCGGGGTGCGTGGCCGAACGATCATCTGCAACACACCGGGTTCTCCCAACGGATGCATCGAGCAGCTGAGTGCGGTCATCGATGTTCTTCCGCATGCCATCCGGTTGCTTGCCGAGACGCCGACCGAGCACTGATCAAGTTTCGGAAGCGATGGAGCTCCGACGCGGCACCGGTCGCACCGGTCGCTAACCTCAGCCGACGTGTTGCGCATCGTCCTCCCCAAGGGTTCGCTCGAACGAGCCACGATGGAACTCTTCGAGGCAGCCGACTTGAACGTGGTCCGTTCGTCGTCCGTCGACTACAAGGCCTCCATCGACGACCCACGGATCTCGGAGGTGCGCGTCCTGCGACCCCAGGAGATCCCGGTATACGTCGCCGAAGGCCTGTTCGATGTGGGGATCACCGGACGTGACTGGGTCGAGGAAACGTCGAGCGACATCGTCAGCCTCGGGGAGTTGCAGTATTCGAAGGCGACGTCGAAGCCCGTCAAGGTGGTCGTCGCCGTGGCGGGCGACTCCGATGTTCGCCGGGTCGAGGACTTCAGCGCCGGTGTGCGGGTCACGTCGGAGTATCCCGAGATGACGAAGCGGTTCTTCGCCGAGCGCGGCGTCGAAGCCGACGTGCGGCTGTCGTACGGTGCCAGCGAGGCGAAGATACCCGACATCGCCGACTGTGTGGTCGACATCACCGAAACCGGGCGCGCCCTGCGCGCGGCCGGGCTCCGGGTGATCGACACGATCCTCACCAGCTATACCGAGGTGGTGGCGAATCCGGCGAGTTATGCCGATCCCGACAAGCGCCGAGCGATGGAACAGGTGATGACACTGCTCAATGGCGCGTTGGAGGCGCGGGGGAAGGTCCTGCTCAAACTCAACGTGTCGGCGGACCGTCGTGATGCTGTTCTCGACGTGCTGCCCTCGGCAAAATCGCCCACGATCAATCAGCTCGCGAATGGCGACTACGCGATCGAGAGCGTTGTCGAAAAGGCCGGCATCAACAAGATCATCCCGGCGTTGTGTGACGCAGGAGCGACGGACCTGCTCGAAATTCCCATCCTGAAGATCGTCCACTGATGGCACAGCCGTCGTTTCGCGGCGTGGTGTCGGAGTTCGACTCTGGCCGCGGTCTCGGCACGCTCATCGCAGCCGATGGACGCGCCTACCTCTTCCACTGCATCGAGATCGCAGACGGCTCACGTGAGATCACGTGCGGCGCCAAGGTGATGTTCGACCTGCTGCCCAAGCTGGGTCGCTACGAGGCCGCGAACCTCGTGAAGTTCTGACGCGAGAGCCCGGCGGAGCGTTACGGACGATGGACGAGCGTGAGCGGCGAATCATCGACGTGTTGGTCGCGTTGCAGCCAGGCGAGGTGACCACCTACGGCGATGTCGCCGACGTGGCGGGATACCCGCGACACTCGCGCCTCGTCGGGCGAATCCTCGCGACCACCGACATCGACGTGCCATGGTGGCGTGTCGTGAACGTGGCAGGTCGGCTGGTGCCCGGCCACGAATCGGTGCAGGCGGCGCTCCTGCTGGAAGAGGACGTGCTCGTGCGCGGCGGTCGCGTCCGATCGGCGCCCATGGGCCGGTTCGGTCAGACCTGAGCGTCGTCGTCCGGCGTCGATTGACCGGTCGAGTTCTTCACCTGCACGAATGCCATGCGGATGTTTGCCAGTGCATCCCTGAGCGTGCCGGCGTCGTCGCCCAATCGATGGTCGAGACCTTCGACCAGACAACCGACTGCGTCGACCGCCAGAGCAGCCGACACGAGGTCCGGTGGGTCGGCCGACAGATGGATCGCTGCCAACTCGTACAAACCCATCACGTGATTGGTGACGACCACCTCGGCAGGCACGTCGGCCAGACGAGCACGTGCCTCCTGCATCGCCCGCTCGGCCTCGGCGAGAACGTCGGGGCCGGGTTCGTCGATGCCGAGGCCGTCGGTTGTCTCGTGGTCGTCGTCTTCGGGCTCGTGATGCGGGGAGTCGGAAAGATCACTCACCTGCGGTACCCTATCGAGGCCGTTCGGGTGTCAGTATTGGCACGCGGCGGTGACAAACTGAGGCGAAGTGGGGTGCTTGCACTCCCACCCGGCCACAGCGAGCGGATGGCTTGTTCCATCCGGCGTGAGTGCGCCCGGGTCATTGCATGATCACGGATCGAGTCGAGTGCCGCGAGGCGCCCAGCGCGACGTGTGCTCCGCATTGACTTCGCGTCGAGCACGCAGCCGATACCGAGTGGGAGGCCCACCCATTGCACAGGAGTGATCAGTCATAGCACCGCCGAGGAGTGACCAACACCGCGTCAACGACCGGATTCGAGCCCGCGAGGTTCGACTCATCGGTCCCGATGGCAATCAGCTCGGCATCAAAGCCGTACCCGATGCCCTGAGGATGGCACGAGGCCTCGACCTCGACCTGGTCGAGGTGGCGCCGGGAGCAAACCCGCCCGTCTGTCGCATCTTGGACTACGGGAAGTTCCGGTACGAAGAGGCGCAGAAGGCGAAAGAAGCCCGACGCAAATCAACCAACGTCACGATCAAGGAAGTCAAGTTCCGTCCGAAGATCGGCAAAGGCGACTTCGACACCAAGGTCCGCCGTCTCGTCGAGTTCATCGATGACGGGCACAAGGTCAAAGTCACGTTGCAGTTTCGCGGACGCGAGATGGCGCACCCCGAGCTGGGGACCAAGATCCTCGACAACGTGATCGAAACCGTGGGCCCGATGGCCAAGGTCGAGAACCACGCCCGGATGGAGGGTCGCAGCATGTCGATGGTGCTCGCTCCCGACAAGAAGGCCCAAGAAGCAATGAAGAAGGCAGCCGCCGACCAAGAGCAGAAGGAAGCCAAGGAAGCCAAGGCCGCCGCAGACGCTGCGGCCGAAGCAGAGGCAACTGGGGCCGAAGCAGAGGCACCGGAACCCGAAGCAGTGGCACCGGAACCCGAAGCAGTGGCACCGGATACCGAACCAGAGGCGTCGGTCGACGAAGCGCCCCCCGAGACCTGAGGAGAACTCATGCCGAAGATGAAGACCAGCAAGACCGCTGCCAAGCGGTTCAAGAAGACAGGAACGGGCAAGCTCCGTCGGCAGCAGTCGATGCGTCAGCACCTGTTCGAGAAGAAGCCGTCGACGCGCACCCGGCGACTTGCCGCCGATGCCGACGTGCACACCACCGACGAGAAGAACATCAAGCGTCTCCTCGCCGAGCGCTGACCACCACCAGCACGACTACCGCCGGCACGACCACGCCGCGTTCGACACGTGGAGTGTGGCGTCGCCAACCAACCGATCGAAGTGAATTGCCCGGCTGATCCGCTGAAGGGATCACGGGCCCGAAACAAGGAGTGAAGACATGGCACGCGTCAAACGCGGTGTTGCTTCCAAGAAGCGCCATAAGAAGGTCTTGAAACAGGCCAAGGGTTACTACGGCAACAAGAGCCGTTCGTTCAGGGCTGCCAATGAGCAGGTCATGCGCAGCGGGAACTACGCGTTCCGCGATCGTCGCGCCAAGAAGGGCGAATTCCGCCGTCTGTGGATCCAGCGAATCAACGCTGCGTGCCGTCAGAACGACATGAGCTACAGCCGTTTCATCAACGGTCTGAACGCAGCGGGCATCGAGGTCGATCGCAAGATCCTCGCCGACCTCGCCGTCACGGACGCCGCTGCCTTCTCGGCACTCGTCGCCCAGGCGAAGGCCGCCCTCTGAGCCCGACCCGGTCGGAGTGTCGCACTTGAGCGAGCCACTGACATTCAGCAATCCCAAAGTTCAACAACTGCGGCGCCTCCTGGGGCGCCGCAGTTCGCGTCACGAGGCGTCTGCATTCGTCGTCGAGGGGGCGGTGCTCATCACAGAGGCCGTGTTCGCCGGCTGGACCATCGAGGCCGAGTACGTCGGTCCCGGTGTCGATCCGGTGGGGGGCGCTGCCTGGTACGAGTTGGGTGATGGCGTACTCGAACGCGTGGCCTCGACCGAACATCCGCAACCGAATCTCGCAGTCGTGCGCATGCCTTCGGCCTCGACCTCGCTCGACTCGGCCGATTTCGTCGTGGTGGTCGATCGACTGTCCGACCCGGGCAACCTGGGCACCGTGCTCAGATCTGCCGAGGCAGCCGGCGTCGACGTCGTCGTGCTCACTGCAGGCTCGGTCGATCCGTTCAATCCGAAAGTGGTCAGGGCGTCGGCGGGGGCACTGTTCCACGTCCCCATCGTGACGGCCGAACTCGACACCGTGAAAGCGGCCGGACTCCGTCTGATCGGAACGTCGTCCCATCTCGGCAGCCGTCATGTCGACGCCGACTGGTCGGGCAGGGTTGCCATCGTGCTCGGCAACGAGGCAGCAGGCCTCGCAGACGATGCACCCGTCGACAGCTGGGTGCGTATCGAACACCGAGGCCGGGGTGAGAGCCTCAACGTGGCGATGGCAGGCACGATCCTCTGCTTCGAGGCCGCCCGCCATCGGCACTGACGACGTCTGAATCGTCTTCCCGCGCAGCCGGGCGACGCCGGTAGCTTTGCCGGATGGGTGCAGGCGGAGTCATCAATGTCGACGGGCTTCGAAAAGCGTTCGAGGTGCCCGTACGCGAAGCAGGGCTCGGCGCTGCTGTGAAGAGCCTGGTGAAACGCCAACACCGTGAGGTGGTGGCGGTCGACTCCGTGAGTTTCGAGATCGAGCCGGGCGAGATCGTCGGCTTCCTCGGTCCGAACGGCGCGGGCAAGACGACCACGCTGAAGATGCTGTCGGGTCTGCTGTATCCCTCGAGCGGCAAGATCGATGTGCTGGGTTTCGAACCATCGAAGCGGGAACGTGACTACCTCCGCCGCATCACGCTGGTGATGGGCAACCGCAATCAGCTCCAGTGGGACCTTCCTGCTCTCGACAGCTTCGAGTTGACGCGGGCGATCTACCGGTTGACCGAGCGTGCCTTCAAAGAACAGCGCGACGAACTGATCGAGCTCCTCGACATCGGGGCGCTGATCGACAAGCCGGTCCGCAACCTGTCACTCGGGGAACGCATGAAGGCCGAGATCGCCAACTCGTTGCTGCACCGACCCGACGTGCTCTTCCTCGATGAACCGACCTTGGGACTCGACGTGACGATGCAGCGCCGCATCAGGTCGTTCCTGGCCGATTACAACGCCCGCTACGAGGCCAGCGTCATGCTGACCACGCACTACATGGCCGATGTCGAGGCGCTGTGTGAGCGCGTGATCGTGATCCATCACGGCGCCATCCTCTTCGACGGGCCACTCAAAGACCTGTCAGCGCGCTTCGCCGATCACAAGACGGTCGTGGTCACGCTGGAGGAACCGGCCGACCTGTCCGACTTCGGTGAGGTGATCGATGCGACGCCAACTCGGATCACGTTGCGCATCGAGCGCTCCAAGGCGGCTTCGGTCACGGCGCGCCTGCTCTCGCTCCACGATGTGCGCGATCTCACGATCGAGGATCCCCCCATCGACGACGTGATCGAGTTGGCGTTCGCGAGTGGACCCGTCTCGGCGTGACGGCGACCGACTCCAGACCACAGACCATCGCGGAGGCGCGCGCAACGGTTCGCTCGAGCGCGCTTCGTTCCTATGTTCGGCTGTACTTCACGCTCGGGCGGGTCTCGATCATGGAGCAGTTCCAGTACCGGGCGGCGAACTACTTCTACATGATCGGCATGATCGCCGAACCACTGGTCTATCTCGTGGTGTGGTCGACGATCGCCCGGGAACAGGGTGGGGCGATCGAGGGGTATACGCCGGGCACGTTCGCCGCGTACTACATCGTGTGGACGCTGGTCAGGAACATGAACATCGTGTTCACGCCGTTCGGCTGGGAGCAACGAATCCGCGAGGGGACCCTGTCGGCCCAGTTGGTCCGGCCGATCCACCCGATCCACTACGACCTCGGGTTCTTCGCCGGGTGGAAGGTGGTGGTCATCGTGCTCTGGATCCCCATCGCCGCGGTGCTCACGCTGCTCTTCCGACCCGAGCTCCAGCCGAACGCACCCCAGATCGCGACGTTCGCGGTGGCGATCTGGGGTGCGTATCTCATTCGTTCGCTCCTGCTCTGGATGCTCGGCATGGTCACGTTCTGGACCACACGTGTCGGCGCGATCTTCGAGGTGTTCTTCGCCGCCGAACTGCTGCTCTCGGGCCGTCTGCTCCCGGTGGCGTTGATGCCCGACTGGGCCCAGACGCTGGCGTCATTCCTGCCGTTCGAGTCCACGTTCGGCTTCCCGATCACTGCGTTGGTCGGCCCGATCACCAACGCCGAACTCGTCGAGGGGCTGATCAGGCAGTTCGTGTGGATCTCCATCGGTGTCGTCGGCGTCAGCGTGATGTGGCGACGCGCCGTCCGCGCGTACACGGCGGTCAACGGATGAGTGCCGACGCCGATCCGGCGCATGCCGATCGCCAACGCTTGAACGGCCTGCGGCTCGCCATGCTGCACCTGCGGATCGGCGTGATGAACGAGTTGCAGTACCGCGCCAACTTCGCGATCCAGCTGATCCAGTCTCTGGTGGCGATCGGAACGGGACTCGTCGTGCTTGCTCTCATCTTCGACCGAACCGATCAGCTCGACGGCTGGACCCGCCCTCAACTGCTCGTCGTCATGGGTGTCTTCACCTTCGTCGGCGGCATCATCGGCTTCGCCATCGAGCCCAACATGGGTCGTGTCATGGCTGACATCCGCCAGGGCACGTTCGACTACGTGCTGACCAAACCGGTCGATTCCCAACTCATGTCGAGTGTTCGCGAGTTCCGGCTCTGGCGTCTCACCGACGCTGTCGTCGGGACGGCGGTCCTCGTCTGGGGGTTGATCGCGATGGACGACCCGATCGGGGTGGGCGAGGTCATCGCGTTCGGCTTCACCCTTGCTGCCGGGATCGTCCTCATCTACTGCCTGTGGTTGGCGCTCACCGCCGGGGCCTTCTGGTTGGTGCGGATGGACATGGTTCAGGAGCTCTTCACCGGTTTGTACCGAGCCGGCCAGTACCCGGTCACCATCTACCCTGCTTGGCTCCGGTTGTCGCTCACCTATCTGGTGCCGATCGGCTTCGCGATCACTGTGCCGTCCGAGTCGCTCACGGGCAGGCTGACGGTGGAGCGGATCACGATCACGGTCGTCTTCGTCATCGCGGCGTTTCTCTCAACGCGCCTCGTGTGGCGGATCGGCACGCGCGCCTACTCGGGCGCTTCGGCGTGACCGACATGGCGAACCTCCTTGGCGGCGCGATGAGACAGCGCCTAACCTGTCGATGTGACTTGCGCTCTGCGATTTCGGTGCCCCGGGTGGATCACCCGGGGACGGTGACGCCGACTATCTCTCGCGCCCGTACCTGAGTCCGCCCCGGGGCCCGCTGCCAGCCGTACGCTGCTCGTCTTGAAAGGACTCCCGTGATCGACGACATACGCGCCGCACAACAAGCTGCGCTCACACAGATCGACACCGCCGATTCGCTCAACGCCATCACGTCGCTCGATACCCAGCTACTCGGCAAGAAGGGCGTGCTCGCCCAACTCAAGACCCGGCTCGGCTCGCTCGATTCCGTCGATGAGAAGAGGGCCGCCGGTCAGGCCATCAACGAGGCGCTCCAGGTCGTCCGAGCAGGCATCGAAGCCCGGCGGGTCGTGCTGGCCGATGACGCCCGAGCTGCCCGCGTCGCCGCCGAGCGGATCGACCTCACGGAACATGCCCCGAAACCGACACGCGGACACGCGCATGTGGTGACGCAGGCCTGGTCCCGCCTCGAGGACGTGTTCATCGGAATGGGTTTCCAAGTCGCCGAGGGGCCCGAGGTCGAGACCGATTGGCACAACTTCGAGGCCCTCAACATGGGCGAGGGCCACCCGGCACGCGGAGAGTTCGACACGCTGTTCGTCGATCACGTGTCGCCGGGGCAGCAACCCGGGCGCACGGTGCTTCGCACCCACACCTCACCCGTGCAGATCCGCACGATGCTCGATCAGCAGCCACCCATCTACGTGGTGGCGCCGGGTCGGGTGTTCCGTCGGGACACGCCAGATGCCACTCATATGCCGGTGTTCCATCAGATCGAGGGCCTGGTCGTCGACCGTGGCATCACCATGGCCGACCTCGCCGGGACGATCGAGGCCTTCACCAAGGCATTCTTCGGCGGCGACTTCTCATCGCGCCTGCGCCCGTCCTACTTCCCGTTCACCGAGCCGTCGGCCGAGTTCGACATCCAACGCCCCGACGGAACCTGGCTCGAACTCGGTGGGTGCGGCATGGTGCACCCCAATGTGCTGCTCGCCGGGGGCATCGATCCCGAGGAGTTCAGCGGATTCGCGTTCGGTTTCGGCATCGACCGGATGGCGGTGATGCGCCATGGCATCTCCGACCTGCGCGAGATGTACACCAACGACATCCGATTCTTGGAGCAGTTCTGATGAAGGTCCTCCTGTCGTGGTTGAACGACTACGGCGACTTCGCCGACCCGGCGGATCATGACGCCGTCGAGCGACTTGCCGACGTGATGACCGGTCTCGGCCTCGCGGTCGAGGACATCGAGTTCGTCGGCGAAACCGTCGACGGCATCGTCACCGCAGTGGTGAAACGGCTCGAGCAGCATCCCGACGCGTCCAAGGTGCAGCGCGCGTACGTCGACACGGGAGACGGCAGCGAGCGCCACGTGTGGTGTGGCGCGTTCAACATCGAACCGGGTGACATCGTGCCCCTCGCCACGCTCGGCACAACGATGCCCGACGGCCGCACCATCGAACGGCGTGGCATCCTCGGCATCGATTCGCACGGGATGCTCTGCTCGGCGAGCGAACTCGGGCTGGGCTCCGACCACAGCGGCATCATGGTGCTGCCTGTCGGAACCCCGCTCGGCAAGCCGTACGGCGAGGCGCTGGGATTGTCGCCCGACGTGCTCTACGATCTCGACCTCACGAGGAACCGGCCGGATTGCTGGGGTTACGGCGGCATCGCTCGTGATGTCGCCGCCCAACTGGGCATCCCACTGCGGCTTCCTGTTCCGACCCTGCAGGCGTCCGGAACCGATCAGCTCGTGCCGGTCGAACTGATCGACGGCGACCGCTGTGGCCGTTTCACCGCCACGGTGATCAGCGGCGTACGTGTCGGCCCCGGTGCCGAGTGGATGCAGCGCCGCCTCGCCGCGGCAGGCATGCGGTCGATCAGCAATGTGGTCGATGTGAGCAACTACGTCATGCTCGAGCTGAACCAACCCAACCATGCGTACGACCTCGACACGCTCGGCGGTCGTGGCTTCAGAGTTCGGTCAGCTCTCGACGGTGAGACCATGACCACACTCGACGGCGAGCAACGGTCGTTCACCTCGGCGGACTTGTTGATCTGCGACGGCAATGATCGCCCGATCGGTATCGGCGGCGTGATGGGTGGCCTCGACACGGAGATCACTGATTCCACGTCAACCGTGGTGCTCGAGATCGCATGGTTCCAGGCTCAGTCGGTGCTTCAGACGTCGTCGCGCCTCGGTCTGCGGTCCGAAGCATCGGCGCGTTACGAACGCGGTGCCGATCCGTTCGTGATCGACACAGCGATCGCTCGCTTCGTCGAGTTGCTCAGCGAAACGTGTCCCGACGTCGTCGTGCATGCGAACGGCGTCGACGCTCGAGGCGAAGGTCTGCCGGCGCCCGAGCGTTCGGTGGCGGTCCGCGTCAACCAGGTGAACAGGATTCTGGGTACGTCGCTGACGGCCGACGATCTGCCGACCCTGCTCGACCCGATCGGCTACACCGTGAGCGGCACCGGCGACACCAGAACCGTGTCGCTGCCGTCGTGGCGGCCGGACTCGGAGGCAGAGATCGACGTCGTCGAAGAGGTCGCCCGGCGGTACGGCTACGACCGCATCGGCAAGAACCTGCCGAAATCCACGGTGCACGGTCATCTCACCACGACCCAGCAGCGCCGCCGGCTGCTTCGTGAGGTCCTCCTCGGGCTGGGAATCTCCGAAGCGATGCCCAACCCGTTTCTCGCCCCCGGCACTCTCGCACGCGCCGAACTCGACGGCCCGTCCATCTCCATCACCAATCCGCTCGTCGTCGAAGAGAGCGTCCTGCGGACATCGCTCCGTCCCGGGATGATCGAGGCAATCGCATTCAACGAGTCGCACCGGCGACTCGGTGTGCGCTTGTTCGAGATCGGACACGTGTATCCGCCCGGCGCCGGCGAGCTTCCGGATGAGTACGAAGCGTTGTGTGTCGTGCTGGCGGGAGCCGATGCCACGGCGGCGATGTCAGTCTGGCGCGAGATTGCCGCAGCACTCGGAATCGGAGCGCGGGTCGATCAGTCGCGGATCCCACCGGGGCTGCATGCCACACGGTCAGCAACGTTGCAGGCTGGGCGCGACCCGTCCGGGGCCGTCGGCGAGATCGATCCCGGTGTACTCGAGCGTTTCGGTGTGAGCGAGCGCGTCGCGGTGCTCGAATTGAATCTCAGCGAGTTCCTTGCCCGCGAGCCGAAGCCGGGAACCTGGCAGCCGATCAGTCGGATGCCGTCGAGCGACCTCGATCTCGCGTTCACGTTGGCTGATGACGTCCCCGCCGAGAAACTCGACCGGGCCATCCGCCAAGCATCGGGCGACCTGCTCGTCGATCTCGACCTGTTCGACGTGTACCGGGGCGAAGGCGTCGGTGCCGATCGACGAAGTCTCGCCTTCCGACTCAGATTGCAGGCTGCCGACCGCAACCTCACCGATGCCGACATCGCAGACGTGAAGCAGAAGTGCGTCGCCGGCGCGTCGAAGTTGGGCGCCGAACTTCGTGGCTGATCAGGGTGACGGCGTCGTCGGGGAGACCGATCTGAGGTTGATGCTCGATTCCCTGACCGTCGAGCGGCGCCCCGGCACCTACACGTTCGTGACCGGCGACTGGCCGCAGCTGCGCCGATGTGCCGCGGCGACGATTCGAGAGGACGAAGGTGAGACCTACGTGGTGCTGGGTGACGAAGCACGCGCTGCCGGCGCTGCGGTCGAGTTCGACTCGGCGTGGTTGACGGTCACGGTGCACAGTTCGCTGGAAGCCGTCGGACTCACTGCAGCGGTGAGTCACGTGCTGTCCGATGCCGGCATTGCCTGCAACATGTTGGCGGGCTACTTCCACGATCACCTCCTCGTTCCGGCCGACCGTGCAGACGACGCAGTCGCCGCGCTGAGTACTCTCCGTACGCCCTGACAACGCGCCGACCGTGGGTGGTCAGCGCACAGCGCCGCTTCCCGGTTCGGAATGCGCTCAAAGCGCCTGGCGAACCACGGGCGGTTCGGAAAGCGCTCAAAGCGCTCAAAGCGCCTGGCGAACCACGGGCGGCGCGGGGGAGTCAGTTCGTGCTGAGGTCGTCTGGTGCTTCGGCCAGCCAGGCGAGCCTGCCGCCCTGACGTCGGAGCACGGTGCGCCAGAGTTCGAAGGGCTCGTCGCCGAACACGTCATCGGGCTCGGGGTCGAGCACGAGCCAGGCTCCGGCCTCGATCTCGCCTTCGAGTTGCCCGGGTCCCCAACCCGCGTAGCCACGGAACACCCGTACCGACGCGATCTCGCCCACGAGGAGTGCAGGATCGACCGTGAGGTCGGCCGAGACGATCTGGCCGGAAACCGGAGACAGCTGTTCGGTCGACTCCATGAGCGGCTCGTGGGCGTACGCGAGGGCGATCAGCGCGTCGGGTTCGACGGGTCCGCCCGAGAACACCCCACCCGGCGTCGCTTCGAGATCGCTCCATCGGTCGAGTGGCTCGTGAAGGTCTTCATCGGTCGGCCGATTGATCACCACACCGAGTGCTCCTTCGGTGTGGTGCTCGAGCACGTATACGACCGTTCGGTCGAAGTTCGGCTCGTCGAGCGGCGGCGTCGCTACGAGTAACAACCCTTTCGTCTGCGCCGAACCGGGAATCATCTCCCTAGTCTGCCTGTTGTACCAATGTTCCCCCCACCCCCGAGAACAACAGAGGTATCAGAGATGGCAAAGTCGAACAGTGTGATGCGCACCGTGGTGGGCGTCGGCTTTGCAGCCATCGCGTTGTTGTTCGTCGTGAGTGCGCTCGGCTTCGATCTCCTCAGCAGCCCGTTCGGTACGAGCGAGGTCGATCGCAGCACCCCGGTGTTACTCACCGAGATCCGCGAGATCTCCGACCTGCACGTTGCAGAAGGCAACTTCGAAATCGTGGTCGACATCGAGGACGACGTGAAGTTTCTGCCCGATGCCATCGCCGGACAGCGCGTGCAATACGTGGCGGTGGGCTCCGTCGATGCCGTCGTCGACTTCACATCGCTCGACGAGAGCTCGATCGTTGCGAATGCCGACGAGGGGTCGGTTGCGTTCGTGTTGCCCTCGCCGGTCCTGGCCGATCCCGTGATCAACACCGAGCTCAGTCATGTAATGAATCGGGATCGTGGCGTCCTCGATCGGCTCGGCGGTCTGTTCGTCGACAATCCGACGGGTGAACGCGAGCTCGTCCTGGCGGCCGAGGACAAGATGGCGGCGGCGGCGCAAGCGAGCGATCTCCGAGCACGCGCCGAGACGCAAACCGTGACAATCATCGAGAACCTCGTCGGCGCGCTCGGCTACGACGACGTCACGGTGACGTTCCTCGAACCGGCGCCACCGGTCACGGCCGCCGACGCCGGCTGAGCACGAAAGAGTACTGACCGAGCATCAGGGCGTTGCATGACCATGCAAATCTGCGTATAGTCATGCGCTTATGGTTCAGGTCGGCATCATCGGCGCATCCGGATTCACGGGGGCAGAACTGCTTCGGCTGACCGCGCAGCACCCGGAGTTCGATGTCGTGTACGCCACCGGCGACTCACAGGCCGGCGTCGCTGTCGGGCAGTTGTACCCGTCGCTGGCGGCCGCTTACCCGACGCTCGTCTTCGAGGCGTTCGACGCCGAGCGGGTGAATGGGCTCGACGTCGTGTTTCTCGGTCTGCCGCACGAGGCGAGCATGGCACTCGCTCCGCAACTCGTCGGCGTCGTCGGCTGCGTCGTCGATCTGTCGGCCGCGTATCGACTCAAGGACGCTGCGGTCTATCCGACCTACTACGGCTTCGCGCACGATCAGCCCGAACTGCTCGCCGAGGCGGTGTACGGGTTGCCCGAGTTGCATCGCGACGAGCTCAGCGGTGCTCGATTGGTCGCGACGCCAGGGTGTTACGTCACGACAGCGACACTGGCGCTCGAACCGCTGGTGAGAGCCGGCGTGATCGAGACCACCGGCGTCATCGTCGATGCAGCGAGTGGTGTCACCGGCGCCGGTCGCACGGCGACGCACAACAACAGCTTCACCACGGTGAACGAGGACTTCACCGCGTACGGACTGTTGAACCACCGCCACACGCCCGAGATGGAGCAAGAGATCGGCGCGCAGGTGTTGTTCACACCTCACCTGGCGCCCATGAACCGCGGCATTCTGGCAACGTGTTATGCGAGGCCGACCGGTGCGACCTCGACTGCCGAACTGCTCGACGTGTATCGCAGTCAGTACTTGCACGAGCCCTTCATGGTCGTGACCGAGTCGGTCCCGTCGACCAAGGCCACGTTGGGCTCGAACTCGGTGCACGTCACAGCCCGGTACGACGAGCGCACGGGATTCGTGGTGGCGATCGCGGCGCTCGACAATCTCGCCAAGGGTGCGTCGGGTGGGGCCATCCAGGCGGCCAACGTGGTGCTCGGTCTCGGCGAGACCGCCGGGCTCAGCAAGGCCGGCGTGGCGCCATGATGAAGGTTGCCGCCCAGAAGGCCGCGACACTGGTCGAGGCGCTTCCGTACATCCGCCGATTCTCGGGCAAGGTCGTGGTCGTCAAGTACGGGGGAAATGCGCTTGCCGGCACGTCGGACCACGATGCGCTGACCCTCTTCGCCGAAGACATCGTGTTGATGCGCCTCGTCGGCATGCGCCCGGTCGTGGTTCACGGCGGTGGACCGCAGATCAGCGAGTTGATGGCTCGGCTCGGCAAGGAGCCCGAGTTCCGCGGAGGGCTACGGGTCACCGACGCCGAGACGGTCGACATTGCTCGCATGGTGCTCATCGGTCAGGTGAACCCACAGATCGTGAGCGCGATCAACGTGCACGGCAACTATGCAGTCGGCGTGAGCGGCGAGGACGGTGGTCTGATCAAGGCGGTGCCGCGTGATCCCGAACTCGGTTTCGTCGGAGATGTCGACCAGATCAACCCCGGCGTCCTGCACGGGCTGCTGGACGACGAGTTCATTCCCGTCATCGCCACCGTCGGCACCGACCATCGTGGCCAGGCGTACAACATCAATGCCGACACGGTCGCGGGTGCGATCGCCGAGTCGCTCGGCGCCGAGAAGCTCGTTTACCTCACCGACATCGAAGGCCTCCGTCGGGATGTGGCCGATCCGGCCAGTCTGATCCGGCAGGCGAGTGCCGACGAACTCGACATCTTGATCGAAACCGGAACCATCGAAGGCGGGATGATCCCGAAGGTCTCGAGTTGCACCCATGCGGTTCGAAACGGGGTTCACCGGGCGCATATCCTCGATGGTCGCATCGCGCACGTGATGTTGCTCGAGATCTTCACCGACGACGGAATCGGCACGATGGTGCTCGGAGGCCAGAAATGAGCAACACACATCCATTCGACACGGTAGGAGAGTCGCATTGCCCGTTCATGCCGGTGTTCGGCGCGCCGAAGATCAGCTTCGAACGCGGTCACGGCACCGAGTTGTGGGACACGAACGGCAAACGGTACCTCGACTTCCTCGCCGGGATTGCCGTGGTGTCGCTCGGGCATTCCAACCGGGTGATCGCCGATCGGATCGCATCGCAGGCGTCGACGTTGCTCCACGTGAGCAACTTCTTCGCCAATCCGGTTGCGACGGCGGCGGCGCTCAAGGTGAATGCGCTCCTGCGCGACGCAACCGGTCACGACGGACAGCTGTTCTTCACGAACTCGGGCGCCGAGTCGAACGAATGCGCCATCAAGTTGGCACGCAAACACGGCGGACGTGGGAGGCACACCGTGGTGAGCGCGTTCGGCAGCTTTCACGGGCGCACGCTGGCAACCCTCGCTGCGACCGGCCAGCCCGCCAAGCACGAGCCGTTCCAGCCGATGCCCGACGGCTTCAAGCACGTCTCGTGGGGCGACGTCGACGCGATGCGCCAGGCGGTCGATGGCACGGTTGCCGCAGTGATGATCGAGTCGATCCAGGGTGAGGGCGGCGTGATGCCGGCCCCGGCCGGATACCTCGAAGCCATCCGTCAGATCTGTGACGACGTCGGCGCGCTGATGATCGTCGACGAGATCCAGACCGGATTCGCTCGCACCGGCAAGTGGTTCGGATTCGAGCACGCCGGCGTTTCACCCGACGTCGTCACGCTCGCGAAGGCCATGGGAAACGGTATGCCCGTCGGCGCATGCTGGGCGCGGACGGACGTTGCCAGCGTGTTCCAGCCCGGCGATCATGGCAGCACCTACTCAGGGACCGCCCTGGCGACGGCGGCAGTCGAGGCGGTGATCGACGAGATGGTTGCCATGGACGCGCCCGCAGTCTCCGAGCGCCGGGGTGCGTATCTGAGCGGCACATTGTCGGCGCTGCCCGAGGTCGAGTCGGTGCGTGGTGCAGGGCTGATGCTCGGCGTGCAACTCGTCGAGGGCCTGAGTGCGCCGGCCGCCTACGAGGCACTCCTCGATCGTGGTCTGATCGTGAATGCCGTCAATGCCCGAACCCTGCGGCTCGTACCGCCGATCACCGTGTCGGAGACCGAACTCGACGAGGCGACGGCCATGATCGCCGAGGTCCTCACAGAACTGGCGAGCGCATGACCATGCACCTGCTGGACGTGACCGACCTCGAGCGCGACGAGGTCGCCGCGGTGCTCGAGCTGGCGCAACGTGCGCCTGCATCACTCGGACGGCCACTCGAGGGCAAGGGTGCAGCTCTGATCTTCGAGAAGCCGTCGAATCGCACCCGCCACTCGACGGAGATGGCGGTCGTGCAACTCGGGGGCCACCCGATCTACACGCGCGGCGACGAGGTCGGTTTCGATACACGAGAACCGGTCGAGGACATCACCCGAATCATGAACGGGTATCACGGCTTGCTGGCCGCTCGGGTGTTCGAGCATTCCGTGATCGAGCGTATGGCCGCCGTCGCGACGGTGCCGGTCGTGAACATGTTGTCCGACCACGCGCACCCGCTCCAGGCCTTCGCCGACGCCCTCACGATGCAGCAGTTGCTCGGCGACCTCGATCGCCTGACCGTTGCGTACGTCGGCGACTACAACAACGTGTCTCGATCGCTCGCCGAGATCTGTTCGATGCTCGGGATGCACGTTCGGCTTGCATGTCCCGGCGGTCACGACGCGCCGGAGGCAGACCTCGAACGTTTCGTTCTGCTCGGTGCGGCGTCGGTCGACCAGTCTGCACGGCCGGCTGATGCGGTCAAGGGTGCGCACGCCGTGCACACCGACACGTGGGTGTCGATGGGGCAGGAGGACGACAAGCAGCGACGGATCCAGACCTTCGAGTCGTTCCAGGTGACCGGCACCCTGATGGCGCAGGCCGCCCCGAATGCCGTGTTCATGCACTGTCTGCCCGCTTACCGAGGACTCGAGGTCGCGAGCGACGTGATCGACGGTCCGCAGAGCGTGGTCTTCCAGCAGGGTCACAACCGTCTGCATGCCGCCCGAGCGGTGATCGCGTTCCTGCTCGGTGTCCGACCGTGAGCACGAAGGTGCAGCGCCAGCAGGCGATCGAGCGACTCATCGGGCAGCACGAGGTCACCAACCAGCCGCAGCTGGTCGAGATGCTCGCGGAAGCGGGCATCACGGCCACGCAGGCAACGGTCTCGCGAGACCTCGACGACCTGGGCGCCATCAAGGTTCGGGTACCAGGAGGGGCAACGGTCTATGCCGTTCCCGAGTTCGCACCCGACCGGCTCGCCCCGCTCGATCAACTCAAGCGCGTGATGGGTGAGTGGGTGGCCGAGGTCTCGTACTCCTCGAATCTCGTCGTGCTCCGAACACCTCCAGGGTGCGCTCACGTCGTGGCGTCGGCGCTCGATCGCAGCGGCGTCGAAGGGATGCTCGGAACGGTCGCGGGCGACGACACATTGCTGTGCATCGCCAGTGAATCGATGGAAGGGGCCGGACTCGCCACGCTGTTGCGCGATCTCGCCGGACTCGGAGGAAGCTGAACCATGACCCATCCCGTTGACAACGGAAACCCGGACGGCGAGCCGACTCGCGACGCTGCGACCCTGTGGCATGGCCGTTTCGATGGTGGGCCGGCGGAAGCGCTGATGGCCTACACGGTGAGCCTGCCGTTCGACCGGCGGCTCTGGGCCGACGACGTGGCCGGATCCGCGGCCCACGTGCGTGGCCTTGCTCGCGTCGGCCTGCTCGATGATGCCGAACGCGACGCGGTTCTCGCGGCGCTCGACCAGGTCGCCGTGGAGATGACGGACGCGACGTTTGCGTTCGTGCCGTCCGACGAAGACATCCACACTGCTGTCGAGCGCCGAGTCACCGAGCTGTCGGGAGCAGCGGGTGCGAAGCTGCACACCGCTCGGAGTCGGAACGACCAGGTCGCCACCGATCTCCGACTCTGGTGTAAGCGCGAACTCACAGCGGTGGCCGCCGCGCTGGTCGGATTGCAGCAGGTGTTGGTCGGCCGCGCCGAACGGGCCGACGGCGTCTACCTGCCCGGATACACACATCTGCAGCGGGCCCAGCCGGTTCTGCTCGCGCACCACCTGCTCGCTCATGCGTGGACGTTCGGCCGTGACATCGACCGTTTGTTCGCCACCGTCGATCGGCTCGATGTGTCGCCCCTCGGCGCCGGAGCCCTGGCAGGCACCTCGTTACCCATCGATCCGGTCGGCAACGCCGCCGACCTCGGCTTCGCGAAGGCGTTCGACAACTCCCTCGATGCGGTCAGCGACCGCGACTTCGTGGCCGAGGCCCTGTTCGACCTGGCGCTGATCGGGGTTCACCTGTCGCGCATCGGCGAGGAATGGGTGTTGTGGACGAGCGAGGAGTTCGGCTTCGCCAAGCTCGACGACGGTTACGCGACCGGCTCGTCGATGCTGCCGCAGAAGAAGAACCCGGACATCGCCGAGCTCGCCCGCGGCAAGTCGGGTCGGCTCATCGGCAATCTGGTCGGCCTGCTCACCACGCTGAAGGGGCTCCCGCTGGCATACAACCGTGACCTCCAGGAGGACAAGGAGCCGCTGTTCGATTCGGTCGACCAGGTCAGCCTGGCGGTCACGGCACTCGCGGGCATGATCGAGACGGCCACCTTCGTGCCCGAAACGATGCGGTCCGCAGCCGATGCCGAGGTGACGGCGGCCACCGATGTGGCCGAATGGCTGGTGCGGGAGGGAACACCGTTCAGGGACGCTCACGCAATCGTCGGTCAACTCGTTCGTCGGCATCTCGCGGGGGAAGGCCGCCTCCACGATCTCGTCTCGGCGGAACTGGGACCGGCGGCTGCCGAGTTGGTCGGACCCGGAGTCGGTGTGCGCCAACGAACCTCGCGCGGTGGTGCCGGACCGGCGGCACTCGCCCTACAGATGGCGTCGATCCGCGAGCTGCTCGCGAACGAGCATGTCGAACTCGAGCGTCGACGCACCTGACGATCGAGCCGGCTGGCGACGGCTCGAACAGGCGTCACTGGCTCGCCCATCGACCGAGGTTGCGCCCTGGCTCTTGAACAAGTTGCTCGTGTCCGGTTCGTGCGTCGGCCGGATCGTCGAGACCGAGGCGTACCACCAGGACGATCCGGCGAGTCACTCTTTTGCCGGCCGCACGCCGCGCAACGAGGTGATGTTCGGCCCGGCGGGCGTGATGTACGTGTATTTCGTGTACGGCATGCACCACTGCGCGAATGTCGTGGCCGGCGTCACCGGCCGTGGCGAGGCGGTTCTGGTGCGCGCCGTCGAACCCCTGAAGGGGCTCGACGTGATGGCGGCGCGTCGGAACGGTCAGAAGCGCCTGGCCGACGGACCGGCGAAGGTGTGTCAGGCGTTCGCGTTGACACACCTCGACAACGGACGTGACTTGTGCGCCGACCCCGATCTCGGTCTGTTCGATGACGGGGTCCCGCCGCCGGACGCGCCGTTGATCGGTCCTCGCGTCGGCATCTCGCGTGCGGTCGACGAGCCGTGGCGGTGGCGGGTCATCGAGCCGTGAACGAGAGCTTGGCATCACCCCAGTGCAGCCAACGTCCGTGAGGGTGGGCGGTGGCAACGTGGTCAACCGTCCGAGCGCCGTTTCGCCATCGAAGCAGCATGATCACCGTGAGCTCGCCGATCGCTGGTTCGACGGGAAAGGGCAAACCTGAGCACCGATTCGGAGCCTCGGCGTACACGTACGACAGATCCTGTTCGCTCCCGAACGCGTCGAGTCGGTCGAGAAACTCGACACGGTCCTGTTCGCTGAGGTAGTTCATGACCCACGAACTCATGGCGACCGGATGCCCATCGCCGATGGAGTCGGTCAGCGCCGCCGTGATTCCCGTGACGGCGTCGACCCGGCGGATGTCTGCCGGCACGGAGCGTGCGATGTCGAGCGCTGACCGGAGTCTGGCCAATCGGTGGTGTTGGTCGGGCCAGACACATGCGGTGAGCCAGCGGGCAGACTCGGCGTCGTCGATGTCGATGGGGCGCGGGTCGAGTCCGATGCGCTTTCCGATGGCCGGGAACTGCTCCGGGGCGGTGAGGTCGCCACGCGTTCCGATCTCGAGCATGGCGTCGGCGTCACCGAGCGAACCGCCCGGGTCGAACGCGTACGCGTAGTGATCGAGACGAAGGTTCAGCCCAGCGCTGGTACCGACATCGATGAGGTTCAGCTGCCCGACCTCCCGTGCGACCAGGTCGAGTACGGGTAGGAGGAATGCGCAGCGGCCGATCTCGTTCGTCTGGACGTGGCGTGTACTGATCGTGGTTCGCAGGTGGTCCTCGTGACTGCTGCAGAACGATTGGAACGTCGGGAACGGGTCGTCGTCTCGGGGCTGTTGCACCACCGACCGGTACCACTGCGCCAGGGCGACACTCGGGTCCGCCAGCACGAGATCGTGCACGGCAGCGAACAACATCACCGGAATTCGTTGCGCTCGCGGTGCCGACTCCAACAGCGAGAGCACCATCGGTGTTTCAGCGATCCGAGCGGCGAGGCGAGAGTAGAGGGGTGCCTGCGGTTCGGCCCACTCCGACCATCCCCGGAATGCATCGGCGAGGGCGGGACCGGACTGCATCACGTCCACCGTACGGCGAGCAGCTCGTTGCCGGCCACACCGGAATCGTCGTGGGGTTTGCGAGCCCGACGTGGCATCATCGTGACGCTATGGATCTCATCGCTGACCTCGAGGCTCGCGGCCTCATCCACGACTCGACCGATCGGGAGCTGCTTCGGGCACAGGTGTCGGACGGACCCGTTGGTATCTACTACGGGTGCGACCCCACTGCAGACAGCCTTCACGTCGGGAACCTGATCGGCCTCGTGATGCTCCGCCGATTCCAGGATGCCGGTCATCGCGCGATCGCTCTCGCGGGAGGAGCGACCGGCATGGTCGGTGACCCGAGCGGCCGCTCGGAGGAGCGCAACTTGCTCGATGACGTCACGCTCGATCACAACGTGGCCGCCATCAAGGAGCAACTGGGCCGCATCGTCGACTTGTCAGATCCTGCGCGTGGGGTGCTGGTCGACAATCGAGACTGGACCCAGCCGATCACGTTGCTCGAGTTCCTGCGTGACGTGGGCAAACACGTGACCGTCAACAACATGCTCGCCCGCGAGAGCGTGAAGATCCGGCTCGAGAGTGAACACGGCATTTCGTTCACCGAGTTCAGCTACAGCCTGCTCCAGGCGAACGACTACCTCTGGCTCCATGACAACCTTGGTTGCCTGATGCAGATCGGCGGGTCCGATCAGTGGGGCAACATCCTGTCAGGCGTCGATCTCATCAGGCGGAAGCGACAGGTACACGTACACGCGTTCTCGTGGCCGCTGTTGAAGGCAGCCGACGGCTCCAAGCTGGGTAAGACGACCGGTGCCCGGACGTGGCTCGACACTGCAAAGACATCGCCCTACCAACTTCGCCAGCACTTCCTTCAGGTCGATGACGACGACCTCAGAGAACAGCTGATGACGTTTTCATTGCGGCCGATCTCCGAGATCGAGATGCTTCTGGCCGAACACTCACGAGCGCCCCACACGAGGGTCGGCCAGCGAGCATTGGCGCACGAGATCACTGCGCTCGTTCACGGTACCGAAGCAGCGCGCGCGGCCGACGAGGCCGCCGA
>JBBKWQ010000234.1:0-5859 GCA_037969115.1 Ilumatobacteraceae bacterium
CGCGAGATCCGCGATCTCGATCCTGAAGCGGCCATCGACCGTCTGGGCGGTCACTACGCACTCGATGCGTTCGCGTCGAGCAACGTCGTGCAGTACCTCGCCGAGCAGGCCGAGGCGACGGGCGTGGTTCCCGACGACAAGACCGTGGTGGTCGAGCGCTTCCGCGACGAGATCGGCGACTGGCGGGTGTGCGTGCTCAGCCCGTTCGGCACCCCGGTCCACGCACCGTGGGCGATGGCGATCGAGCGGCGGCTCGTCGATACGTACGACATGCCGGTCGAGACCATGTGGGGTGACGACGGCATCGTGATTCGTCTGCCCGAAGCCGCCGAAGAGCTGTCGCTCGATGCGCTGCTGATCGACCCCGACGACATCGATGAGTTGGTCGTGTCCACGCTGCCCCAGACATCGCTCTTCTCTGCTCGATTCCGCGAGTGCGCCGGACGTGCGCTGTTGTTGCCGCGCCGGCGTCCCGATCAACGCACGCCCCTGTGGCAGCAGCGTCAACGCGCCGCTGATCTGCTCGCGGTCGCGGCGAAGTATCCGAGTTTTCCGATTCTGCTCGAAACCTCTCGTGAGTGTTTGCAGGACGTGTTCGACGTGCCGGCGCTTCGTGAGGTTCTCGGGCACATGCGGTCGCGCTCGATCAGGGTGGTGCACGTCGACACGGCGAAGGCGAGTCCCATGGCGTCGAGCCTGCTGTTCAACTGGATCGCTGCGTACATGTACGAGGGCGACGCCCCCCTGGCCGAGCGTCGGGCGGCTGCGCTGGCGCTCGATCGTGACCTGCTTCGCGATCTGCTCGGTGCCGAGGAACTTCGTGAGTTGCTCGATCCGGGTGTGTTGGCCGACGTCGAGCTCGAGTTGCAGTGCCTGGCCGACGGCCGCCGGGCTCGCAGCGCCGACGAACTCCACGACGTGTTGCGCAAGGTCGGCGATCTGAGCGCCAACGACATCGACGTCCGCACCGAGCCGGAATCGGGAGGTGGCACCGGCGGGCTGTGGTTGGCGCAACTCGTCGACGATCGCCGCGCGATCGAGATCTCGGTCGCCGGCCAGACCCGTTTCGCTGCCGCCGACGATGCCGCCCGGTACAGGGATGCGCTCGGATGTGCGATTCCGATCGGTCTCCCCATGGCGTTCACCGAGCCAGTTCCGCGACCGCTCGAAGACCTCCTGCGGCGGTATGCCCGCACGCACGGGCCATTTCTCGCCGCCGACGTCGCTCAGCGCTTCGGTGCCCCCATCGAGCGAATCGAGGGAGCGATCGTTGCGCTCGAAGCCGACGACCGATTGGTGCTCGGTGAGTTCCGTCCCGAAGGTCTGCACCGCGAATGGTGCGACGTCGACGTGCTCCGCCAACTTCGGCGGCGTTCGCTCGCCGCGCTCCGTCGTGAGGTGGAACCCGTCGAACAAGATGCATTGGCGCGCTTCCTTCCAGCGTGGCATGGCATCCCGGCCGAGCGACGAGGGCTCGACGCGTTGGTCGAATCGCTCGGCTTGTTGAGCGGTGCGGCGTTGGTGGCCTCCACGATCGAGCATTCAGTTCTGCCGTCACGCGTGGTCGCGTTCCGTCCGACCATGCTCGACGAGCTCTGCACCTCCGGTGAGTTGGTCTGGGTCGGTGCCGGGGCGATCGGTGCGCGAGACGGTCGCGTCCGGCTCTGCTTCTCCGACCAGTTGCCACTCCTCGCCCCTGGGTGGGACACGCCCGAGCGACCCGAAGGTGTACTGCACGATGCCATACGCACGTTGCTGCGCGATCAGGGAGCGAGCTTCTGGGGGCAGCTGCGCGGAGCGGCACCCGCCGCCGGCGATACCGAACTCCTGGCTGCGCTGTGGGATCTCGTGTGGGCAGGCGAGATCACCAACGACTCGCTCGCTCCACTACGAGCCGTACTCGGTGGCGCCGGCGCCAAGGCTCCGAAGGCTGCCGCCAAACGCCGTGGCGGCCGTCCGCGCCCCGGTCGGTTGACCCGCATCGGGCCCCCAGCCGGCGCCGGACGCTGGAGTCTGATCGAACCACTGTTGCTTCCCGCACCCACATCCACCGAGGCCGCTCACGCCAGCGCCCTCCAACTGATCGAGCGCCATGGCGTGGTGACCAGGGAGTCGGTCCTCGCCGAGGGTCTCGCCGGTGGGTTCGCCTCGGTGTACGGCGTTCTCAAGGTCCTCGAAGAGCGCGGTTCGGTGCGACGCGGATACTTCGTCGCCGGTCTCGGCGCCGCCCAGTTCGCCGTGCCGGGTGCGGTCGACCGCCTCCGGGCACACCGAGACCGTCCCGACGCCGAGCTGCATCCGGACTCGGGGCCCGCCCCGATCGTTCTGGCGGCAACCGACCCCGCCCAGCCGTTCGGTGCCGGTCTGCCATGGCCCTCGTCCGCAGGTCGGCCCGCGAGATCGGCAACCGGTTTCGTCGTCGTTCACGGTGGTGTGCCGCTCGTCTGGTTCGATCGACGCAGCCATCATCTGGTCACGTTCCCCGACGCGCTCACCGATACCACGTGGACCGATGCGCTGGTGATGCTCGTGAAGAACGGCCGCGAACGATCGGTCGAGGTGCGCAAGGTGAACGGCGACCCAACACCGCCCGACATCGCCGCGCTGCTTCGCACGAGCGGTTTCCTCGACGGATACCGCGGACTCGTGGTTCGAAGCTAGTCGCAGATCAGGCTGTCAGTCGTCGCCAGATGCCGGCGACGTGCTCACCTGGTTGCGCCCCTGGCGCTTCGCCTCGAACAGTGCTCGGTCGGCGTCGACGAGGGTGTCGACCACATCGGCAGCGCCACCGTCGGCAATCCCGATCGACACACTCAGACGATCGTCGACGGGTAGCGGGATCTGGTTCACAGCGTCGAGAATTCGCACCGCGACGGCGTGGGCATCAGCCACCGTCGAGTCGCGAAGGAGCACGCAGAACTCCTCACCGCCGTAGCGATAGACCACGTCACCGCCGCGAACCACGGTGCGCAGTTCGTCGCCCAGCGCTCGCAGCGCCATGTCGCCCAATGCGTGACCGTGCGCATCGTTGAACTGCTTGAAGTTGTCGACATCGACCATCATGACGGCCGTGGGCGCGCTGCCGAGTGTCGCCTGCCGATTCAGGTCGAGGTCGAGTCGTCGCCGATTCGAAACACCGGTCAGCGAGTCCTGCCATGCCATCCGGGCGAGCTCGTTGTCGCGGTTCGATTGCCGTGTCGCGAGCAATGCGACGATTACGCCGAGCGCGGCCAACGCGATCGCGCCGACGGTGAGCGCGACCATGGGGTTGCCGGGCTGATTTCGTTGCTCGGTGGCTTCGATGGGGGACCGCAGCGCTTCCAGTTCGGAGCGGGCCACTTCATAGACCGCCAGGCTGGGCGCTCCGGCGAGTCGTGGGTCGGCCGATGCCGGAAGCGTCGACAGTGTCGCTCGGATGCTGGACGACACTGCGATCCCCGCATCGTCGATCCGTTCGAGCAGTTGTGCTCCGTTCTGATCGACGACACTCAAGTTCGCCTGGAGCGGACCGAGTGCCTCTCCGGAGCCGGGGGCCTCGAGCACGCTGTTCGCCAGGATCTGCTCGGCCGTCACGTTCGTGAACGCGTCGCTGAGCAGACGCTGTGTCGCCCACGCGTCGTCGGGCGAGGTCTCGGCTGTGATCTCAGATGAGGGTGTTCCCGAACCGCTCGCTGAAGCGGTCGCCGCCGCAATCGCGACGCTCTGACCGAAAGAAACGAACGCCGTTGCTCCCACGGCAATCGTGCACAGACCGCGCAGGGGACGTGAAGCGAGCATCAACGGTGAATCGGCACCGAACGGCCTGATCTTGAGTGCGAACGGCACGGAAACCGGGGAGCACGGCTGCCGCGGACGGCGTCGGGTCGGTCACACCACGGGCTGGATCGCGCGGAGGCCGGCCCACGCAAGGGCGCTGACGACGGTGGCAACTTCATCGGGGTCGAAGTCGTCGCCGACCTCGACGAGCCGACGACTTGCACCCTCGGCAAGTCCCACGAGCGCGTGAGCGATGGTGCGCCGATGCTCTTCGGGTATGTCGACGGCGATCAACGGAGCAATGGCCGCAGCTGCCTCGGCCGTGATGGTGCGCATGATCGAGCTGAATTCGTCGTCTCGACGCGACGCTCCACCGAAAAGCAGCATGAATTCATCGTGGTCCTCGGCGACCCACCGGAAGTAGGCCCGAAAACCTCGTTCGGTCTGGGACTTCCCGTCGGGCGCATCGGCAGTGGCCTTGTCGATCGACGAACGCAGGCGGTTCCCGACCTCTTCGAGCAGCGCGAGATAGAGCGCTCGCTTCGAGTCGAAATGCTGATAGAGCACGGGCTTGGTCACCCCGGCCGCGTCGGCGATGTCGTTCATCGAGGCGCCGTGGTAGCCGCCCTGGCCGAAGACTTCGAGCGCTACGTCGAGGATCTGGGCGCGACGGTCGGTGGCGGATAAGCGTGGAGCGGACATGTGTTACCCGATGGTAACCGGTTCAGAGCCCGCGTTCTCGATCATCGCGTTCGGCCGCCTTGACGGCATACCCGAGCACGATGCTCGGAGCGAGCAGGACGAAGGACACGACCATCGATACGACGATCACCGACGCCATCGGCGCCGAGAAACCCACCACGAACGCGATCACGAACACGGCGACGGCGAAGGCCAACAGCAGATAACCCAGCCGGTTGGCCAACAGTGTCCACTTGGCGACCTGGGCGCGTCGGACGCGGACCGGATCGGTCGCAGCGGCGTGCTCTCGAACGCCGTCGGCGCCACGATGCGAATGGGATGGGTCGCGATGGTCGGCCATACAGTGGCGCCATGGTACGGGTGGAAGACCGCGACGACGCCGGTGAGGGTGTCCTCCTCATCACGCTCGATCGACCCGAACGTCGCAACGCCGTCGATCTCGATTCGCTCGTTCAGCTGGTCGAAGCCCAACGAATCGCGGCGCGATGCCGGGTCGTCGTGCTGACCGGGGAACCTCCGGCGTTTTGCGCCGGCGCCGACCTGAACGGGGTGGAGAACGACGAATTCGTGTCGATGCTGCGAACGGTGCTCATTGGCTTCACCACGCTCAGCCAGCCCGTGGTCGCGGCGGTCGACGGGCCGGCGCTCGGGGCGGGAACGCAACTCGTATCCGTGTGTGATCTCCGCGTCGCGACTCCCACGAGTCGGTTCGGAATTCCGGCCGCGAGGCTCGGGCTCACCGTCGACGCCTGGACCGTCGACCGGCTCAGTCGCGAGTTCGGTGCTGCGAGTGCTCGGGCGATGTTGATCGCCGCCGAGACCTTCACCGGTGAACAACTCGCAGGGTCCGGTGCAATCCATCGACTCGGTGGTCTCGACGACGCACTCGCGTGGGCAGGCGAGATCTCACGTCTCGCGCCGCTCACGATTGCCGCCCACAAACTCGCTCTCGAAACACGTTCGACCCAGCGCAGCGATGAACACGCACAACTCGTCAACGCGGCCAGCGCGCTCGCGTGGGCGAGCGACGATGTCGAAGAAGGCCGCGCGGCGTTCATGCAGAAGCGGCCTCCGCGATTCCGCGGGTGTTGACCCAGCCGGCGTCGATCGACCGGGTCAGAGGTTCGGCGGCAGGAGTCGGTTGACGTTCTGGAAGAAGAAGTACAGCGAAACCGTGAACGGAATCACTGCAATGCCGAGACCGATCAGGTCGGACCGGAATCGTCTGCTGATGAAAGAGCCGCCGACCGACAGCGCGATGAGCACCATGCCCCAGAGAGCGACCTGCGGGTTGGCGGTGGAGTCGTGGAACCATCCACGGGCGAACGCCTCCTCGGCGGCGTCGGGCGCCGCGGTGTCGACGCCGGCGTCGACCGGTCCGATGTCGGGCACCGTCGCGAC
>JBBKWQ010000235.1:0-14899 GCA_037969115.1 Ilumatobacteraceae bacterium
TCGCTGCGATGCCCGACACGACGAGCACGACAGCGATGATCCAGAGGAGCAATGCCATGTTGATTCCTTTCCTGAACCGACTCCCGCGCACAGTGCGACGGGAGAGATCCAGGAAACTAATCCGATGGAACGGCCACTACCACCCTCAAGGGTGATTCACGAGATGGCGACCGCCGGGCCGACGAGGCGTACAGGCTCGAATCAACCGATGTCGAAGCGATCGAGACTCATCACCTTGTTCCACGCCGCGACGAAGTCGGACACGAACTTCTCGCCGGAATCGGAAGACCCGTAGACCTCCGAGATGGCCCGGAGCTGGGAGTTCGATCCGAAAATGAGATCGCAGCGCGTGCCGGTCCACTTCACCGCGCCGGTCGCCCGATCGCGACCTTCGAAGACGTCCTCGGATGAAGAGGTCGGCTGCCACTCGGTGTTCATGTCGAGCAGGTTCACGAAGAAGTCGTTGGTGAGGGTCGCAGCCCGATCGGTGAAGACTCCGTGTGCGGAGCCGCCGCTGTTCGTGTCGAGGACGCGCATGCCCCCGACGAGCACCGTCATCTCGGGAGCGCTCAACGTCAGCAGTTGCGCACGATCGACCATCAGTTCCTCTGCTGTCTGGTCGTGGCCCTTGCCGGGATAGTTGCGGAACGCGTCAGCGGTGGGTTCGAGCGGCGCGAACGAGTCGGCGTCGGTCTGCTCCGCCGATGCGTCGGTGCGACCCGGCGTGAAGGGAACCGTGACATCGTGCCCAGCACTCTTCGCCGCGGCCTCGACGGCCGCGCACCCACCGAGCACGATCAGGTCGGCCAGCGACACCGTCTTGCCCGAGCTGTTGAAATCGGCCTGAATGCCCTCGAGGACACCCAGAATCCGGCGCAGCTCGGGCGGGTTGTTGACGTCCCAGTCGTTCTGCGGAGCGAGGCGGATGCGTGCACCGTTGGCGCCACCGCGCTTGTCGCTGTTGCGGAACGTCGAGGCCGAAGCCCACGCCGTCGACACCAGCTCGGAGATGCCGAGTTCGGACTCGAGAACCTTCGCCTTGAGCGCAGCGATGTCGTCGGAACCGATCAACTCGTGATCGACCGCCGGGACCGGGTCCTGCCAGATCAGTTCCTCGGTCGGAGCTTCCGGCCCGAGGTAACGAACCACCGGTCCCATGTCGCGGTGGAGCAGCTTGAACCATGCCCTGGAGAACGCGTCGGCCAGTTCGGCCGGGTTCTCGTGGAAGTGCCGCGAGATCGGCTCGTAGACGGGATCCATCCGCAGCGCCATGTCGGCGGTGGACATCATCGGGGCGTGCGTCCTCGACGGATCGTGGGCGTCGGGCACCGTGCCCTGCGCCTCGGGATTCGTCGGGGTCCACTGCTGCGCACCGGCCGGGCTGTGGGTCAGCTCCCAGTCGTAGCCGAAGAGCGTGTCGAAGTAGCTGTTGTCCCACTCGATCGGCGTCGGGGTCCAGGCACCTTCGAGTCCACTGGAGATCGTGTCGACGCCAATGCCGGTGCCCATGCTGTTCGTCCAGCCGAGGCCCATGAGTTCGATGGGGGCACCCTCCGGCTCGGAGCCGATGTAATCGTCGGGGCTCCCGGCGCCATGCGCCTTGCCGAAGGTGTGTCCTCCGGCAACGAGCGCCACGGTCTCGTAGTCGTTCATCGCCATGCGGGCGAACGTCTCGCGGATGTCGCGAGCAGAAGCGAGCGGGTCGGGGTTGCCGTTCGGCCCTTCGGGATTGACGTAGATGAGGCCCATCTGCACGGCGCCGAGGGGGTTGGCGAGCTCGCGGTCGCCGCTGTAGCGATCGTCGCCGAGCCAGGTGGTCTCGGGACCCCAGTAGATGTCGTCTTCAGGTGCCCAGACGTCTTCGCGGCCCCCGGCGAAGCCGAACGTCGGGAGGCCCATCGTCTCGATGGCGACGTTGCCGGCGAGGAGCAAGAGGTCGGCCCAGGAGATCTTCCGGCCGTACTTCTGCTTGATGGGTAGCAGCAAGGCCCTGGCCTTGTCGAGGCTGACATTGTCGGGCCAGCTGTTGAGGGGTGCAAAGCGTTGGGTGCCGGTGGCGCCGCCACCGCGACCGTCTTTGATGCGGTAGGTGCCGGCGCTGTGCCACGACATCCGGATGAAGAACGGGCCGTAGTGGCCATAGTCGGCCGGCCACCAGTCTTGTGAGTCGGTCATCAGCGCGGTGAGATCGTGCTTCAGGCCGGCGTAGTCGAGGGTCTTGAACTCAGCGGCATAGTCGAAGTCGCCGCCCAGCGGGTTGGACGCAGGCGTGTTCTGATGCAGCATCCGCAGGTTCAACTGGTTCGGCCACCAGTGATCGTTCGCGGTCGACCCCCTGGCCGTGTGGGCGGCGTGGGCGCCGTGCATCACGGGGCATCCCGGTGGGCTGTCGTTGGTGTCGAGGGATTCTTGGTCGCTCATAACTGCTCCTTGCAATGGTGTTACTGAGTGTGGGTCTGACGGTGGTGTGGAATCGGGATCAGGTCGACGACGACCCCGATGGGGCCGCCTGCTTTCGGCACGACGGGCAGTGCCCCCAGTAGACGACCTCGGCTTCGTCGATCTCGAAACCGTGGTCGTCGTCGGCGGTGAGGCAGGGCACCGATCCGACAGCGCAGTCGATGTCGAACATGATGCTGCAGCCTCGGCAGATGAGGTGGTGGTGATTGTCGCCCACCCGATCTTCGTAGCGGGCAGCGGATCCGGTGGGCTGAATCCGGCGGACGAGGTTCTTTTCGACGAGCACGCCGAGCGTGTCGTAGACAGCCTGGCGAGAGATCGACCCGATGACCGCCCGGACGTCGTCGGTGAGGTCGTCGGCGGTGGCGTGAGGATGCGACGACACCGACCGCATGATCGCCAACCGCTGGGCGGTCACTTGCACTCCGTGTTGCCGCAGCAGCTGATCGACTCCATCGGTCATGAAGCGCCCATGTTGGCACGAGTTCTGGACTCAGTCAAATAATGGATCAACCTCGATAAAGCGGCCCGATGTCGTACCGTCGAATCGACCTCGCGATGTCTACGATTCGGAAGGCAACGACCCGTCGTCGACGACCCGACCGATGTCGACCCCACCGATGAGGCAGCGATGTGAGCAAACCCGAGAAGTGGTTCGAGCCGGCGAACAAGTTGTTTCCTCATCAGGTCGGCTTCACCGCACCGCCGATGGATTTCGATGCTGCCCCGTCGGATTTCTTACGCATCTGCCCGACCACCGTCGGCGTGCACGGCCGGCTACTCCATGTGCCCGGGTACCAACACGAACTGCACCAGCGCGCCGACAACTTCCATCTACTCGAAGAGGTCGTCCACTGCATGTCGAACGCGGGAGCCGACGTCGTCGGGCAGGTCGGCACCAATTGGGTGCACGCCAACGGCACCGACGTGCACGACATCAGGCGGTGGGTGAGCGAGGTCAGCGAGAAGTACGAGACGCCCTTTCACATGGCCGGCATGACGCTCGTCGACGCCTGTGAGGCGATGGGCTACGAGCGGATCGCGTTGAACTCGGTGTACTTCTGGCCGGACTGGCGCGACGGCGTGGTCCGCTTCCTGCGAAGCGCCGACATCGACGTGGTCTGGTACGGCAACTTCGTGGATCAGGGCTGGTACCCGACCCAACAACAAGTCAACGACCTCACCTGGATCTTCCCGGGAGAACTCGCCATCGACTCGATGCGATACACGCTCGACCAGGCGCCCGACGTCGACGCCATCCTCGTCAACGGCATGTCCAACTACCGTGACGCGAGCGGGCAGCCGCGACGGCTCGTGAGTCTCGTTGCAGAAATCGAAGCAGCGATCGACAAGCCGATCGTCTCGGCCGACGTCTCGCTCTATTGGGCGATGTTGCGCACGCTCGGCGTCACACCGGTCGGCCCACAGGGCTCGCTCCTGTCATCGCTCCCAGGCTCTACGACGTGACATGAAGGATGAACGAATGTTCCTGACCCTCTGGGCAACTCCGAGATCGACGTCGACCGCTTTCGAATGGATGATGCGAGAGCGCGGCGACTTCGAGTGTTTCCACGAACCATGGAACGAGTTGTACTACTACGGCGAAGACCGTCGCAGCGATCGTGACCGAAATGTGGCGTCGAAGCCCGGCCACAACTACGCATCGGTGTGGGCCGAACTCGTCCGGGGAAGCGCGAAGGGTCACGTGTTCGTCAAGGACTTCGCGTATTCGATCGAACACGATCTCGACGACGACAAGCTCGACGCAATGAGCCATGCGTTTCTCATCAGGGACCCGCTGCGCGTCGTGCAGGGACTGGCCAAGCACTGGCCCGACTGCACGTTCGCCGAGGTCGGGTTCGAGTCGTTACACAGGTTGTTCCATCGCGTCGCCGACCGCCTCGGCACAGCTCCGCCGGTGATGTACTCGGGCGATCTGCTCGACGACCCTGCGGGCACCACGCGGGCGTTCTGCGAAACGGTTGGCATCCCGTTCATCGCCGAAGCGCTCGAGTGGGATGCCGGTGACCGCAGCGAAGTTTCGTGGTACGGCGAGGGCACCGGCCCATGGCATGACAACTTGCGGGCGAGCACCGGCATCCAGAAGCCGACGACCGAATATCCGTCGCTGGACGACAATCCCCGCCTGTTCGAGTTCTACGAACGCTGCGTGCCGCTCTTCGGCGAGTTGAAGCAGCATGCCTTCGCGCCGATTCCCGATCCGGCCGTCACTCCGAATTCGTCGACGTGAACATGCATTTCCCGCTCCCCGAGCATTTACTGGAGGACCGAATTGGTCACTGACACGGAACGGGCCGCGGCGGTCGAAGCCGTGCGCGACGCTGCTGCGTTGTGCCGCGGCGCTCAGGGACGCCTCGTCGCCGGCGACACTCTCACGAAGGGCGACGACAGCCCGGTCACGGTGGCTGACTTCGCGGCGCAGGCGGTGGTGTGCGCCACGCTGACCGAACGACTCGGCCGGATCGAGCTCGTCGGCGAGGAAGATTCCGACGACCTGCTCGGCGACAACGGAAGCGGTGACCGCGGCTCGCTGCTCGACGGCGTGGTCGAGCTCGTGCGTGGTACGCGCGGCCCTGACGTCGGCGAGGGCGACGTGGTCGACTGGATCGCCGTGGGTCATGGCGATGGCACCAGTGACCGGTACTGGACGCTCGACCCGATCGACGGCACCAAGGGATTCCTACGGGGCGACCAGTACGCGATCGCGCTGGCCCTCATCGATCGTGGCGAGGTCGTGCTCGGCGTGCTCGGATGTCCCAACCTCCCCAACGCCGACGGTTCGGTCGGCGCCACGTTGGTGGCCTCGGATGACTCGTGCGAAGCCTGGTACGGCTCCGCGACGCACCCCGTCGCAGTCGGCGTCTCCGCGCCGGGTTCGCTCGCCGAAGCCAGGTTCTGTGAGTCGGTCGAGTCGGCCCACTCCGATCACGACCAGTCCGCCCAGATCGCCGCCCGCCTCGGGATCACCACCGAACCGTTCCGTGTCGACAGCCAATGCAAGTACGCGGCCGTGGCGCGGGGCGACGCGTCGATCTACCTCCGTCTGCCGACTCGCAGCGACTACCGCGAGAAGATCTGGGACCACGCCGCCGGCAAGTTCGTGGTCGAATGCGCCGGTGGGCGTGTCACCGACGTGAGCGGTGCAGTGCTCGAGTTCGGTCACGGCCGCCGATTGGAGGTCAACCGAGGGGTGATCGCAACCGATGGCCACTTCCACGACGAGATTCTCGCCGCGGTGCAACATGTGCTCGCGGAGGCGTGAGAATGCATCGGACAGACGCGCCGACCACGTCTGTGCACAACGTTGGGAGCAGCATGACGACCAATAACACGAGCGACACCACTGCGAGCGTGCCGGTAGTGGCCGCTGCACCCCAGATCACAGCCGGTCGTCTGACCCACCTGCAACGGCTCGAGTCCGAGGCGATCCACATCATGCGCGAGGCGGTCGCCGAGAGCCGACGCCCGGCGATGCTGTACTCGATCGGCAAGGACAGCTCGGTGATGGTGCACCTCGCGTCGAAGGCCTTCTTTCCGTCCAAGCCGCCGTTCCCGCTCGTCCACGTCGATACGACCTGGAAGTTCTCCGAGATGTACGCCTTCCGCGACGAGATGGTGCGACGACTCGGCCTCGAGCTGATCGTGCACCAGAACCCCGAGTGTGTGGAACGCGGCATCAATCCGTTCGACCACGGCTCCGCGCTGCACACCGAAATGTGGAAGACCGACGGGTTGAAGCAGGCGATCGACACCAACGAGTTCGATCTCTGTTTCGGAGGCGCACGACGCGACGAGGAGAAGTCGCGCTCCAAGGAGCGGGTGTTCTCGGTGCGGTCGCGGCAGCATCAGTGGGATCCGAAGCGACAGCGTCCCGAATTGTGGTCGGTGTACAACGTTCGTCGCAGCCCGGGTGAGACGATGCGCGTGTTCCCGATCTCGAACTGGACGGAACTCGATGTCTGGCAGTACGTCCACCTCGAACAGATCCCGGTCGTGCCGCTCTATTTCGCCGCTCCCCGCCCGGTCGTCGACCGCGGAGGCGTGCTCATCATGGTCGACGACGACCGCATGCGACTCGACACCGGGGAGGAACCGATGATCGAGAAGGTGCGGTTCCGCACGCTCGGCTGCTACCCGCTGTCAGGGGCGATCAAGAGCGACGCCGACTCCTTCGCCGGGATCATCCAGGAAATGTTGCTGACCACGACGTCTGAGCGTCAGGGTCGCATCATCGACTTCGACGGCGCCGCATCGATGGAGCAGAAGAAGCAAGGGGGATACTTCTGATGCGGGTGCCATCACACCACGCCGACGGCCGAGGAACCGATCGCTGATGGCGCACCGCTCCGAGCTGATCGCCGAAGACATCGACGCGTACCTCGCGTCGCATCAGTACAAGAGCTTGCTGCGATTCATCACGTGCGGCAGCGTCGATGACGGCAAGAGCACGCTGATCGGGCGCCTGCTGTACGAGTCGCACCTCGTGTTCGAAGATCATCTCGCGATGCTCGAGGCCGACTCGGCCAGGGTCGGCACGCAGGGCAGCGACCTCGATTTCGCACTCCTCCTCGACGGACTGGCAGCAGAGCGGGAACAGGGCATCACCATCGACGTCGCCTACCGCTACTTCTCCACGGAGTTACGCAAGTTCATCGTTGCCGACACACCGGGGCACGAGCAGTACACACGCAACATGGTGACCGGGGCATCCACAGCTGATGTTGCGGTGATCCTGGTCGACGCCCGAAAGGGGGTGCTCACCCAGACCCGTCGCCACAGCTACCTGGTGTCGCTGCTCGGAATCAAACGTGTGATCGTCGCAGTGAACAAGATGGACCTCGTCGACTATTCGGAGGAGATCTTCGAGGCGATCAAGACGGAGTACCTCGACTTCGCCGCTCGCATCGGACTCGACGACACCACGTTCGTCCCGTTGTCCGCGCTGCAAGGCGACAACCTGACCGAGCCGAGCCACAACACGCTCTGGTACCACGGTCCCACGCTCATGGGATACCTCGAAACCGTCCCGGTCGACGACGACACCGCCTTGTCGCCGTTCCGCATGCCCGTGCAGTGGGTGAACCGGCCCAACCTCGACTTCCGTGGATTCTCGGGACGTATCGTCGGCGGCTCGATCCGGCCGGGCGATCCGGTGCGGGTGCTCCCTGCCGGCACGACGAGCACGGTCGAGCGCATCGTCACCATGGACGGCGACCTTTCGGAGGCGATCGCCGGTCAATCGGTCACGCTGACATTCGCAGACGAGATCGACGCGAGTCGGGGTGACGTGATCTGCGCGGCAGATTCGCCGGCCGAGGTGGCCGATCAGTTCGAAGCCCACGTCGTCTGGATGCACGAGGATGCGATGCTGCCGGGCCGGCCGTACCTCATGAAACTCGGCACGCGCACGGTGGGTCTCACGATCGGCAATCCGAAGTATCGGATCGACGTGAACAGCCTCGATCACCTGGCGGCCGCCACGCTCGAACTGAACGAGATCGGCGTGTGCAACCTCAGCCTCGATCGGGCGATCCCGTTCGATCCGTACACGGACAACCGCGACACTGGTGGGTTCGTCATCATCGACAAGCTCACCCAGAACACCGTCGGTGCCGGCCTGCTGAGATTTGCGCTACGCCGCTCGCACAACATCCACTGGCAGGAGATGCACGTCGAAAAGGCGTCGCGCGCCGAGATGAACGACCACCGCCCGGGCATCGTGTGGCTCACCGGTCTGTCGGGTTCCGGCAAGTCTACGATCGCCAACATCGTCGAGTCGAAACTGTATGCAATGGGCGTACGCACCTACCTGCTCGACGGCGACAACGTTCGCCATGGGCTCAACCGAGACCTCGGCTTCACCGACGCCGACCGGGTCGAGAACATCCGGCGCATCGCCGAGGTCTCGGCGCTGATGGTCGATGCCGGACTGGTGGTCGTGGTCTCGTTCATCTCTCCGTTCCGCGCCGAGCGCCTGCTGGCACGTTCACGGGTGGACGACGGTGAGTTCGTCGAAGTGCACGTCGACACGCCCCTCGAAGTGGCCGAGGCGCGTGACCCGAAGGGGCTCTACGCCAAGGCGCGGTCGGGGGAACTCGTGAACTTCACCGGGATCGACTCGCCCTACGAGCCCCCGCTCGATCCCGAGGTGCACGTGAACACTTCGTCGATGAGCGCCGAGCAGGCCGCCGACCGGGTGATCGAGGCGCTCCGGACGCGTGGCATCGTCGGCTGAGCGGCCCGTCAACCACATCTGCGCCGATTACCAGCGGGGCGCTCGATGCCGCCATCGCTCGTGATGGCGATCTCGGGCCAACTGCCGGCCTCGACGAACGAAACGTCGTCGAGCAACACGATCGGGCATTGACGGTCGTAGAGCGCAGCGGCGACGACCGCACCGGCGGTCAGGTTGATGTCGGCCTTCTGCACGATCAGCCCTGCTGGACCCGTCTCGCGCCGAATCGACTCGGCCAGCACGCCAGGGGTGCCGGACGAACCCCGCGAGCCGGGAAGCACGACGACGCGGCCCGCCAAAGACTCACCCACCTGCGGATGCGCCTGATCGATGATCAGCCCGGATTCAGGGTCGAAACCTCCCCAGAAGCTGAGTGGTGCGTCCAACCTGATCGACGCCGCGGCCACCGACCCACCGTGCAACACACGTCCGGTGATCACGACAGGCCGACTTCACCCGACACCGCGGCGTCGACACATGCCTGGAGCGAATCGAACGCGACATCGACACCGAGGATGCCGGGCGCGTAGTACGCCCACTTCGCGGAGTTTGTCATCACGAGTCCCTTGACTCCGCGAGGTCGAGGCGTGAAATACGTACACGTGTCGAGAACGATCTGCACACCGGCCGCACGCAACTCCTCGTCCCACGCGACCGACTCGAGCTCGGCCAGTACCGCCCGACTCGTGGTCACGAGCATGTGCACACGGTCATCGACGACTCGGCCGCCGAGCGCCGCACGGAGGTCGGCGAACTCGGTCGCCGTGAAATGCGGCGCCCCCAGGCAGACCGCACGAAGCGGGCCCGTGCGCGATGTCGACAGCCGAGCTCGCGTGACGTCGAGCAACGCCGAGTCCACCACCGTGTGGCGAGTCGGATCCACTCCTCCCGTCGCGGCGTCGAGTGTCGGTGCTTCCGGCGTCACCCCGACGACGTGGAACATCTCCACCGCTCCCGATGTCGCGCCAGCAGCGGCGATCGCCTTCAACTCGTCCTCGGTCGCAGCGGCGACTCCGACGACCACGGGTACGGCTGGGCCCGCCTCGCGCCCGAGGATGATCCCGAGCAGATGGGGCATCGTCGGGTCGTTCATCTCGTTGGCCGACAGACCGGAGAGATCGAAGAGATGCGTACCGCGGCGAGCGGCGTCGGTGTGGAGCCCGGCGAGTGGCACGCGACCGGTCACCGCCGCACAGACATCCATGAAGTCGCCGTACTTGTTCGTCCTGGCACCCAACACCGAGTTGAAGAACGACACGGCGTTGGACTCCGAGCCGACGATCTGCGCACCTTCCGCCGGACGGCCGCTCGGCTCGGCGTATGGTGCGCAGCTCCACATCGGCGAACAGCCGAGTTCGGTGTAGATCTCCATCAGCCGGCGCGCGCCGCGCACCTCGACGGGGTGTTCGTGTTCTGCACGAAGATCGGGCGATGAACAGTCGATGAGGCTGGCATTGGTGTGCGTCGGCACCGCGAACGACGCGCCGTTGGCGAGCATGAACTCGGCGAAGTCCACCGACACCTGGCCCGAGTAGAAGCTCGAACTGATGTGGGCGAACTCGATAGCGACGAACTCGGTGGCGTTCGAGACATGTGCTGCGGTCTGCATCAAATGCATGGCGAGCTGCATCGCCTTGCCGTCGGCGCCCGACAGCCAATGTTGTTCGAGCTCGTTCAGCTGCAACGTCGACGGCATCTTCGGCAGTCGTTCACGATCGGGGGTACAACGTTTCGGTGTTGCCGTCGACGCCGATGACCTGGCCCGAGATGTGGCGGCCGTAGTCGCTGCACAGAAAGACGATGAGATCGGCGATTTCTTCGGGGTCGACATAACACTGCATCGACGTGCCGATCGCATACATCCGGCGCACAACCTCGGGTTCGAGTCCCTCGGCGGCGGCGTGTGCCCCGATGACCCGCTCCATGCGATCGCCGTTGACGTTGCCCGGGGAGATCCCGTTGACGCGGATGTTGTCGGGGCCGAGCTCCATCGCCAGCGTCTTGGTGAAGCCGGTGACCGCCCACTTCGCCGCGACGTACGGCGAACGCTTGGGATAACCCAACAAGCCGGCGCCCGAAATCAGGTTGATGATCGCCCCATGACCCTGGGCCTTGAAGACGGGGACGACGCGACGGGCACAGTAGAACTGTGCGTCGATGCAGACCGCCATGGTGTGACGCCATTCGTCGTCGGTGATGTCTTCGACGAGTTTGGTCGGTCCGGCAACTCCGGCGTTGTTGATCAAGAAGTCCAGGCCATCCGGAAGAAACTGATCGAACAGGGCATCGAGCTCCGCTGAACTCGTGACATCGCACACCGACGCTGACACGCCGTCGGGCAGCGTGTCGAGCCCCGCAGGATCGACATCGCACGTGAACACCGTTGCGCCGAGCCGATGCATCGCGAGCACGGTCGCCCGGCCCATGCCAGCTCCGCCGGCCGTCACGAATGCCCGTCTTCCTTCGAGAGAGATCTGCATGGTCATGTCTCCGATTCGAGTCGTAGCCGGATCAGCGATCGGGGTGGACGAACGCCGGTTTCACGGGCACGTCGCAGTCAGCTGTGCCGGAACCTCGATCGGTTGGCCCGTCTTGTCGTCCATCATCAGCACGTCGGCGGTGACCTGTTTCCCGTCGAGCGTGAGAAATTCAGCCGGTGCTCCGACCACTCCGGCCACGAAACCGTTGATCGACAATGAGACGGATGGGTCATCGAAGTTCTCGATGTCGTTCAAGCTCAAGCTGTGACTCGCACCCGAATCGTCGATCGAGGCATACAACTGCAGGCCTTCGCCGATGGCGGACAGGTTGAACACGGCTCCTGGTTGTCCGATCTGGTCTTCACCGAACGCGCAGAGCACCCCAGGGAACTCCCACGTCTGCCCGTTCGCCGTGAAAGTCGCTCCTCCACCGCCAACTGCGTCCTGCGCGGACTCGAGATCGTCGGCCAGGTCGTCGACCGATTCCTCGAACTCCTCAGCATCGTTGGCAGCATCGTTGGCTTCAGGCAGCGACTCGGCCACGGTTTCGACCGGGTCACTGTCTGACCCGCCCGACTCATCGCCTCCGCCACTGCCGCCGCAGGCACCCACCATCAGCAACCCGAGAGCGATTCCCCAGATTCTCCGTCCGTTCATGACCCATCCCCCAGAATTCTCAGCTCGATCGATGATACAACGCTCCGAGTTCTGCCCGCCCCGAAGCGCTGCCGACGCAAGGACCCAGACCCGCATGTCGCCGTGCGGGCTACTACGCAGGTGAAACGGCCGATGCGGTGATGGTGAACGCGCCCACCCGCTGGGACCTGCCGTTGATGATCACCTCGACGGCGTGCTCGCCTGGGTAGTGCTTTCGGGTCGTGTGCTGGGCCACCGAAACCGTCTTGCGAACGAGCGCGGACGCGCCCGCTTCGAGTTTCAACTCAGCGCCCTTGAACACCTTGGGGCTCGTCGTGCCGTTGGCCCTGACGAAGTGCAACCGCACATCGACGAGCACGCCGCACGAGCGCTCGCTCGGGTTGTCGATGGCGACTTCTATCTCGACCTTGTCGCCGATCTCCACCGTCGCCGGTTCGATCGAGACCGTTCCGACCCGAGCGGGCGAGCCCGCGCCGTAGCCGAGTACGTCGAGCGCACCTGGATCGCCGGCCTTGACGAGTGTGCGCAACGCATGGCGAACGAGGCGACGACGATTGTCATCGGCGTCGACCAACCAACGGGTCGCAACCTCGACGACCACGGCCGGATGATCCTTGGCGATGTCGTTGAGGTTGTTCGCGACCGAACGGCGGACGTACTCGACCGGGTCGTCCTTGAGCAGCTCGAGCAGGGCGATCACCGGTGTCGGATCGTCCTGAAACGCCTTCAGTCGAAACGACCACGGCAGTCGGGGGCGTGTCCCTTCGGAGACGCATCGGCGGACATGCACGTTGTCGTCCCGCGCCCACATTTCGAGAATCGAAAGGGTCGCGTCGGTGTGGTCGCGCAGCGGAGTTCGAATGCTGAACTCGGAAGTTGCCCGTTTGGTGATCTCATAGTTCGCCCGCATGACCGCTTCGAAATGATCGCCGCCGTGCTCGGCGAGAAAGTAGCCGTGCGGCATGTAGACGAAGCCCGACATCGGATTGTCGTCGATCGACGGATCGCCGCTCGGCGGCGCATCGGCAGGATCACAGTTCTCGAGTTCGGGGCCGAGGGACTGCACGATGATGTCGATCGCCCGCTCCCGATCTTCGGGAAGAAAAGCCGCCATCGCGTCGGCGATCTGCCGGCAGCGGGGCGTCAGTTCGAGGTCCTCGAACCCGTCGAGCGCCGCAGCGGTGAACGCCTCGACGTCGAACTCGTCGTGCACCGCCGCAATCGTCGCAGCGGCGCGGTGAACCATCTCGGCTCCGAACATGTTCTTGAGCGGCTCGGCCATGTGCGTGAGTCTGCCAGCGCGTCGCGTTCGAGTCTGCCCGCCGTGGTCACACACCATCAACGATCCGGGCGTTCATGAGGCGCAGAACAGGGCGAGGGAGCAGCGGACTCGGCAGAATGCGGTGATGGCAGCTGTGCCGATCCCGACGGTGTGGGTACTCGGCGATCAACTCGACCGTGAGGGCGGGGCACTCGGCCGGTACCTCCCTCTCGAGTGCCGCGTGCTGCTCGTCGAGAGCGCTTCCCTGATCGCGTCGAAGCGGTGGCATCGACAGCGTCTCCATCTCGTCCTGTCGGCGATGGGTCACTTCGCGGCCGAATTGCGCGCCGAGGGATTCGAGGTCGACCACCGCCGGGCGTCCACGCTGGAAGGAGGGCTTCAGGACCATGTCGAGGAGTTCGCCGTCGAGCGCGTCGTCTCGACGGAACCGATGAGCTGGGACGGCCGAATCCTGCTCGAACGGCTCCACGTCGAGTTGGTCCGCACCGAGCGGTTTCTCTGTCACTATGACGATTTCGCCGCGTGGGCCGACGGTCGAAAGCAGCTCAAGATGGAGGACTTCTACCGTTGGCAGCGGACCCGACTCGGCGTTCTGATGGACGTCGGTCCCGACGGACCCGAACCGGTCGCCGGCCGGTGGAACTTCGACGGCGACAACCGCGAGTCGCCGCCGAGGGACGGGCGATCGTGGCCGTCGATCAGCCGCTTCGAGCTCGACGAGATCGACCTGGACGTCATCGAGCGCCTGCCGGCCAACACATATGGCGCCGATCCCGACGGCACGTGGCCCGTGACGCGGGCACAGGCGCTGGTCCGGCTCGATGAGTTCGTGACGACGGGTCTGGCGGCGTTCGGGCCGCATGAGGACGCGATGCTCACCGCCGAGTGGAAGCTGGCGCATTCAGTGCTGTCGACATCGATGAACATCGGTCTGCTCCATCCCGGCGAAGTCGTCGAAGCGGCCGAGGCCGCGTTCCGCGCTGGTGCGGCGCCGATCAACTCCGTCGAGGGTTTCGTCCGGCAGGTGATCGGCTGGCGCGAGTACGTGTGGGGTGCCTACTGGCTGTGGATGCCCGACTATCGCGATCACAACCACCTCGCCGCTCGACGCCCGGTGCCGCCGGCCTTCACCGGCAACACCGAGACCGAGATGGCGTGTGTCGGCAACGTGGTTCGCCGCGTGCACGACCACGGTTACGTCCATCACATCGAGCGACTGATGGTGCTCGGCAACCTGGCGCTCACGGCCGGCATCGAACCGGGGGCGATGACCAACTGGATGTGGGCTGCGTTCGTCGACGGCGCCGAGTGGGTCATGTTGCCCAACGTGATCGGTATGGCGTTGTTCGCCGATGGCGGGATGATGGCGACCAAGCCCTACGCGTCCGGCGGTGCGTACATCAACAAGATGAGCGACTCATGCCGAACGTGCCGCTTCGACCCGAAACAACGAGTCGGGCCCGAGGCCTGCCCGTACACCACGCTGTATTGGGACTTCCTTGCGCGCAACGCCGAGTCACTCCGCGGAAACCATCGCATGGCCCGTCAGATCGCCGCGATGCGCAAGCTGACGAATCTTCCGGCCGTTCGGGAACGGGCAGCCGAAGTGCTTGCCCTCCTCGACGCCGGCGAATTGTGAGATCCACGCAGCACCGGCAATCGGTTGACAAGCTCGGTTGACGCCTCGGCTGTCTAGGACTGTTCGACCGCGCCGGCGTCGAAACCGGCGCCCTGCGGCCGGACAACGCCTCGCTGGTCGGTGAC
>JBBKWQ010000236.1:0-11507 GCA_037969115.1 Ilumatobacteraceae bacterium
TGACTGGAGTGATGCCATCGACACGTCAGCGGAGCCGACATCATCGACCCAGGCGGCGAAGGAAGGGTCTCGGAACACAAAGTCGGGATAGTTGGCCCATGCTCCACCGTCGACCAATCGTCGAACCAAGTAGCCATTGGCCGTATCCAGAGCCATCCTGCCCGGAGGAAATGCACCAGGAATCGCGCAACTTGCGAGAACTGCCTCGATGACTGAACAGTCCGGCGACGTGCGGTGGTTGAACACCACTGGTAAGCCAGAGGCAAGATCCAGGGCGACGACGAAGAGTTCAATGCCAGATGAATCAATGTCCTTGAACGTCAGGTTGTCGCCATCGTCGACATCGAACTGGCGGCCTAGGATTTCTGCCAGCCAGGATCGAAGGCCGTCGTTGTCGAGAGCGGTGTCCCGTATACCCGTGGCGAGCGCCACCGCTGACCAGGGACGCAGCTTGCCAACGGAAGGCAGTCCCACACTGGTCTCCTCGACGATCTGACTCGGCGTCAATCCGGCGGCGATCAACGTGGCCGTTATTGCCCCCGCCGAGGCGCCAGCTACAGCGCCGAACCACCAGCCAGCCTGGTCGACATCCGACTCCTCGAGTGCCATCAATGCCCCGGCGTACGCGATCCCCTTCGCCCCACCACCCTTGAAGACGCCGTTGATCAGATCGCGTCCACTCCACCATCGCCCAATGACCAAGGCCCCGTCGCCTCCCGTACGCCATCGCCCGACCTCATACTTGCACACCTGCGCTCGACGAAAGGTTGACTCCCTCCCGGCAGCGGGCCGATGGATCCGTCGCGGTCCGATCCGAGGCGCCGCCCAGTACGACGGTTCGGGCTTGACAAGGGGTGCTGAAACTCGTCGATCCGGGGCCACTGAGTACCTGGTAGATCGATCGGCTGTTGGCCGCAAAGTTGGTTCTTCAGCTCCCTACGAGTCGACGTCGGACCGCGTACCCAGCCGCCAAAGATCCCGCGTCCGCCGGCCGGCAATCGGGAACTTGAAGCTTCGTCGCACGCGGTCACGCTTTGCGCATCACGCGACGATTCGAATCGGTGATGTTGCTAGCGCGAGCTGTCATCTGAGGAGCGGTATACCTCCGAGCGCTCCCGTGTCGACGAGCCGCGTGAAAGGCCGTCCTTTACCGCTCGAACGGCGATCGCCGCCTACGTGTAAGGGGCGTGTCCAGCCTCCGACGCGCCTTCGGCCCGAAACCAGACTCAGCCGTGTCCCTGATGTGCCGGTTCAGGACACGCCAAACGTTGCCCGACGTTGCACTAGCGGATGGCGACCGACCGCCGTCGCGTGAGGGCGGTGGCCAGACGGGCGCCGGCGAGGACGACGAAGAACAGAATGACGGATGCGAGCGCCATGGTGGCGCCTGCCGCCGTTCGGTGGTGGAAGCTGACGAGTAGGCCCGCGACGGCGGCGATCGCGCCGAACCCCACGGCAACGACCATGATCGCAGGCACCCGTCTCGCCACCAACGTTGCTGCCGCCGGGGGCGCGACGAGGAACGCGAACACGAGCAGGTTGCCGACGGTGTTGAACGATCCGACGATGGCGATCGCTACCAGCGCGAGCAGTCCGACGTGGGCCAACCGTGGTCGGAGGCCCAGCACCGCGGCGAGGTGTTCGTCGAATGTGGTGACCAGCAGCGATCGATACAGCACGGTCACGCCGGCCAGCACGATCAAGGCAATTGCGGCCTGACGAACCAGTTCGTCGGTCTGAACGCCACTGATCGATCCGAACAGGAACCGGTTCAGGTCACCGGTGTACGAAGCGCTCTTCGTCGACATGATCACGACCGCGAGGGCGAGAAAACCGACGAACAGCACACCGATCGAGGCGTCTTCGGGCAGCGGCGATTGGCTCTTGATCACCGAGATGCCAGCCACCATCAACGCTGCGGCAACGAGCGCGCCGACGGTCGTGTTCTGCCCGATCAAGAAGGCCACCGCGATACCCGGCAGCACACCGTGCGCCAGTGCGTCTCCGAGGAAGCTCATGCCGCGCAGTACCACCCAGGTGCCGACGACCGACGTGGTGAGTGCTGTGAGCAGGGCGCCCCAGAGCGCGTGCTGCATGAACGGGTTGTCGATGAACGGCGCGATCAGGACGTCCCACGGTTGGGTGAAGGTTCGCATCAGCGCTCGAGTCCCGCGGCGATGAGTTCGGCGTTGGTGCGAATGAGCCCGATGTACGTGTCGGCGCCGCTGCCCGTCGGTCCGAGAGCGTCGGTGAAAAGCGTGACGACGTCGACATCACCCACTCGCTTCGCGAGTGCGTCGACATCGGCGCGGCTGTGTTGCTCCTCGGCGAAGATCGTCCCGACGTCGTGGTCTGCAATGGCCGTGGCGAGCGCTTCGAGATCGGCCGGATTCGTCTCGCTGAGGGTGCTCGCCGAGGGGATGACCGCGCCGAGCACCGTGAGTTGATATCGATCGGCGAAGTAGCGCAGGGAATCGTGGTTGGTCACGAGCACACGACGCTCGGGTCGGAGCTCGTCGAGCAGGTCATCGACTTCGGCGTCGAGTACGTCGAGTCGGGCGATGTAGTCGTCCGTGCAGGTGGCGACCGACCCCGCGTCGACCCCGGCAGTGATCAGTGCGTCGGCGAGTACGGGCAGGAACGCTTCGACGCGGGTTGGGTCCTGCCAGACATGCGGGTCTTGCTCGATCGTGTCGATCGAGTCGCTCGCGGCGATGACGCCAACCCCTTCGCTCGCGACCGCATCGACGACGTCGAGCAGGCCCTCTTCGAGAGAGAGTCCGTTCGACACGACGAGCGCAGCGTTGCCCAGGTTTGCCCGGTCCTGCAACGAGGGTTCGAACGCGTGCGCATCAGTGCCCGCGGGAATGATGCTCGACACCGTTGCCGACCCATTGCACACGATGTTGCTCACGATGTCTGCCCAGATCGACGTGGTCGCAATCACCACGGGTGTGCCGTCGGCGGGCGACTTGCCACCGTCATCGCCGCCACCGCAGGCGCTTAGGAAAGCGACCGCGACGAGTGTCGACGCCATGCCTCGTCGAGCCATTCGTGCCACGGAACGCACTATACTGAGAACCATTCCCATGTCCACTGGCAACAACTCTGGCGATACTCAGGCCGCGGTGATCGAGCTCGATGCCGTCGCAGTGCGCTTCTCCGATGTGGTTGCGCTGCGCACGTCGAGCCTGCGATTCGAGGCCGGAACATCAACGGCGCTGGTGGGGGCGAATGGCAGCGGCAAGAGCACGGTGCTCAAATTGATGGCAGGCCTGATCGAGCCCTCGACCGGATCAGTGCGTCGCCGACCCGGGGTCACCGCTTCGTTCGTCGCCCAACAACACGGTCATCACCGCTGGCTGCCGCTTACGGTCGCCGAAGTTCTGAAGATGGGCTGCTACCGGAGCGCCGGGCTGTTCGGGCGCATCACACGCGCCGATCACGTCGAGATCGACGAGGTCGCCGAACGTCTAGAGGTCGCCGATCTCGAGCGGCGCAGCTTCGGCGATTTGTCGGGCGGTCAGCGTCAGCGAGTGCTCGTGGCGCAGGCACTGATCGGCAGACCGATGCTTCTTCTGCTCGACGAACCCATCACCGGGCTCGATCTCGCCAGCCAACACACGATCCTGCGGGTGATCGACGAAGAGAAGGTGGCGGGATCGACCGTGGCGTTCTCAACACATCACCTCGACGAAGCGCGGCGAGCAGATCGAGTGGTGCTGCTGGCGGGGGCGGTCATCGCGACGGGAGCGCCGGCCGACGTGCTCACGCCCAGCCTGCTCGCCGAGGCGTACGGGGGTCGGGTGCTCCGGCTCGGGCCCGACGCGGTACTGGTCGACGATCATGGGCACGGCGTCGATCACGACGACTGTGACCCGGTCGAGCACTTCGATCCCCATCGGCACGAACACTGACCGGCCTGGCCGTCGCAAGCATCAGCCGGTGAAACCGCCCAGCGCGTCGCGGAACGATTCGAGACCTTCAGCGAGCGAGTTGATCATCGCCGCCAGTTCGGTCTCCGCGATGTTGACGGTGATGGGCACATCGAGTTCTACCGGAAAGTTCTGATCGATCGCGATCGTCTCGTTCACCGGGATGGTGAGCTCGAGGTCGACCGGCACCTCGATGTCGACGGGCACGGTGACGTCGAGCGGCACGCTGAAACCGAGCGGGGTGTCGACGACGATCGTGGTGTCGAAGCTCTCGTTGATCGGGATCGACGTCTTGATCGGCACGACGATCTCGCGGTCGATGACGAAATCGGTCTTGATCGGTATCGTCTCGTCGATCGACACGTTGAAGTCGAGCGTGGTCGACCCAAAAGCCTCCAGACCCTCGATCGCGGCGTCGACGCCGGCGGACACCTCGGGTTCGAGGGCGACGAGCTGCTCCTGGAATCCGGTCACCTGTGAGGCGAACAACGCAGACCCTGCCTCGACCCGATTCATGTCGTCCTGCGCCACCGACAGCTGCGATCGAGTGTCGGCGAGCTCGTCCTGAGCGGTCGACAGCTGGGAGAACAGCACGGCGATCAGCGCGAATGCAGCGAGCACCAGAATGCCGAGCGCGGCAAGCACCCAGGTCATCCGGCGCTGCAACTGAACGATGCCGCCGCCCGAATCGGGTCGGGCCTCGTGGGAGACGGTGTCGACGTCGTCTGTGTCGACGTCGTCGCCATGCTGGGGTTGATGTTCGGTGCTCATGGTGGATCCTTTGTCTGCGATGTGTCGGCGCATCGCGATTGCGAACGCCAAGCCGGCGGCGACCACGACGGCCGAAGCGACGAACGTCTCGGCAATGGCCTGCGCGGTGAGGGTCGACTGCGCTTCGAACAGCGCAGATTGGAAGTCGGGGTCGTTGATGGGAGGGAGCTCGATCGTCGGGCGAAGTGCGTTGAACCGGGCCAGGCCCCACGCCGTCAGCGCCGAGAGCCCGACGCTGAGGCCGAGCAGTCGAACGACCATGACGATGGCGGCCGCAGCGCCTCGTTGATCGTCGGGTGCTGCGTCGACGACTGCGGCTGTGGTGGGGGCGATCGTGAGCCCGAACCCCGCGCCGAGCAGCCCGAGCTGCAGCGCGAAGATCGCGTACGGGGTGTCTGCGTCCCAGGTGGTGCCCATCCAGGCGAACGCGGCGGTCGACGCGGCCAACCCGGCCAACACCGGAGGGCGATACCACGTGCGCTCGGTGAGGCGGCCACCAAGGTAGGACGCAAGAGCCATCGCGGCCGTCAGCGCCGACAGAACCCAGCCGCTCACGACGGCAGCATCGGCGATGCTGGACTCGACCGAGTTGATGAACAGCGGCACGTCGACCATTGCGATGATGAGCGCAGCGCCGACGACGAAGTTGACGATGAGCGCGATGCGGAGGTTCTTTCCGCCGAAGAGCGCACGATCGACCAGCGGGTCGGCCGAGCGGCGTTGTTGCACGATGAACACCGCGGCCGCGACGGCGGCGACGGGATAGAACCAACGAAGGTCGGTGCCACTGCCGCCGCGCAACTCGTCGAGCCCGCTGACGCCCTGGATCTCGGCACTGCCGAGCAGTGCAAGGTTCAGCGAGACGAGGGCAGTGGTGAGCAACCCGGCGCCGAGCCAGTCGATGCGGCTGCCACGTTCGGGCCGGTCGTGCTCGGCGAGTGCCCACCAGGACACCGCGAGCCCGGCGACGGCCAACGGGATGTTGAGCCAGAACTGCCAGCGCCAGTCGAGGAATCGCACGAGCATGGCTCCGTACAGCGGTCCCCAGACCCAGCCCATCGTCTCGATCGCGCCGAGGGTGCCGAGCGCGCGAGCACGGCGACGTATCGGATAGACGTCACCGACGACCGCAAGTGCGACAGGAACCATCGCACCACCACCGATCGCCGTCAGCACCCGCCCGGCGAGAAACCAGCGGAACGGCGAGTCCGCGAACAGGGCCAGGCTCGTCGACAGCGGGATCAGAATCGTGCCGATCATGAACGTGACGTACGCGTAGAGGAACGTCCGACGGCGACCGATCACGTCGCTGAGCCGGCCGGCGATCGGCATCACCGCGACGAATGCGATGAGGTAAGCGTTGACGATCCACGCCGCATCGTCGAGACCGTCGGGAAGCACCAGTCCGAGGTCGCCGATGATCGGGCGGAGCATCGTGGTGACCACCGTGAGGTCATCGGCGGCGACGAACACGCTGAAGCCGACGGCGGCAAGGATGGCGCGAGGCGACCGACGGGGACTTGCTTCTCCGGCTCTCGGGGTATCGGGTTCGGATCGTGTCACGTCACCCCTCCGTCGACGCTTCGGCCGAGGCGTCGGGTGGGGGAGAGATCTCGAACGTTTCGCCGTACTCGGACAGATCGAGCAGCCAGGTGGTCTCTTCATCGCCGAAGACGGTGGTGAACTCAGCCGTGGTCACCAGCGCCGTCACGGGATGGATCCAGAAGTCGGCCACGACGTCCTGGTTGCGAACGAGCCCGGCGGTGATGTCGGCGACCTGCGCCGCAGGGGCGGTGCCGCGGATGTGGTACCGGTCGCCACCGCGATCCGCCGTGCCGATCAACTCCACGCCGGTGAGCCCGGCCATCAACGGTCGCCAGCCGTTCACGGGGTCGAAGAAGTTCGACGGGTCGAGGTCGTAGCCGGCGGGGAGCGGCTCGTAGACGCCGGTCACCGGGTTCGACAGCCACACCTCGTCGTCGAGGGCGATCGCGCCGAGTTGCGTATTGAGCGAGCCGTTGACCTGCACGTCGATGAGTGCTTCGGCGGACTTGGGCGCGGAGAAGCGACCGAGCAGGTGTTCGAGACTCAAAGACTCGAACCGGTCGATGAAGATCGGCGCGCCAGAGCGGTCCAACTCGAAGCGAACACTCGTGACGTCGCCCATCGCCGTCGCAGATGCGTCCTGGATCGCGATCGGGTCAGCCGGAATCGTCGGTCCGGTGGGTTCCTCTGCGTTGGCCGTCGCGTTGTCGGATCCACCGCTGCACGCAGGCAGAACGAGCGCAACGGCCCCGAGTACGGCGCCCAGTACACGTCGTCGGTTCATGTGAACGGGTGGTCCTCCTGCACGGACCGCGAATAGCCCGAACAGTGATTCAACGTAGACGCAGTGTGCTCTATTCCGGGACCGCGCCTCCGGCGGTCCTGGAGGGTCCCGTCGGCATCGGCGACGGTAGCGGCCAGGCGGTCGTCTCGCCTGGGATGAGGCGTCGTGCGGCGCGATAGTTTGCGGCGAGCGCCAGTGAGGCGAGATCAACGTAGAGAGTGAGGCACCGACATGGCTGTATTCGCCAAGTACGACGGCATCGACGGCGAGTCGAACGAAGCTCGGCACGACAAGTGGGTCGAGGTCCTCTCGCTCGACTGGGGAGTGCATCGACCGGGTGGCGCCACGACCGGTCAGAGTCGCCGTCGCGGGTCGGCGATCGTCGACGACATGGTACTCACCATCGAATACGAGAAGGCCGCGCCCAAGCTGCTGGAGAAGTGCTTGCGAGGTGAGGTGGTGCCGAAACTCGATATCGAACTCACCGCCACGTACGGCGGCGCACGAGTCACCTATCTGAAGTACGAACTGAAGATGGTGATGGTCACGTCGTACCACGTGAGCGCATCCGGCGACGATGAGGCCGGTCCGCCGATGGTGACCATCGCCAACAACTTCGAAGAGGTCAAAGTGACCTACACCGAGTTCGACGACAAGGGACGCGCCGCAGGCGACGTCGTCACTGAATACAAGGCAGAGCGCGGCGAGGCCGTTGCCAAGAGCAAGAAGAAGAAGAAGAAGCGCAAGTAGTTCGCGCTCGGCTCACGATCCTGGTGCGCGGTACGTCGGTGTCTTGGAAGCGGCCTCGTCCAGATCTTCGGCGGTCATCAGCGGCACCAGATTGAGGGTCACCGCTCCGCTGGAGTTGATGAGGAGCGACAGCGCCGTGGCGCTGGCGGCGTCGGGAACGTCGCAGATGCCGTACACGTCGGTGTCGCCGAACGCGTAGTACATGCAATCGAGACTGCCACCGACCGACTCGACGGCGGCCCGAGCCGCGTCACGTCGCTTGGAGCCGCCCTCGGTCATCAGCCCCTTCACACCATCGCCCACATAGTTCGCTCGCAACAGATACTTCGCCATCGGCTACTCCTTCGTGTCGGGCGCCGGGACAGCGCCCAGTCAGTCCATTATCAGCGCGACAAGTGCTCGTGGCAATCGTCAAGACGCTGATCACGGCGCTCAACCTCGTCATGCCTCGGCGCTCCGAGTGCCGTTGGCCGGAGCAATCGGGACTGGTCAACGCCCCATGGCGTAGAACTCGTCATTCGGTCGGATCGATGCGAAGTTGGCGACGCGGTTCGACATCGCGAAGAAGGCAGCGATCGCGGCGATGTCCCAGATCTCGTCGTCAGTGAAGCCGTTGGCTCGCATCGCCTCGATGTCGTCGTCCAGCACCGTTCCCGAATCGGCGCACACGTGCAGTGCGAGTTCGACGATGTGCCGTTCGCGTTCGGTGAGATCGGCCTTCCACGGATTCACCGACACCTGATCGGCGATCAATGGATTCTTCGCACGAATCCTCAGGATCGCACCGTGCGCCACGACGCAGTACTGGCAGTCGTTCACGGCCGACGTGGCGACCACGATGAGCTCGCGTTCCGCCTTCGAGAGCCCTTCGCTCTTGTCCATCAACGTGTCGTGATAGGCCATGAACGCGCGGAACTCCTCGGGTCGGTGGGCGAGCGCGAGGAACACGTTCGGGATGAAACCCGACCGTTCGGCGACGGCCTCGATCCGCTCACGGATGTCGTCGGGCAGGTCGGCGAGCTCGGGGACGGGGAAGCGGGAGATGCGATGTTCGGCCATCTGCGGAGCCTGTCAGGTCAGTGCGGCAGGCTGCGACGCAGAACGCACCACAGCCCCGAGCCCGCCCGCGACTCGACACCGTTCCACTCGCCCGGCAGCGCCGCGGCCACGTCGCGCGGCGGCAGATGGATCGGCGTCTGGTCACCCTTGGTGTTCACCCACACGATCACTCCGTTCGGACGCAGCACCCGATCGACTTCGAGCGGGAACAGCAGCATGTTGATGAGCAGGATCGCATCGAACTGATCGTCGACGAAGGGCAACATCGATGCGTCGGCTCGCACCTTCGGCGCCAGACCGTCGGGGGCGTGGAGCAGCATCTCGCTCGACAGGTCGGTGGCGACGAGCGACGCGACCCGCCCGTGGAGCAGCCGCATGCCCGCTCCGGTTCCGGTGCCGAGTTCGAGCCAGTCGACATCCAGGTCGACGTTGCCGCGTGAGAGGGCGTCGTTCACGGGGGCCGCTTTGTCGGCGTTTACCTGTCGCTCGCTCCACTCCGCCGCAAGTCCATCGAACAGGTCGGCCACCCGTACCGCGCGATCAGGGCTCCACGGAGTTTCGGCGTCGTCGTCACAGGTGTCGAAGGCGATCGACCGGGTGATCTTGCGCATCGGGTGGTCGGGCCCTGCGAATGGGTCGGGGTCTCGATAACCCTCCGCGTCGGGCAGGCGCTCGATCACGTCAGTGACGCCCACGTCCGATGATGCCGAACGTGACCGCGGCGGCCGCGGCAACGTTCAACGAATCGACGTCGGGAGCGATGGGCAGTCGAACCCGTCGAGTCGCCGCGCCGAACGCGTGATTGGTGAGGCCGGGACCCTCGGCTCCGAACATCACGGCCAGGCGGTCGGGAGGCGACAGCATCCAGATGTTGTCGGCCGCCTGATCGGGCGTGAGCGCCCAGATCTCGAATCCTGCCCTGATCAGCTGGTTCAGATCGCCGGGCCAGTCGGTCGCACGGGCGACGGAGAGGAACAGGATCTCGCCCATGCTGACGCGGACGGTGCGGCGGTAGTACGGGTCGATGCACGTCGGGTCGAGGATGAGGCCGCCGATGTCGAGGGCTCGGGCGGAGCGGGCGATCGCTCCGAGATTCTCGGGGTCGTTCAGAGCTTCGACCACCGCGATTCGATCGCACGTGGCGATCAGAGTTTGAATCGTGCTGAGTGGCCGCCGTTCGGCCGAGGCGACCAGGCCCCGATGCAGATCGAAACCCACCGTTCGGTTCTGCACCGCTCGATCGGCGACGAACACGTCGGTGTCGTCCGCCAGCGACTCGATGAGCGGACGCGTTCGTTCGAGTCGTTGAGCGGACACGAACAGAGAACGAATGCGATGGTCGGACGCGATCAGTCGCCCGACAGCTGTCGGTCCCTCGGCGATGAAGAACACGTCGCCCTCGAACTCGCGGCGCATGGCCGGATCGTTCAGCGAGACGTAGTCGGCGACGCGGGTATCGGCGGGGTCGTCGATCATGACGATCATGACACCAGTGTGTCGCAGCTTGACGCTGGGTGCCCCATCCGCGACAATCGAACACGTGTACCCATCGGCCGCCTGGCAAGGATCGTTGTTCGGCACGGTCGAACCGGAGGCCGATCTCGCTTATAGCGAGGCGGTCCGCCATCAGCTCGACTCCACTACGTGGGTCGACCTGGCGAAGGGGTGGCTGCAGGGCAGCGACCGTATCTTCGACCTGCTGTACGACCAGCTCACGTGGATCCAGCGGCGCGACATCAAGATGTACGACTCGCTGGTCGACGAGCCGCGGCTGTCCGCCTGGTGGCGGGCGAGTGACGGCGAACCAGAGCCGCTCCCGCTCTTGACGACGTTGCGAACGAGTCTTGCCGAGCGATACGACGAGCCCTTCGACTCGATCGGTTTCAACCTGTACCGCGACGGCAACGACTCGGTTGCCTGGCACGCCGATCGTCATGCCCATGTGGTCACGAACCCGGTCATCGCCATCGTCAGCGTGGGCGCGCCGCGGCCGCTCAAGCTGCGGCCGAAGGGTGGCGGTCATTCCACCGGATGGGATCTCGGAAACGGCGATCTCCTCGTGATGGGCGGCGCATGTCAGCACGAATGGGAGCACACGGTGCCAAAGGTCAAACGCACCACGGGTCCACGTATGTCGATCACGTTCCGTTCGGTGTGACGTGAACCACCACGAAACCGGCGTCCGGTCGGTCGTGGTCGACGGGCAGACTGGCGACCATGGAATCTGACCTGGCCATCGATGCGCGCGGGCTGGTGAAACGATTCGGGTCGAACGTCGCACTCGGTGGCGTCGATCTCGCCGTGCCGCGCGGTGCCGTCTACGGCCTACTCGGGCCGAACGGCGCCGGCAAGACCACAGCTGTTCGCGTGCTCACCACGTTGCTTCGCGCCGACGAGGGCACCGCGTTCGTCGACGGCATCGACGTGGCGGCTCACCCCAACGAGGTTCGCAAGCGCATCGGCCTGACGGGTCAGTACGCAGCGGTCGAGGAACGACTGACCGGTCGCGAGAACATGGAGTTCATCGCCCGGCTGTTCCACATGCCCAAATCCGACGTGAAGCTCCGTGCCTCGGAACTGCTCGAGCGCTTCGATCTCGTCGACGCCGCCGACCGCATCGTCAAGGGATACTCGGGCGGCATGCGTCGTCGGCTCGACATCGC
>JBBKWQ010000237.1:0-3420 GCA_037969115.1 Ilumatobacteraceae bacterium
CTTGTCGAGCAGCACGATGCGTGCCCGTGTCACTCCGATCGCGTGAGCCAGAGCCGGCCCCTTGAACGCCGTGTTGATCAGACACGCGACCGCTCCGAGACGAGACAGGGCCATCAGCGAGATCACGAACTCGGCGCTGTTGGCCATCAGGACCGGCACTTTTGCGCCCGACTCCACGCCGACTGACGCCAGCCCTGCGGCCAGCCGCGCCGCTCGGGCATCGACCTCGGCGAACGTGAGATCGCCCGACCCGAACCGCAGAAATACCTGATCGGTGTGGGTGCGAGCACGCTCAGCGAGCAATTCGTCGATCGTCGGGCCGAGTGCCTTGGACGGCTGCATCGGCCATGGCTACTACGCTCACACGGTGGGCAACAATCACAATGGAAGCGATTCCTTCCGGTACGCAACGATTCGATCCGAACTCGACGACCACGGCGTTCGGACGATCTCACTCGACCGGCCCCGAAGCCTCAACGCGATGAACCGCCAGCTGATCGATGACGTGGCCATCGCATTCGACGACGCCAACCGCGACGTTTCCACCCGCGCGATCGTGTTCACCGGTACCGGTCGTGCATTCTGTGCCGGCGACGACCGCAAGGAACACACACATCCCGCCAACGAGGCCGAAGCCCGCGACCTCGTCGACGCGATACAGCGTGCGACCAAGGCAATCGTGTTCGGTCGCACACCCGTGGTCGGCGCAATCAACGGATGGGCCGTCGGTGGCGGTTTCGAGTGGGCGATCAACTGCGACTTCGCCATTTGGGCAGAGAGCGCCGTCGGGTTCTTCCCCGAGGTGTCGCTCAATTTGTTCGTCACGGGAGCAGTGACCTCGCTGCTCCCTGCGCTGGTCGGGTTGAACACGGCACGCGAGATGCTCTTCCTCGGCCAGCGGTACTCGGCCGACGACCTCCACCGTTTCGGCGTGGCCTGGCGGGTCGTGCCCGACGACCAACTCATCGCCGAGGCAACAACGGTCGCCCGGCAACTCGCTGCGCTTCCGACCCTGTCAGTCGAAGCGATGAAACGAACCCTCAACCACACCGCCGAAACCGACCTGCGAACTGCGCTGCAACTCGAGACCGAGGCCACCGTCGTCGGGTTTCTCGACCCGCTCACCACCGACCTTCTGAAAGAATTCGACTGAGAACATAGGTCGCACCGGTCCCCGGGCCCAACCGGGCCAACACGTTAATCATCTACCGGGACCGCACAAATGCCTCATCGTCGGCAAGCAATAAAGGAGTTCTTGCCCTGCTTTGGGAGCATGGGGGTCGGGAGTTCGAATCTCCCCATCCCGACCAAATTGGCTGGTGTGCACCGGCCACATCGCGTGTGATCGCTGCAACGAGGGTGATTTCGCTCATCCACGACCTGTCAGCAGTTGAAGGTTTCGGTGGTGCGCCGGGCAATCGCCGCGATCTCGCGACGAACAGATCCGCTCCCGGGAATTTCGACGGCCACCTCCACCGGTGAACCGAGTGTTCCGATGATCGCGTCGGTGCCATGTGCGCCGGCGTAGCTGTTGGGGGCGATCAGCGTGCGGAACGTGACGTCGCCTCGTCGCACGTCGACGACGGCTCCGGCGACTCTGCAACCCGGTCCGAGTCGGACTGCGAGCGATGGCCCGACTGCGTCGTTGCGGAATGCTCGGAGGGCGCCCGAAGGTCCTGTCATCACGATGTCGTCGTCGCCGTCGTTGTCGAGATCGGCGACGCTCATCCCACGTGCGACCAAGGTGCTGTCGATGTCGAAACTCGCCCACATGTCGACGAATCGACCTGATCCGTCGCCGATGAAGACCGCAGGAGCCTCGTCGACGGCGATCTCGGTATCGGGGATCTTGTTGACGATGGATCGACCGGGAAATCCTCCGTTGGCCACCGCGAGATCAAGTCGCCCATCGAGGTTGAAGTCGGCGGCACCCGAGGCCCACGAACTCGATACGACTGCCTGCGACGCCCCGGGAGGCCGAATCCTGGCGGCGCCGGTGTCGTCGAGCTGCTCGAAGGCGCCATCTCGGTTGACCAACACCTCGTTGTCGCCGAGGTCGGACACGTAGGCGTCGAGCGAGCCGTCGGCATCGAGATCGGCAACCGTGATGCCCATGCCGTCAACTTCGAGCGCTGTGCCGAGCTCCGCCGCGATATCGACCCAGGTCCCAGCGCGATCGGCCCGTCGAGAGAACAAGGAGTCTGGGCCCATCTCCCACCCGAGGTCGCGAGTGATCCAGATGTCGAGCAGACCGTCTTCGTCGATGTCGACGAGTTCGGCGGCGAGCGAGGGCCGATCCGACGAAGGAAGTTCGGTCCATACGAAGGACCGATCGTCCTCTGCGATCCAGATCACGTCCGGTTCGCCCTGTCCATCTTCGCCGAGACCCAGACGTAGGACGTCGAGTCGTGCATCGCCGCCGAGGTCAGCGGCGATCAGACCGCTCGAGCGGCTGCCACCGGGAAGCGAGGTCCGAGCGGTTCCACCGCCCCACACGATGACATCCTCGGGTGCACGCCGAGCGACGAGGACATCGGTCCAACCATCGCCGTCGACGTCCGCTGCCGTGACCGCGACGGCTTCGTCGATGCCGAGATCGGTCGGTTCACCGTATGCGCCGTTCTCCCACGGAACGATCGCTGCTCGGCCGTTCGCGACAACCAGGTCGAGATCTCCATCGTTGTCCATGTCGGCGACGGCGACTCCTCCTGCGGATGCGTCGACGTCCGCACCGAGGTCGACCCGGCCGAGTTGCCATGCGTCGGTGGCGTCGACGAACCGCGCCATGGGCACGTCGGGGGGCAACGTCAGCTCGGGTTCGGTCAGCTCGCCCGGATCGGCATTCGAGATCGCGGAAGGCCAGTACGGGCGGCTCAGCGCCAGAACCGCCATGAGGACCGCCACGACCGCAATCGCCCACCAGACGGCCTTCGGTGGTGGCCTGTGGACGAACGACGGCTCGCGATCAGTTGTCATCGCCACTCGGTGGCGAGCACAGCACGTCGATCATGTCGCCGTTCGCGACATTCGTGTCTCCTGCGATGTGTCGCAGTGTAGGGCCAATCAGGGAAGCACGATCGAAGCCACCAGGCTTGCGTTCGAGGTCGGCGAACACGTTCGTGACGCTCCGGAAGCCGCTGGGCTCAGCCTGCGCCACCTCGCGGCCCGCATGCGGGCAAGCCAAGCGGAGCCTTTGGCTGGGACGTTCGGCGATCGCCGCCCGTCGTCAGAGGTCGTGTGGTCATTGTGTGGCAGGGATCTCCTCGATGGCGAGCCGGGCAGCACACCAGTGTCGATATCCCCGGAACGTGCAACGGCGAAACGCTCGCCGCAACACAGGGCGAGCGGATGGCCGTGGTGCCGAATGGGGGCTCGGCACCACGGCCATTGCGACACGTGTCCGGGGGGTGGGTGCGCGAC
>JBBKWQ010000238.1:0-10303 GCA_037969115.1 Ilumatobacteraceae bacterium
GCGTCTGCGTTTGCGTCCGACTCTGCGTCTGCGTCTGCGTCTGACTCTGCGCTCTCGACTTCGACATCGAAGGCGGTATCCGGATCGATGTCGTGTTCGCCGCCGGTCGCCCCCGGATCGTCGCCGACGTCGTCACCGCTCACCGACGCCCCTCGAAGCGGGACGGCGGTGTCGTCCTCGTCACGCACGAGCGGTCCACCAGCGCGCCAACCAGTCGAGGTCGATCTCCGCCAGCGAATCCATCACCGTCACGTTGGGGCCGGCGTCGATCGTCTTCACATTGGGCACCGCGATCACATGACATCCCGCGTCGACTGCGGAACGCACGCCGGTCGGCGAGTCCTCGATGGCAACGCAACGCACAGCGTCGACATGGAGCGCGGCCGCTCCGTTCAGGTACGGCTCCGGGTGCGGTTTGCCGTTCGCCACGCTGTCACCCGTGATGATGGCGCCGAACGTGCCGCTCGGCAGCGCAGCCAGCACTGGGTCGACGAAACGTTGCCACGACATCGTGACCAGTGCGCACGGTATTTCAGCGCCATTGAGCGCGCGCAACAGTTCGAGCGCTCCGGGCCGCCACGGCATCGCCTCTCGAATCTTGGCGACGACCCCGTCGAGCAGATGATCGACGATGGAGCGAGGTGTCATGGGGACGCGACCGTGCTCGGCGATGTAGGCCCCCGAGTCGAGCAGATCGAATCCGACGATCGCGTGAGCGTGATGGTCGGGCCACTCGTTGCCGTGCGACTCGACCAGCGCACGCTCGGTCGCGATCCAGAAGGGCTCGGTGTCGACGAGAGTGCCATCCATGTCCCACAGCACCGCTGCGGGCATCGAGGTCATGTGATGTTGCTCATTCCTGAACCAGCTCGATCAGCGTGCCGAAGCTGCCCTTCGGATGGACGAAGGCAACCAGGGTGCCACGGCTCCCCGGCCGTGGAGCCTCGTTGATGAGCTTCGCCCCGGCAGCGCGCATCGACGCCAGCGCGGCAGCACAGTCTTCGACGCGATATCCGACGTGGTGGATGCCCTCGCCGTTCTTGTCGAGCCACTTCTTGATGGGGCTGTCGTCGCGGCGGGCGGCCACGAGCTGGACGTAGCTGTGGCCCACCTTGAGCAGCGCCTCTTCGACACCGTCGATGTCGACGACCTCTCGGTGGTCGACGGTGGCGCCGAACGCGTCGGCGTAGTAGGCGATCGCAGCGTCGAGGTCGTGCACGGCGATGGCGACATGGTCGATCTCTGTGAGCAACATCAGGTCATTCTGCCCCGTCCGCGTTGATTCTCCCCAGCGCGGACGCGAATGTTGTCGGGCAGGGACAGCGGTCGAGTGGGCTGTAGGGTCGGGCGCCGATGAATGAGCTGCCTCCGCTTTCACCGACGCTCGATGCACTGCGCGAGCACGTGCTCGCCCACTCGGTCAGACGTGGCGATTTCACGCTGAAGTCGGGCGCTCGGAGCACATGGTTCCTCGACACCAAGCAGACGGCGTGTCGGCCCGACGGCATCGTGCTGGTCGCCGACGCGATGTTGGAGGTGATCCCCGCCGATGCCACGACGATCGGGGGGCTGACGATGGGTGCCGACCCGGTCGCGTACGGCGTCGCCGCCGTGGCAGCGACACGCGGGCGGCACCTCCGGAGCTTCAGTGTTCGGAAAGAAGCGAAGGATCATGGTGTCACGGGCCGCCTCGCCGGAGCGATCGAGCCCGGCGACAAGGTGGTCATCACCGAGGACACCACCACACGCGGCACCTCGTTGATGGAGGCGGTCGAGGTCGTTCGGGCCTTCGGGGCAGACCCGGTTCTGGTCACGCTCATCGTCGACCGTGGCGGCACCTGCGCTGCAATGTGCGAAGCCGCCGGCGTGCCGTACGCGCCATTGCTGACGGCCCCCGATCTCGGCTTCGGCTACGGCACCTGACGCACCGGTCATCGGCGCGATCGCTTGAACTCGGCGGCCGCGGCTACGGGAGCAGGGCGTCGCTCACCCAGCAGCGGGTGAGATGCAGCGTCGACTCGATCCGCACCACGCGCTTGGGCTCGTCGAATGCTCGGCCGCACATCGACAGCGCAGCGCGGATACAGGCGTCGTCATCGGCCAGCACCATCGGCATGCGGGCCCGCCGCATTCCGGCCGTGCCCGCCGTGAAGCAGTTCACGTAGGTCTTCTGCCAGTCGACCGCATTGGCGAGTGACGCGGGAATGAAGTCGGCGAACCCGATTCCGAGCGCATTGCCGCCACTGACCTCCGTGATCGACAGCAGCACGATCGACGACACCTTCGGCTTGCTGAGGTCGTCGAGCCCGTTCACCCAGAATCGCCCGGTGACGTTCGGGTCGATGGTCGTGCCGGAGATGTCCTTGCCGCCCTTGTCGATGATCAGGACGTCGATCTCCTCGAACGGCAACGCCGGCACGAGCTTGCGGGCGTACTCGGTGAGCTCGTGCTCGCGATCGCCGCCGACGTCGGTGTGCGTGAGAGCCTCGACCGCGACGACCTCGCCGCTGCCTGATTCGATCGACGCGATGCCGCCGAGTAACTTGCCGGTTTTTCGCAGCGCCTCCACGCCGAGCAGCAATCGATCGCGCATCTCGACCGGACCGCGTGAGTGGATCATCGCTGCGCCCGGCTGCTTGCCGAATCCGACGACGGCCATCTTGGTGCAGCCCGACTCGATCGGTCCTTTGAAGCAGGTGTGTGGCTTGATCCGGTTCACCGGCAGGAACCGGTCGGCTGCAGCGGCATGGGCATCGAGGTGCACCTCGACCCCATCGCTGGTCGTGGCCACGACGACCGTGTCCATCGTGGACCGGATCTCGGCACCGACGGTCTGCTCGGTGACACCGAGCGATTCGAGCATCTTCACCTGACCCTCAGCGGTGGCGCCGCCGTGACTGCCCATTGCCGGCACCACGAACGGTGACGCGTCGAGCGACCGCAGCGCGCGGACCGTTCCGCGGATGAGTTCAACTCGCCCCGTGAGCCCCCTGCTGCCTGCCCCCACTGCCACGGTCGAGCCCGGGCTCAGAGTCGCAGCGAAGGTTTCGATGGCGGCGTCGTAGGCAGCTGCCTCCACGTCGGTGATTGCATCGACCCGAGCCACTTCGAGCGGGTACTCGTGGAGGTTCGGAATGGTGACCCGGTCATCGAACGGGAGTCGGATCCCGGCAGCAACCTGTTCCCACGACATGTGCTGAAGTGTACGCAACTCGGTCGTGTGGGCCCGGGCGGCGTCGGGATGGGTCCTTCGCCTCTTCGTGAGACGGGAGTCGGACGGCTAACTTTCGACACCATGGAAAACTTCTGGCGCAATCTCGGTGTCTGGCTCGGCAAGAACTGGAAGCTGGTCACCGCTGCGATCGTCGTGATCACGGTGTTGCTCGGCTTCGGTGCCACACGGATCGAGTTCGCCACCGGCCAGGACAGCTACCTCAACCCCGACTCGCAAACGGCCATCGACAACGTCGAGTTCCAGGGCAACTTCGGCGGCGAGACCGTCATCTTGCTGCTCACCGCGTCCGACGGCTCCGACGCCAACGTCGCTGACCTCATCCAGGGCAAGAACCTCGAGACGTTCACCCGACTCAACGAGGACCTCGCGGCGATCCCCGAAGTTGCCTCGGTCATCACACCACTGACCTCCATGACCTTCAGCGAAGCGCTCGTGGTTGGCCCCGGCCGCGATGCGCTCACCGCCGCGGCCACACGCGACGAAGCCGCCGGTGATGTGCGCATCAGCGACGTCACGGTGTCCCTCGCCCGTCTGGGTGCCATCCCGGCCGACCAGCAGATCATCGGTCCCGACAACGGCGACTGGGCGAACCTGCTCGTGTACGACAACACCGGGTACGCCGTGGTCGACGGCGCGGTCGAAGCGCCCCCGCAGGCCGATCGGCGCATCCGCAAGTCGCTTGCCGGCACCTTCCCCGACCAGCAGACTGCCGTCGGCGGTGTGGTGCTCCAGGGCAACGCCAGCCTCGACGAGCAATCGGCCGGCACCGAGAAGGTGCTCGAGGTGCTCGAGACCGCCGAGCTCGACGGCTTCGATCTCACCGTCACCGGTTCGCCGGTCTACCTGAAGGAGATCAACGACTACCTCAAGGGCGGCATGCTCACCCTTGGCCTCGCTGCGCTCGTGGTGATGGCAATCGTGCTCGCGCTGATGTTCCGGGTGCGCTGGCGGCTGCTGCCTCTGCTCGCCGTGCTCGTCGGGGTGGCGTGGAGCTTCTCGTTCCTGGGTCTGATCGGTATCGACCTGTCACTCGTGACCATCTCCGGTTTGCCGATCCTGATCGGTCTCGGCATCGACTTCGCGATCCAGATCCACAACCGCGTCGAGGAAGAGGTCGTGCTCGACAGGGAAGAGCACCCGATCGCCGAGACGCTGGCGAATGTGGCTCCGCCGTTGATCGCCGCGACCGTCACGGGCATCGTGGCGTTCCTCGCTCTGCGCATCTCGAAGGTTCCGATGATCCGCGACTTCGGCGTACTCCTCGCCGTTGGTGTCGCGATGCTCGTGATCGTCGGCATCATCGTGCCGGCGACGGCGCTGGGCATCCGCGAATGGAAGTCGCCCACCACAGAGCGCGGTCCGTCACTCGTCGAACGAATCGTGGTCAAGCTCGGTGGCCTACCCACCAGCATGGGACTCCCACTCGGCATCGCGGCGATCACCCTGTTCGTCGGGGGTGTGCTCGTGGAGGGTCGCACCAAGATCGAGTCCGATCCGCTCAAGTGGATCGACCAGGGCAGCCAGACGGTCGCCGATGTCGACTTCCTCGTCGACCGAACCGGGTTCGGTACGACGCTTGGCATCCTCGTCGAGGCCAACAACGTGTACGACCAGGACGTCATCAATCTGATCCAGGACTTCACGGCCGACGCAGAAGAGCGCCCCGAGGTGGTGGCCACGTCGAGCCTGGTGAACACCATGTCGAAGATCATCGACATCGATGGCGCGACACCACTCCCGCCGACCGAAAACGACATCTACGCGGCGTCCGCCGTGATGCCACCCGATATCGGCAGCGCGCTGGTCCACTTCGACGAGGTCGACGGTGTCCAGATCCCGACCGCAACCCAGATCAACCTGCGACTCGCCGCGAGTTCGCTCGAAGACCGCGCCGTTCTCGTCGAAGACCTCGAGAGCGACCTCGCAGCGAGGATCGATGCGCTCTCACCGGATGCGAACAGCATCCTGCTGATCGACCTTCCCAGTGGCCAGTCACCAGTTCGCGCCGTGCCGGCCGGGCTGGCGACGGTGGGGATCGGCCTGCTCGAGAACCTGTCGGCCAACCGTGCCGCGCTCACCTATCTGGCCCTCAGCCTTGCCGGGCTGTTCTTGGTGCTGCGGCTCCGGAGTCTCAGTCGGACCCTGCTCGCGCTCGTGCCCGTGTTCATGGCCGTGGGTGCGTCGTCACTCATCGTCGGGCTGCTGGGGATTCAACTGAGCCCACTCACCACCGTGTCGGGCCCGCTCGTGATCGCGTCGTGTGCGGAGTTCTGTGTACTCATCCTCGGTCGATACATCGAGGAACGTCAGCGCGGACTCGAACCCCGCGACGCCACCGACACGGCCGCGTCGCGCACCGGTCGTGCGTTCTTCACCTCGGCGACCACCACCATCGGCGGTTTCGGCGTGTTGATCCTGTCGGCGTTGCCGCTGCTGCGTGACTTCGGTGTGATCGTCACGCTGAACGTGGCGATCGCGTTGCTCGCGGCGCTCGTGGCCATGCCGCCGCTGCTGGTTTGGGCCGACGAGCGCGGCTGGCTCGGGCTCGATGGTGTCGCACGGGAGGGATCGGTCCGCATGGCGGCGCCGATTCCCGGCCCGCAGACCGCACTTGCCGGCGTCGGCGTCGTGGCGTTCGCCGTAGCCGGCGTGGCCGTGTATGCCGGCGCCGACACGTCGAGCGGAACTGCCGAGATCGTCGAGTTCGCCGCCGCGACCACGACCACGACCACGACAACCACCACCACGACCACGACGACCACCACGCTTCCGCCAGAACCGGGCGAAGAACCAACCGAGTCGACCGAGCCGGCGGGTCCTGCCGTCGATCCGTCCGGCTATCCGACCGCAGCACCTGAAGGCGTCGCCGGTGCGCTGTTCGGCCTCCTGGTCGACCAGGGTGTCGAGCCGAATGTGGCGAACTGCGCGATCGACCAGTCGTACGCGATCGCCGACGAAGCGACGCTGATCGGCATGGGCCTGCTCGACGGCGCCGAGGAGGCCTTGAACGTTCTACGCGAAGGTTCTGCGGCCTGTGGGGTCACTCCCGAGCAGGTCGAGGCAGCCATTGCGGCCCAATTCAGCAGCTGATTCCGCGGCGCTCGTCGGCCCTCCTGACGCTTCGTTGTCTGTTACCAGACTGTAATATTCTGCGATGGCACAGGAGCCGACCGCATGCCCGAGATGCGGCACCCCCAACGACGCGGGCGTGACCTCCTGCGCGAACTGTGGACTGACGCTCTCGGCGGCGACGGCACCGACCGCCGCGCTCCCGGCCAGCGACGGTGACCGCTGGGACGTTCGGGGCCTGCTCGCACTCGGTGCCGTCGCCGCCGTCGTGTTGGCGCTCGGCATCTGGCAGTTCGTCCGGAGCGGCGACGACAACCTCAGCGTGGTTCCGGGAACCACCACGACCGTGGTCGACCAACCGTTCGTCACGACCACGCTGGTGCCGACGCCGACAACTTCGGTGCCGCTCGACACGGCTCCGACGACCATCGTCGGCCCGGACACCACGGTGGTCGCTTCCCCGACGTCGGTGGGTGAATCGCCGCTGGTCACGTTGCCGCCGTCGACGAACCGCCCGTCCACCACGCTGCCCGTTGTGACCACAGCCCCGGGCACATCGCCGGGCGCCGTGCCGGGCGATCTCGGCATCGACAGCTACGAGATGGTCGCGCCTCCTTGCGACGGTGGCTACATCACGGTCGTGGCGAGCGCAGTGGGAACCGACGCCACGGCCGAAGGCATCGAGGCGGCGCTCGAATCGTACGACGATGCGAACTATCTCCGGACCGACCAGAGCTGCTCATCGCTCGCCCAGAACAGCGGGGGCGAGCCCATCTACGTCATCTTCTTCGGTCCGTTCGCCACGGCGTCCGACGCATGCGAGGCACGGGCCGACGGCCCAACCGACGCGTACGCGCGTCTGCTGAGCAACGACGTCGGTCCCGACCAGTCCGTGTCGTGCCCGGCGCCCGGAGCCGACGAGTAGGAGCCGGCGCCACGAACGTCGTCGTCGTTTTCCCTTCCAGGTGAGCGGCCTCCCACCATCGGTCGAGGAGGCAGACATGTTGACGTACGACCCGGTATTGCTCGCCCAACTTCGAGGCAAGACCGCAGCCTCCATCGACGATCTGGGCGGTCTCCGCTGCCACGACTCGGAAGCCGCCGACGCGATGGCGACGCTCCGAGCAACGGCGGACATGCTCGACACGAGATGGCTGCCGGCCATCGATCGCATCGTCGGCAGCAACGTCTTGACCACGGCCATGCCGCAGTTCCTCGATGGATCCAACATCGGCGACGAGGCGTGGCTCGGAGATCTGTTCGGATCGATCACCTCGCTGACCGGTGACGTGTCGTTCGACGACGTGATCGACTGGCTGAAGGGTGCACTCGGGTCGTCGGTGTCGGCCGAGGTCGTCAACGAGTACGGCGACGACAGGTTCTTGCTCGTGAAAGCCGCCATCGCCATGGGCAAGATCGCCAAGGCCGCCTCGGGTCGTCCGTTGATCTTCCAGTCCGGCGCATTGTTCAACTGGATGCTCGGACAGGCCGGCGGCACGAGCCGCTTGCTCGGCCAAGGATCGCGCTTCAGCAGTGCGATCGGGTTTCTGAACACGCCCGGAATGCGGCTCGTCACACGCCGGGTCGGAATCGCCGGAGGTCTGTACTCCACGGCCACCGGCGCGTGGGACCTCTACCAGCAGGGCAACCCGATCGACGCCTTCGAACGCGAAGGCGCCGGCTACGTCGCCGATGTCGCGAGCACTGCGTTCAGCGCCTCGAGCACGGCCTTCCTGATCGCGCCGAACCCCGTGACGGGGGCACTCGTCGTGGGTACCGGGGCGGTTTGGCTCGGCGCCGAGGTGGTCGATCACTGGGACGACATCACCGAATTCGCCTCCGACGCATGGGACGTCGGAACCGGTCTGGCGGCCGATGCGTGGGACGCCGGTACCCGGTACGCAGATCAAGCCGTCGACGCCGCGTCGGACCTGGCGTCGGACGCATGGGACGCCGGCTCCGATTTCGTCAGCGACGTCGGCGGCGGCGTGACAAACATCCTGGGAGGAATTTTCTGATGACAATGTTCAGCACACCTTTGCGGCAGCTGGTCGTGGAGCCCGACGATCTGGTGACGCTCTCGAACATCGCAGCCGGAACCCAACCGCTCGAGTCCGCACCGAACCACTTCGCCGATTGCGGAATCGCAGGCGTTCATGGTCTCGATCCACTTGCCGCCGCGATGGCGAGTACCGCCGTGTCGCCCGATCGAGCCGTCCACCTCGAACGCATCGCGGGGCAGTTTCACCATGCGCTCTGGGTCGGGTGGGAACGGGACGGTCGTGCGGTGATGTCGTCCTACGACGTGGGAGGCGATGTCGTGGTGTCCGGAACCCAGCTGTCGATGCTGCCGGTGCTGATCATGCAGTGGCTGGGGTTGCGACCGCGGCCGGCGGCCGACGATCGCGTCCCGCTCACGGTGTCTCGCTGCGAGATGGAGACTCGGGCAGCAACGCAGCACGATCGACTCGACGAACGCGATGACCGCAACGAACGCGACGATCTCGATCTGGTGCTCACCAGCAATCTGAGTTGGAAGGCCTTCGGCGTGTGGCGCGGCGGCGTCATCGATGCCGAATTGACCGTGGTCGACGGCGGCACATCCGGGCTGTGGAGCGTGGTGTGCGATGGTGACCGAGGTCGGGACAACGAAGTGATCACGTTCGTGCCCATCGATGCGCAGCGAGCCGCCGAACTGCTCGGTGACGTGGTCACCGGAAGGACTCCCACGAACAGCGCGCCCACGACGCCCGGCTGAATGCTCAGCGGTGCCGATGGGTTGGATTGCTCCTGGTGGTCGAGCGGGGCGTCGATCCCCGGACCCCGCACTTTTCAGGCGCGTGCTCTGCCGACTGAGCTACTCGACCGTGTAGATCTCGTCGTGGTCGACGTGATCCGTATGTACAACGAGGCCGCCAGATGGCGACCCCGTAGCGGTCCCGACGGGACTTGAACCCGCGACCTCCGGCTTGACAGGCCGGCGTGAACTCCAGACTTCACCACGGGACCTGGAGAGTTAATTCTTTCGCACCCCCAACGGGATTCGAACCCGTGCCGCCACCTTGAAAGGGTGGTGTCCTAGGCCGCTAGACGATGGGGGCCTATTTGCGAGTTTCGTCTCGTTGAGAGCGACGAAAACATAGCAGCGATGAACGCTGCTTCCACCAACGATACCGTCGGGGTCCGTGCGAATCCCACGCGTTCTCGGAGCGGCTGCCATCGGCTACGGGTTGGGCACGATTCCGACGGCCGACCTGGTTGCCCGACGCGCGTCGGCCGGTGCCGTCGATCTGCGCTCCAGCGGGAGCGGGAATCCGGGGGGCGTGAACGCACTGAAGGTGTTGGGCACCCGAGCGGGCGTCACCGTGTTGGTCGGCGACATCGGCAAGGGGGCACTGTCGAGCGGACTGGGTGGAGCCGTAGCCGGCCCGATCGGAGCGCACGTGGCGGGAACCGCGTCGGTGATCGGACATTGCTACCCGGTCTGGAACGGTTTCCGAGGCGGAAAAGGCGTCGCTGCGAGCGTGGGGCAGTGCCTGGCCACCTTCCCGGCGTATTTCCCGATCGATGTCGCCGTGGCGGTCGTGACGGCATCGAGCCCGCGGTGGAAGCAACGTGCCTTCGCGGCGACCGTCGTGTCGAGCGTCTGTTGGGTGCTCGGCGGAATGGTGTGGTGGCGTCGACACTGGCCGAACCTCTGGGGCCCGCGCGCGACTGCGGCGCTGCCCTGCGCCGCTGCACTCAGCAGCGCGGTCATTGCGCAACGCTTTCTCGCCGCCCGCCGAGCCGCCACTGAACATCGGCGAAACACCGATGGTTCGTCGAGCGAGGTGCGCTCGCCGGTGGCACCATGACCCGATGATCGGCATCGTCACCGACTCCCACAGTCTGATCCCCGATTCGTTGGTCGCCAGGTTCGGCGTCGAGGTCGTGCCGCTCACCGTCACGACCGCCACGGCGACATCGATCGGGAAATACGCCGGGAAGGTGGCCAGGCAC